>JALONJ010000141.1 GCA_025455045.1 Microscillaceae bacterium | reverse complement strand
GGGTTGCTTGGTTTCGTTGTTTCTTTTTTATCAAGAAAAAAGAAAGTTGTAAAAAAAGTGTATTTATAATCACCTCATTATCAATTAGTTACAGAAAAGTTATTTTTAAATATTCTAAAAAATCAAACATTCGTTTAAAATTTCTACAGTGGGAATTGCTGCGTTAAACTTAGTATCGAGCAAATATATGATTTAATTTGTTCACAAGGAAGCGATTTCAGCTCAAGAGCTATGCAATATGATTTTTTTAAACTATTTGATTATCAAGTGATTACAAAAAAATACGATTGTTTTAAACTCGGGCTAAGTCTGATAGAGGTACAAATCAATTGCAATATTTTCCCAAGGCTTCGGCGGCGCGATTGCTGCCCATTTGTTGAGCTTTGCGCCAGTCGGCGCAAGCCCCCATTTTGTCGCGCAAGCCCATTTTTGCCAAGCCACGGTTGTAGTACGTTTCGGCATCTTGAGGAGCAAACTGCAAACTTGCCTCATAATCTTTGACAGCTTTGGCGTATTCGCGGTTGAGGTAGTATGCCAGCCCCCGATTTTTGTAAGCAATTTGATATTTATTATCCAGCGCAATGGCTTGACTGTAATCTTGAATTGCGCCACTCAAATCTCGGTTTTTGCGTTTCAAAAGCCCCCGATTATAAAATGCTTCGGGAAGTTTGGCGTGGGTTTGAATTGACATATTATAATCATTCATTGCCTCTTGAGCTTTGCCCAAATTCAAATAAGTATCGGCTCGGTTGTAGTAGATTTCGGCTAATAGTACTTTACGATTCTTAATGGCATCATTGATATCCTTGGTAGTTTCCGAATCACCGGCATTTTTGAGTTCTTGGATTTGTTGGAGACCCTCGCTATCCAAGGCATTGATTTGGGCAATGGCCTGTTGATAGGTAGTCAAAGCTTCTTCAAACTTGCCCAATTTGCTATATAATGCCCCTAAGTTGAGGTAGATTTGAATATAGCGAGGGTTTAGCTTCAAGGCTTGTTCAAAATTGAAAACAGCACACGCATAGTTTTGGTTTTGCAAGCACTGGGTACCGGCATTCCAGTAATCGGTAGAAGTTTGGGCAAAAATGGCAAAACTCAATAGGGATTGCCAAACCCCTAAGCAAAAAATAATCTTTTTCATCAAAATTTGTAGTTTGGTGCTACAAAAATAGTCAATTAAGATTTATTTGGCAACTTTTTTAGCCAAACACGGCATATTTAGCCCTAGTTTGATGATTCAACGATATGCACAGATACGGTGTTTTTTTTTAAGATTTTTTCTCAAATTGGGATAAACTAGCGCATTTTTTTTCGCAAATTCATTTATTGTTATCAAATTATTAAATTATTTATTTTTTTATAACTATTTGATTTTCAATGATTTATATTAAACACTAAATTATCTAAAAATACAATTTTATTTATAAAATATTGATTATCAGTTAGATATACTGTTGTCGAGTGTTTACTTTCTGTTTTGCCCAAATTCGATTTTTTTAACAAAACTTACATTTTATTTACATTAATTGCTTTATATTTGTAATAAATTAACATAAATTTAATAAAATATTAATATAGCTATAAGCCGCCCTCTTACAGCTTTCTCAATTATACCAGTTTTAAGCGATATAATTTTTTGCTCATATACCCTCTACAAATTTTACCCATTTTAAATACCTGACTCCCGGGTAATTGCTACCCAAAGTAGCCTACAATTTCTACAAATCTTATATAATTTATTTATTGACACATTTGCCTCTCCTGGCAGACCGACTGGCGATTTACGCGCTTTTTCTGGCTGTCCAAAAATACAAATAGTCGGGTGTGTAACTTATTGATTTACAGGGCTTTGACTTAGTGGCTTGTATGAATACAAGCTATGGTTCAAAAAGATGTAAGCCTAGTGGCAAGAGTTATATCCCCGTATCACGAAATTGAAGTTGTTTTATTCCCTACTTTTAAATTCAATAAATGAAATGTTATCACTATTCAAATCTGCGCTAAAGCAGATACAGACACACGCATTGACAATCATAGGTGTTTATTTTGTGGCTTTGTTTTTTATACTAATGATTTTCGGCGCAAGTAGCTATTATCAAATACCTTTTTCGCATTTTTCGCGCGATATATTGGCAGTTCTGCAAGCCAAAGACCGATTGTATATTGGGCTTTTTTCCAATATTGGGGGCTTTTTTTGGGCGGCTAGTTTTGGGGTGTGTTTGTTTAGCTATTTTTTGTGGCGAAATATTTATCCAAATCAGCACCGCGCGACTTTTTTTTTATGGGGGGCGTTTTTTACGGTCATTTTGTACACCGATGATATGTTTTTGATGCACGATGCTTTTTTTCCCTCAATAGGTATTTCTGGGCGCACTTTTGTAATTACTTATGGCGGTCTGTTGCTAGTCTATTTGGGCTTGAGTTATCGACAAATATTCGAGAGTCCGTTTATTTTCTTGATTTTGGCATTTGGCTTTTTTGGGTTGTCGCTTTCAGCCGATACCAAAATTTTGGAAAAAATCTTGGCAAAAATCTCCCTTCATTTGTCCGAAAATACTTTGTATGTGGTAGAAGACGGTTGCAAATTGTTAGGTATCATTAGTTGGTTGAGTTATTACAGTCTTACTTCTTTGCAGGCTTTGCGCAAAGAAAAGACCTCGACCATTGAGCCGCAAACCACTCAAAAATCAACTTCAAGTTATGTAAATCATTGATTATTAGGTACTTAAATATCAAAACCCTTGTTGGTATTTCCCCCGAAATGAATACAACAAGGGCTATTTTTTGCGGTGTCTGCCAAAACAAAACTGACTACCATAGCTAGTCAATCGCTACAATTTGTAGCAATCATACCACCAAACTCCAGCTAGGGTCAAGCCCTGGCGATTGGAAGTCCTACAATTGGACAAGTATTTGCTTAGTAAGAAAAAAGATTGCTGATAGGCAAATAAAAATCACAAAGGTTGATTTGTAAAATATTGATAATCAAGTGCTTATGTTTTTTAATTTTATTTTTTCAAATGGATTTACACTAATGCTTTCATCAAGTAAATGTTACTATCAGAACTAAAAAAAATTAAAAAACCGCAAATTTTTTGCCCTATTCCTTGATTTAATTAGTTGGTTATGAGAAGTTTTGTTGATAACCAATTATTTTTGTGAGTTTATTGTTATATTTACAAAAAAATTTGACTATATCAAAACACAATCTAAATAAACTATTGACTTTGATTAAAAACACTAATTATGAAAAAAAACTTTATTTTATTTACTTTTTTTATACTTTTCACTTTTTCTTGTGTCTCGATCAAAAGAATTAATTATTTGCAAAGAGACTCTTTTGCTACCCTCGACCCCGAAAAATTTAAAATCGAACGCCCCGAGTACAAAGTTCAAATCAACGATATTTTAGCGGTGGATATTCGCAACGAAAACAACCAACCCGATGCCGAGCTTAACGTACCGGTGGTAGCCCAAGGTGGAGGTGCCGGAGGCAATGTAGGGCAAGGCAACTTGGCAAATTTGTACTTGCGCGGGCAAAGTGTAAATAGTGACGGCAAAATCTCTTTGCCTAATTTGGGCGAGTTTTATGTTAAAGACCTCACTATCAAGCAAATACAAGCCGATGTCGAAAAAGCAGTAGCCAAATTTTACAAACAACCGTATGTAACAGTAAGATTGGTCAATTTTAAAGTGTCTGTTTTGGGTGAAGTACGAAATCCCGGACATTATCACGTGTTTAATAATCAAGCTACCGTACTTGAGGGTATCTCATTTGCCGGTGATATGCTAGACTACGCCAATCGCAAAGAAATCAAACTGATTCGCCAAACTGCCGAAGGCAATGAAGTAGTGTTGTTGGATTTGACCGATTCCAATTTGTTGTTGAGCAAATATTTTTATCTCCAACCCAACGACCAGATCATTGTTCCGCCTTTGAAAGCCAAGGCTCGCCGTTTAAATATTCCCATTCTCACGGCAATTTTTGGGGGTATATCAACAGCAGTTCTTATCTTGAATTTTATAGACCGACTCAATACACGTTAAGAGTTTGGAACAATAGACGGGGAATAATTATAGAATATATGACAATTGGAGGCAAAACTTGCCATAGGATTGATTTGTCAATTAATTGAGGGTGATAATCCAAGTTATGCCGGTAATCAATGATTCAATAACCTCAAAAAACAACGCAATAAGTTGATAAATAATTATTCACAATCAATTGATTATCAGGCATTTATGAATTTTTATCAAACAATGCTTAAGCTAAGTTTTGGGTTGTAAAAAAAGATATAAAGTCGATTTTAAAAATATAAACGATTGATAATAGTATTTTTTATATTTGTTATCAATTGCAAATGACTAAGATAATATGAGCAGAATCTTAAAAAATGATAGTATAAATTTGGGCCTGCTGTTTTTTCGGCTAGGAAAATATTGGTATATATTGGTGGCAAGCTTGGGTTTGGCATTGGGGTGGGCTTATTATACCATCTCGAAGTCCGAAAAAGTTTATGGCTTCAAAGCTGCTTTGATGCTCAATCCGCGCCGCACCGGTCTCGATGAGCCAGATGCTTTGTTGCTTAATGTGGATCATAAATTGGATAGAAATATCAGCACTAAGGACAAGATAGGGGTCATTACCTCTTTTGATATGATTCGCCGAATTATTCACAAACTTGATTTTGGCGTTTCGTATTATGTAGGCAATAAGCCCAATCCAATCAACGAGCGTTATGGCAAATTTCCCTTCCGTATCAAACTCGATTCAGTCGGCAAATCGGTGGTTGAAGTTCCCTTAAAAGTCGAGATTGTCTCTGCCAAAGAAGTGCGTATTTCGGGGAGTGGCGAAGATGTAATGCTCTATGATTATGCCAAGCAAGAGATTGTGGACCAAAAAATCCCGAAATTGAAATATCAAAACAAAATAGAAGTCAAAAAACCTTATAAAGACAATCGTTTAGCACTTACGGTGATACCCAATGAGGGGTTTGCCAAATCCGTGGGCAAGTCTTATACTATAGTTATCAATAATCCGACTGCGCTTACCCGCGCCTACCAAGCCAAAATCAAAGCCGAGCCTGCCGAGCGTGATTCTTATATCCTCAACATTCGCTCTGAAGGTACAATTGCCGATAAAGAAATTGCTTTTTTGAATAAATTGATGGACGTGGTGATTGAAGATGATTTCAATGAAAAAACTTTTCAAGCTCAAAAAACCTTGAGCCATATCTCCAAAAGATTGCAAGAAACCGAAGATAGCCTAGCACGTTCCGAAAGCAATGTGCAAGCCCTACAAACCGAAAAAACCTCGACTGACTTTGATTATTTATACAAAAAATCGACCGAAAATCTCAATAACCTCAGCGACCAAAAAAACATCCTAGAACAAAAACTAGATGGTTATAACAATGCGCTAAATTTTTTGCAAAATAACGCAGGCTGGACAAACCCCATCAATTTTAGTGTAAGCGACCAAACAGTCAATACTTTAATCAATACCCTATCGGATTTGAGCCGAGCCAAAGCCGCCCGATTGCTGTCCGAAACCGAAGCAAGCCCGGCGGTATCTCGCCTAAATACCCAAATCGATGCCGCTCGCCGCGACCTCAACAGTTATTTGGCTAATAATATTCAGGCTACTCGTAGTCAATTGCGCCGCGTAATAACTGATTATAACAATGCCCTGCGCTTGCAAGGGCAAATACCCTCGAGCAGTCGAGCTTTGGGCGATTTTCAACGCCAAGCCGACCTGAGCCAAGACTTGTATAAAAACTACTATGCCAAAAAAGATGCGGCAATCATTGGTTTGGAAATATCGACTCCCGATATAAAAGTGATAGAGCAAGCCCGCAAAGAGAAATCTGCACCCATTAAACCCAACTCACAGTTTATTTATTTGATAGCCGTGATTGTCGGGGTGTTTATCCCGATTGGATTTATTGTTGTGCAAGATTCTTTCAATGATACTCTGGTCTATAAGTCTGACATTGCCGAAGCCACCAAGTTGCCTTTGCTGGTTATGGTACCCAAAGCCCCCAAAAAAAATCAGCTTACGGTTATCAATCATCCGTATTCGGCTACTACGGAGGGCTTTAGGAATGTGATGCTCAGTTTGAATCAAATCTTAGAGCCGACCGCCCTCACCGACAACAACCACCTCTATCACCAAGGCAAAATGATAGGGCTTACTTCTACCATCAACTTGGAGGGTAAGACTTATTGTTCGGCAAATCTAGCCGCTATATACGCACTTGCCGGCAAAAAAACTTTGTTATTGGGAGCCGATTTATACAAACCTAACTCAGGCTTGGGGGTATATTTTACCTCGAGTAAAGTTGGATTGGCTGATTATCTGAGCAAAAATGCCTCAATGGATGAGATTATTCAACATACTTCTATCGAGAATTTGGATATCATAGCCGGTGGGCAACCCATTGCCAATTCACCTTTGTTGCTCAACGGCTTGAAAATGGAAAATTTGGTGCGAGTTCTCAAAGATACTTATGATTATATCATTGTGGATATTCCGCCTATAGGTTTTGTATCGGATTATCTTACTTTGAAAAACTCCCTAGATATAACGCTATATGTAGCACGTTTCAATTATACGCGTAAAAAGCTGCTGGTTGATATCAATGAAGCCTACGAAGCCGGTAAAGTAAAAAACATCTATCTTTTACTTAATCGAGTGAATTTTTCTGAAATGCAAGAATATCTTTACAAAAACCGCAAAAACGATTATTATAAACAAAATAAGAAATCTTCTATTTTTAATCAAGAAAGCCCAAATCCAACTGAAAGTATTGTCAAAAACGAACCTAAACTCGAGGATAAACCCTCTTAGAAACAGATTCAAAATAAAGTGACACTTTTAAAAATATAATTAATTGAAAATCAGGCAATTAAATAATTTCTAATTCCTAATTATTAATTCCCAATTCCCTAGGAATTTGTGAATCTTTGAATTTTTAAATTTTAGGTTAAACTTTCTCTAGCTCTGCTGGGTAATCAAACTGGGTCTGCGCAAATTTATTTAAAGCGAAATGTTTTTAAATATTCGTCCTATATATTTATTGGTATTTGTATTCATACTGACTACCGAAAGGATGTTTTTGGAACTTACCAAAATCACTACCGACAAAATGGTATTGCCGGCGGCGGTGGCTTTGTCGTTTTTATTTGTAGGGAATTTTTCGCCTTTTGTCAGGCGTTGGTTTTACCTAGCATTGGCTTATTTGCTATTTATGGTGCTAGAATCCTTGTATTTGTATAACAGCCCCTTCAAATATCCTCACGTATTTCAAAAAATAATGGTTTTGTTTTTGGTGTTTTTTACTTACGGGTTTTATAAAAGATTCAATCCTGAAGTAAGCCTTGCCGGAATCATTTTTGTAACGATGGTGATGTTTTTTAGCAATGCGGCTACGGTCAATCGCAGTGCTTTTAGTGCTGCTGCCTTTACCAGCCACGACCGCGGCTTTGGTTGCTCATCAGTTTATACTTTGCTGTTGCCGTTTTTGTATTATTTCAATCGATATTTTCTCACCCGACAATTTTATAATTTGTTTTATTTTTTGGGGGCATTTGCGCTGATTATGTTCTTGCAGCATCGCACAGTTTGGATTGCGATGGCGGTGGCATTGGCTTTGAATATTTTGTTGCTTCGCAAAACCAATTATAAAGTTACTTTTGAGGCAATGGTGCCCATAGCTATTTTCTTGTTTTTGGTGAGTGTATTTGCAAGTGCATTTGTGTTGAGTGACGAAAAAATCACCCAAAAACTCAACGAGAATTTTCAACAAATTATGAGTCCCTTTGAAGAAAATGATGAAGGAAAAGTCTCAACTTCGCAATGGCGACAAATGCAATGGCAAAGTTATTGGCCTTATGTGGAAAAGCATTTTATTTTTGGAATGCGCTTTGCCGGTTTTGAGCTTCCGGCACAGTTTGTGGAACATACGGGCAAACTAGCCTTTGATGATGCGAGTGGGCATCACTTTCATAGTGTGTATATGGACAGGCTCTTTTACCAAGGGCTTATTGGTTTATTGCTGATGATGGTTCCTCCGGCATTGTTTTTTTATTCCAAATTGTATGCTGCCAAGCATTTGACTATTGAACAAATTGTATTGGCTTGTTTTATTGCAAGTGGGGTATCGTATGGGGCTTCGTATGTCTATCCCGAATATTATTTTTCGGTATTGGGCTTGGCAATCCTTAAGCTTGAGCAATATAGTGAAGGAAAGGAGTGAGAAGGGAGGAGTGAGAAGTGAGAATATTTTTTTTAAACTGAATTTTATGTGATTTTTATAAAATTAAATTAACAATATGTGTGACAAAATTAATTTTTCAATTATTAAAAATTGCTAACTATCTGATTATCAAGGGTTTATGTTTTTTAATCAAAATTTTATAACTATCTGATTATCAATGAGTTATGAATTTTGACAAACTAACTTTTAAAAACTGTCACACATATTGATTAATTGAGCAATATTATTCATAACTATCTGACTATCAGGTAGTTATTTATTTTAAAATAGATTTGTAAACTATAAAAAAATTGACAGGTGGCGCAAAATCTGACGGCTAAAACCGCTCGTGGTATCAAATGGACTTCTATTTCTACCATCACACATACAGTTTTACAAATTGGCTATACGGCTATTATGGCGCGTTGGCTGGATAAAGTGGACTTTGGCTTGGTAGCTACATCTTTGGTAGTATTGCATTTTGGAAGTTACCTTTCGCAAATGGGAATGGCTCAAGCCATTATCCAAAAAAAGGATTTGAGTGAGCCGGAAATCCGAGCGGCGTTTACTTCCAATATGATTTTGTGTACGTTTTTTTTCTTGTTATTTGTTTTTTTAGCTCCATTTGCCCCTTATTTGGACAAAGACCACAACCCCGATATTATACCGGTATTGCGGTGGATGAGTTTGGCGATTTTATTTGAAGGTTTTTCTACGACCTCCTTAAGTCTGATTCGCCGCGATTTGAAATTTAAAGCCTTTGCTATTCGCAATATGCTGTCGTACATCATTGGTTATATTTTGATTGGGGTAGGCGCGGCGTATATGGGCTGGGGCGTATGGAGTTTGGTGTTGGCATATTTGAGTCAGACTTTTATCAATGCAGTATTTTCGTATGTGATTGCGCGGCATAGCCTTGTCCCGATTTTTAGCTGGAAATATTACCAACCTTTGTTTGAGTATGGCAGCAAAATCTCAATCATTAGTTTTTTAGAATTTTTTGGACATTCGATTGATACACTCATCATCAATCGTTTGGCGGGGAGTGGGGCTTTGGGGGTTTACAATCGCGCCGGATTTATCATCAATATTCCGATGATGCAACTCACGCGAAGTTTGTCTTTGGTTTTGTTTCCGTCCTTGAGTAAAATTCAAGGCGAAACGGACCGCCTGCGCAAAGTTTATCTTTCGGCAATTACTTTGATTGCTTTTTTGTTGATACCCATAGGAGTAGGCGTGTTTTTTGCGGCTGATGCCATTATCCACGTAATGTTGGGCAACAAATGGGACGAAGCCATTCCTATTTTGCAAATTTTGGCACTTTCTGCCCCATTTCGGTTTACTTCACACTTTGGCGGCGTGGTATGCAATGCTACGGCTTCGCTCAATCCCAAACTCAAACTCCAAATTGTGTATGTGGTTTTGATGTGTATTTTGTTTTTTGTGTTCAGCCCTTGGGGTTTGGTGGGGTTTGCTTGGGCGATTTTGATTTCCGAAGCCTTCAAAAACTTTGGGTATATGTTTGTCATCAAAAAAATTGTCCAATTTGAATGGCAAGACCTTTGGATAGCCTATCGTGGGGGAATTTATGCCGGGCTGATTACCGCTTTGCTGATTTGGGCAATTACGGCGAGCTTAAAATGGTTTAATTTGCCTATTGTGGTCGTTTTTGGTGGGGCGATAGTCGGCGGGGCATTGAGTTTGCTCTTAGCCTTGTTTATCAAACCCAACCAAGCCATTCGTTTAGAAATAGCCGAAAAAGTTGAAAAAATTGTCAATAAAAGAGCCAATAGCAAGCCGGTTGCCAAATTGCTGGCAATGCTTAAAGCCTAGTTCGTTGGTTTTTAGTTTTTAGTTTCTGGTTTCTAGTTTCTGGTTTCTGGTTTCTGGTTTCTGGTTTTTAGTTTCTGGTTTCTGGTTTTACAAAGCCATTACACCATACTACCATTACACCACATTACCATTTCATTATAAACACCTGATTATCAATAAATTACGATTTTTTTTAAAATGAAAATAGGTTTAGCCGGTCCCATCACGGTCAATGCTTTAAAAGATTATTTGGACAATCCGCAGCCCGAACACCTCAAATTGGGAATGTTGGGAACAGCCGTCCAAACTTTAGCCAATGGCTTATTAGCTGCCGGACATCAACTATCGATTTATACCCTGAGTAGCGGCTTGCCCCAACCTCTGATTCTCAAAGGCAAACAACTGACTATTTATGTAGGCAGGTTGCGCCCCAATCGCCGGTTGCGTATGTTGGATTTGTTCAATCAGGAAGCCAAACAAATCAAAGCCTTTATTTTGCAAGATAAACCCGATATTGTCAATGCCCACTGGAGTTATGAGTTTGCCGAAGGTACACTCCGTGCCAAAGTGCCGCATTTGATTACATTTCGAGATTCTACTTGGGAAATGTTCAAGTTTAACCCCGACCCTGCGCGCGTGTCAAGGCTTTTGCAAGACTTTTGGGTGCGCCGAAGGGGTAAAAATTTTAGTGTCAATTCCTCTTATTTGCAAGACAAACTGAGTTTTTTTCGCAAAAATATCCCTATCATTCCCAATCCTATCAATCAAAAATTTATTCTTGACAAAGGACGCACCCTTTCTAGCGATAAAATAACTTTGGTATCAGTTTTAAATTTCTTTTCCAAACGAAAAAACGCCTACCCTGCGCTGTTGGCATTCCAAGAATTGCGCAAAAAATACGGCGAAAAGATTGAATACCACTTTTATGGGGCTGATTTTGAAGCTGGAGGTTTGGCGCAACAATGGGCAGAAGCCCACGCCAGTACCGAAGGTGTCGTGTTTAATGGCAAGATTGACCACAATCAATTGATGAGCAAAATGCCCCACTTCGACATCCTCATTCATCCGGCATTGGAGGAGTCGTTTGGCAATACTTTGCTCGAGGGTTTGGCAAGCGGCGTGCCGGTGGTAGCCGGTGAAAAAGCCGGGGCAATTCCTTGGGTTTTGAACTATGGCAAAAATGGAATTTTGGTCGATGTAAGCTCGCCTGCCGCCATTGCCCAAGCCATAGAAAAATTGATTGATAATCCGGTGCGCTATGCCCAACTCAGCGAGGAAGGCATAGACTACGTAAGGCAAAACTTTTCAATAGAAGTCGTTACACAAATGTATGTAGATATGTATAAAAAAATATTGGCTAAATAGCAGGAAATCAAGCCTCGAAAATTGCTAAATATTTGATAATCAGATAGTTATTTATATTTTTAACTTTGGAACTTATATTTTATAAATAAATTTATAACTTGCTGATTATCAGTGTTTTATAAAATAAATTAATCGGAAAAACATCAGATAATAAATAAAATCAATCTATTAACTACTGTTACATCTTTAAAAAAATAATTTTATGGCAACAAATCAAAATCCGCGAATTATATTTTTGCACATACCCAAAACCGGCGGAATGAGTTTGTATAATGTATTGGGCAATCAATTCAAAAAAAGAGAGATATTTACAATTCCGATTATCAATAAACGCCCAGCCCATTACAAATTTTTGGATTTGCCCCAAGCCGAAAAAGAAGAAATTCGCCTCCTGCGTGGTCATATGCCCTTTGGCTATCATCAATACTTTAATTCGCCTTCTCGATACATCACGGTTTTGCGCGAACCGGTCAAGCGAGTTATCTCGCATTATTATTATGTATTGAGCCGCCCCAATCATTATTTGTACGAAGTCGTTACCTCGCGCAATATGACGGTTGAGGAGTATGTAGTGAGTGATATAACCCACGAACTCGACAATGGACAAACGCGCTCTATATCCGGGATTCCCCCCGAAGAAAAATGTACCGAGGAAGCCCTACAAATGGCAATCAAAAACCTTGACGAACATTTTTTGCTGGCAAGTGTATTGGATTATTTTGACGAAACACTCATTATGCTCAAAGAAGAACTGGGTTGGGGTTATCCGGTGTATTACAACGAAAACATCAACAAAAAGAAGCCTACTGCTCCGGTAAGCAACGAAATCAAAAAGCAAATTGCCGAGCGCAATAAATACGATATTCAACTATACAACTATGTAAAGCAAAAGATAGAAGCCCAAATCAATGCCAATGCCGACCACATTGCCAAAGAAGTCAAAAAACTTAAGTGGCTTTGTTATCCTTACCAAAAATACGGGCAAATGCGCCAATTTTTGAAAGGGGTGATCAAGGGTAAGTGAGAAAAATATAATTTTGAAATCAGTCCATTTGATTAAATAACGTGAATATTTTAGTAACTATTTGATAATGAGCTAATTATGATGCAAAAATGCACCCTTTTTGACAAATAATCAATTGTTTCAAAGGGTGTGATTTTGATATGATGTAAATTTTGTGGCTTGTTTGCTTGAATGGGCTAGGCTTTATTTAGAAACTATATTCTTTTGATTTATTTTTATGAATA
>JALONJ010000140.1 GCA_025455045.1 Microscillaceae bacterium | reverse complement strand
AAGTTTATTTTAAATATAATTTATAATTTACCGAAAAAATGTATTTTTTACATTATAATTATTTGATTATCAATTAGTTATAAAAATATTCACGTTAAAGTAGTCATTTATGAGGAATTGCAAGAAAATTTATATAATTTAGCTTTTGGCGATTATAACCCTGTTACCCAAGAACTAGATGATAAATCAGTTTCTAATAACGGCGATATAGTGAAGGTATTAGCCACTATTATTCAAACGACTCGAGATTTTTTTGATTTATATCCTCAAGCAGTTTTGATTGTTCAAGGAAGTACTGCCACCCGCACTCGACTCTACCAAAAAATTATCAAAGACAATTGGGGGTTTATTCAAACTCAATTCAAAATTTTAGCGTTAGAAAAAGGAGAGCTTATTCCTAAAACTCCCGATTTTTCCTTAGATTACGAAAAGTTTTATATCTCTAAAAACTAAATTGATGAAAAATAAACGTGAAAATCAAGCTAAAGTAGTGATTGTATTAGATGCCCAACAAATGATTGCTGATATCCAAGCCAAATATGGTAAAAAACCTATCCTTAGCTCCAAAGGCAAAAAGTTGAAAGCTGAGTTAGAGAGGCAAAAAAATAGTTAAACTTTCTCCCCCTGTTGTGTCCAGTCTTCCGAAGGGAGACTGGACACGATGAATGAAACAGAAGGTCTCTGACCTTCTAACCGCCTCAAGCGGTTTATAGGCGTGGTGGGCTGTAGCTTAGCGATAGACTAAGAATGTAAGTAACTGATAATCAGGTATTTATTCTTGAGTTTAGGCAGTCAAAACCGGCTCGGCAAAGCCGGAAACTTTTCATTTATGAGGGTTTTAAGTCAAAAAAGACTTAAAACAGCTAGGTATAAAAATGACTTGGCTGCCTTTTTGAAGAATTATAAAAATGTCCCCCATCTAGTCCCCCTCAAAAAACAAACCCTTTGTAAATA
This sequence comes from Microscillaceae bacterium, assembly GCA_025455045.1. Classification (GTDB taxonomy): domain Bacteria; phylum Bacteroidota; class Bacteroidia; order Cytophagales; family Microscillaceae; genus JALONJ01. The sequence continues at coordinate 17,708 of JALONJ010000140.1, read as the reverse complement.
CTTGATTTACAAAGGGTTATGATTTGGATTGTGGAGTCGGAGGGATTCGAACCCTCGTCCAGGCAAGGCGAACATAATGCCTTCTACACGCTTAGTTGTTCTGAAATTTTCGAGCGAGTTCAAGTGAACAACTACCTAAAAACTCACCTTAGTTACTTAGCTTATTTGGCTTGCGCAACCTTAGCCACGGCAGTTCTGCGAGATGATGCCTCGAGTACAAGTTCGGCAGAACAGAGAACTTGTGAGACACACGCTATTTAATACCTAGATTAAGCAGCGAGGGCGTAAGTATTTTCGCCAATTATTGTTCGGAAACATTTTTGACAGGAGGCATTTCCAACTCCTGACGTGCTTATACACTCATCCACTCAGGCTGTCAAGTCCAGTCGACCCCAAATACAAGCGTTTCAAAATGAAACGGCTACAAAATTAATAAAAAAATATGAAACTTTGACAATCATCTGCCCAAAAGTTTTGTGTTTGGCTACCCGTCAAACGTGGCAATGAGCAGGTTTGGGAGTCTTATTTTTGTATATAAAATACTGATAATCAATCACTTATCAATCTTCATCATTGTCTAACAAAGCATTGATTTCGTACACAATTTTATCCAGTTCTTGAGACGAATGCTCGATCATTCTGAGCCAATCTTCAGCTTTGATGGCATCAGGAACTTCGCGGGCAAGGTTGATTAAACCCAGAATATTGGCTAAGGGCGCACGTAGTTTGTGAGAGTTGATAAAATTGTATTGGGTCAATTGTTGATTTCGGGCAGACAAATGAGCCGTGCGTTCTCGGACTTTCTGGTCGAGGTCTTCGTTGATTTCTTGGATTTCTTCTTTTTGTTGTAAAATTTCTTCTTTTTGGGTTTTCAATATTGTATTTTGCTGATGAAGTTTTGTGCGCGCCCAATACAAAAAAAAGGCAATTACGCTTACTAAAGCCAATAAGCTGATTATCAGCAAGTTATAAGTTTTTTGGGTATTGATGATTTGTTGGTGTAAGGTTCGTTCTTTTTTGAGGGCTAGGTTTTCTGCTTCTTTCTTTTCGGTCTCAAAGCGAGTCTGTAATTCATTGATTTGCTGGGTTTTACGTTCATTAAACAGGCTGTCTTTGGTGCTTAAATATTGCTTTTGAAAATCAAGGGCAAGCCGATAATCTTGGCGAACTTCGGCTAATTTTGCCGAATATTCGTAATTGTGCAGGAGCCACTCTAGGGCTTGGGTTTCGCGGGCAAGGGTTCGGCCTTCGTTGAGGTATTTTTCGGCATTGTTATAATCTTGCATTTTGTAATAAGTGGCTCCCAAATTGCCCAACATCCAAGCAATGGCAAATTTTCGATTTTTCTGCCGATAAATTGCCAAGGCTTCTTGATAATAGCGAACCGCCTGCGCATAATCTTTCAATTCATCACATACATTGCCCAAATTGCCCAGACACATCGCTAGACTCCGATGATTTTTGACCGGGCGAACATACCGAAGTGCCAGTTCATAGTTGGTTTGAGCTTTTTTAAATTCATTGCTTTGATAATAGACATTGCCCAAAGTAATGGCAGTATTGATAATTCGCTGATTGAGTTGTTTTTTTTGAAAAAAAATTAAAGAATTTTCAAGATTCGCAAGCGATTTTTTGACATTGTGTTGCCCCATATAATAATTGGACATGGATACCAAGCAATCGTGAATCAAAACGCTATCTCGAGCTTTTTCGGCGATTTTGAGGGCTTGTACAGCTTGTTGGAGCGTTTTTTCAGGTTTATTTTGTTGAAAAAACAAACTACCTATCAACAACATACTTTCTACTTCACGAGTCGTGAGTCGGTATTTTTGGGCAATTTCTAGGGCTTTTTGGGCATTTTTCTGGGCTTTTGCGGTTTGGGTGGCGGATAAGATTTCGGCAATTTTGATATGTAAGCGGATTTTGGCAGTATCACTCGAGGTTTTTTGCAATATATTTTCCAAACTGTCCAAAACAGCAGTTTGAGCCAAGCCATTGGTTGTGCCAAAGCCTATCAGAAAGATAATAATGATGCAATAAGTTTTGAACATTCCGGCTTTTTCAGACTAATTTTTGCAAAAGTAATCATATCATTTACTAATGACCAATCTATCAAAGTAAAAAAGGCTGGCAATTTGCCAACCCTTTGTAATATATTGATAATGCGGAGTTTATATTTAAGCGTAGCTATTTAGCATTACCGGCATAATGAGCATTAAGATTTCTTCTTCGGGGTTTTTTTCTTTGGGAAGAATGATTCCGGCACGATTGGGAGTCGAGAATTTCATTTCAATCTCTCTCGATTCGGAATTGCTCAATATTTCAATCAAAAACTTGGCATTGAAACCAATTTCCATATCATCGCCATCGTATTCGCACATTAGTTGCTCTTGCGCTTCGTTAGAAAAGTCCAAATCTTCGGCAAATATTTGCAAGGCATTGCTTTGCAATTTGAGGCGAATTTGGTGGGTGGTTTTGTTGGCATAAATATCCAAACGTTTCAAGGAACTAAGCATTTCACTGCGGTCAATTTCCAACACATTGGTATTGTTCAGAGGAATGGCGTTTTCGTAATCGGGGTAGTTTTCGTCAATCAATCTACAGCTTAGGCGCACATTATTGAAGCCAAAAAAGGCATTTGAACTGCTAAATTGCATATCTACTTCGGTATTATCACCGGGGAGGCTCGATTTGAGCAAACTCATTGCTTTTTTGGGCAAAATCATCGAGGTGATTTCACTAGACGAAATGTCTTGGCGTTCATAACGAATGAGCCTATTGCCGTCCGTAGCAACAAAAGTGGCTTTCTCTTTTTCCAATTTCAAATACACACCGGTCATTGCGGGGCGCAGTTCGTCGTTGCCAATAGCAAACAAGGTGTTGCTAATGGCATCTGCCAAAAACTCGGAGGTAGTGTTTATTTTTAAATTGCCGCTTGGTTCGGGGATTTTGGGGAAGTCTTCGGCTCTTTCGCCGGTCAGTTTATAACGACCTTTGTAAGAAGTAACTTCAATGCTTTGGCTATCGGTATCGATATTAAAAGTAACCGGCTGTTCGGGAAGGGTTTTGAGTGTCTCGAGCAATATCTTGGCGGGTACGGCAATACTGCCACTATCACTGGTCTCGATGTTCAGCTCGGTGGTCATTGTGATTTGCAAATCGGAAGCACTGGCGGTGAGCTTACCTTTTTCAATCACAAACAAAAAATTTTCCAAAATCGGCACTACCGGATTGTTGATAATCACGCCACTCAAAGCCGATAATTGTTTTTGTAAAACACTAGAGTTTACGATAAATTTCATATATATCTGAGTATTAATTTTTTAGAATTTTTAGGCTCTATGAACCAACAAATATAAACATTTTGTAAAAAAATTATTCTTTTTTTGAAATAATATTTAAAAAAAAATCAAAACCTCGAAATTGATACTTTTTTTAGCATTTTCTGAATTATTGGTTCATCAAACCCATTGTTGGGCGGGTACAATATGCTTCAATGAGCAATGAATTTTTTTGTAACTTATTGACTGTGTCCGCCTTTGGAGGATAATCAGGCAGAGGCAGACACAGTCAATTAAATGAGTTAATTATAAGATGTGCTGATGTGCTAATGTAATCCATTGATTATCAATTAATTCATAAATTCAATTGTTTACTTTATTTTATTCTTGTTTCTTAAAAAAATAGCTCAAATATCCTGATTCATTTTTAAAGTGCCAAAGTAGAATTAGTCCTCACCCAGAAACTCGGAACTCGAAACCAGAAACTCGAAACTTGAAACCAGAAACTCGAAACTCGAAACCAGAAACTCGAAACTTGAAACCAGAAACTCTACGAATTACTCACGGTTTTTAACAAAGTTTTTTATAATTTTGCCCCCTAAATTTAGACCAATGAAAAAATCAAAAATAAATATTGAAGTTACCCTCGACGAGCAAAATGTTCCCGAATTGATTGAATGGCAAGCGACCGACAGTCCCGCCATTGGTTTTCACCCCGTAAAAGCAATGGCTTTGGCTTTGTGGGATGACCACGAAAAAGGCACCCTCAAAATTGACCTCTGGACCAAAGATATGGAAGTCCACGAAATGAAACGCTTTTTTATTGAAACAATGTCGGGGATGGCAGATACCATTCGCAATGCCACTTATGACGAAATAATGGCTATCGAGATAGAAAACCTCTGCCAACAACTCACTACGCGTCTTGAGCAAGAGCTACGCCTCAATGAATCAAGCAAGTGAATCTTCGCCACTTTTCAGGAAAAATGTAACGCAGGCTGTTAGCCTGCGCGCGTAAATGAGTTTAGTGTTGGAATAAAGCTAGAACTTCCTCAAAATGAGCGAAGAACCAAGCAAGTAAAGTAAATAATTGATTATCAGTTAGTTATATTTTTTAAAATATGTTGAGCTACAACGAAGCAAGTTTAAAAAGTTTGGTGGCGGCTATTTTGTCGCCCTCTCAGACCGAAGTTTATGAATATCAGGACGCAGATACAGCGCAAAGTGTGCAAGAGATTGCGCTCGCCGTTCAATTGGCGGAGATTATCCAAACCCAAAAATGTGATTTTTCGGAGGCACTCCATATTTTGCACACAAATTCTTAACTGATTGATTATCAATTACTTATGTTTTAAAAATGATTCTTCAACACTTTTCCAGAAAATTGTAATGCGGACTGTCAGCCTGCGTTACAATTTTTTTTTTTGAAAAGTCGTGAAAATTATTTTATGGTTCTTTAGTATTTCTCAGGAATTACCCTTGTTAGTTTTTAATTTGTCATTCCGAGCAAAGCGAGGAATCTTAGCCGTTCCTGACTGAATTTAAGATTACTCGCTTCGCTCAGAATCACTGAAAAGTGAGAACTTTTCAGATTTTTTTTAGATTCCTGAAAATGATTAAAGAATTCTTTTATTGGATCTTCACCACTTTTCAGGAATTGCCTTCGGCAATTCCATTGAATTCTGAAAAGCTCTCGCTTTTCAGTGATTCTGAACATTACCAAGCAAAATGAATATGAATCTAAAGCGTTGATTATCAAGAGTTTCAGATTCTTCGCTTCGCTCAGAATCACTGAAATTGATAAATTTCAGAAAAAAAATTCTCATTCCTGAAAATGATTAAAGAATTCTTTTATTTTCATAATTGCCTGATTATCAATTGATTAACTTATTTCCCCAAAACCATCACGCTAGTTTTAACATTTTTTATGTTAGGTTTTAGTTAAATATTTTTTTGAGTGCGGCTTATATTTTTCCTTTGCCAAAAAAATAAATGTGCGAATGAAAAAGAATTTGATTTTTTTAGGCATCTTATTGATAATCAGTCAATTGACAGGATTTGCGCAAAATCCCAAACTGAAGACCGGCTTGTGGCGGGTAGCCATACAACTACAAGGTGGCGAAGCCCCTTTCCATTTAGATATCAAATCCGAAAACAATCGTTATGTGGCTTATATTCTCAATGCCGAAGAACGGCTCAAATTAGATGAAATTTCGGTTAAAAACGACTCGGTCATTATGCACTTGCATATTTTTGATGCTGTACTTGCCGCCAAACTCGAGAATGAAAACAAGATGGTAGGGCAGTGGATTAAATATGCCTATAAGTCTTCGCAAGCCGTAGCTTTTGTAGCTGAGTATGGGCAAAAACCGCGTTTTGTAGAATCGGAACAAGCCCCCGCGCTCAATGTGGAAGGCAAATGGTCGATTACTTTTACCGACCAAAACCAAAAAAGCTATCCGGCAGTCGGGATTTTTAAACAAAAAGGCAAAAAAATAGTAGGCACTTTTTTGACTACCACGGGCGATTACCGCTATTTGGAAGGCATTTTGGAAGGCTCGCAAATGCGTTTATCTACTTTTGATGGCAATCACGGTTTTTTATTCAAAACTCAGGGCGATGCGAAGCAACTACAGGGCGAGTTTTGGGCAGGCAAACTCGGTTACGAAACTTTTAGCGGTTTTAAAAATGATACCGCCAGCCTGCCCGATGCCGACAAGCTCACTTTTTTGAAAGAAGGCTACGAGCGATTGGCTTTTAGTTTTCCCAATTTGAAGCAAAAAAAGGTTTCTTTGACCGACTCGGCTTATCGGGGCAAGGTAGTCATTGTGCAAATTATGGGTTCTTGGTGTCCTAATTGTATGGACGAAACGGCTTTTTTGGCTTCTTGGTACAAAAAACATAAACAACGCGGAGCAGAAGTCATAGGTTTGGCTTATGAGCGTAGCCCCGAATTTGCGCAAGCCAAAGTCGGCGTTGAGAAAATGCAAGCGCGTTACAAAATTGATTATGAAGTATTGATTGCCGGCACCAACAACAAACAAGCCGCCGCCGAAACTCTCCCGATGTTGAATCAGGTCTTGGCTTTTCCGACTACTATTTTTATAGACCGGCAGGGCAAAGTTCGGCGGATTCACACCGGCTTTACCGGACCCGGTACAGGGATTTATTATGAAAAATTTAAAAGAGAATTTAATCAATTTATGGACAAATTGCTGGCAGAAAATCCTTAAAAATTAGGTTCTTTTTCAGGAAAATTGTAATGTAGGCTTCTAGCCTGCTTGTTGCGTAAATGAGTTTAGGTTTAGCATAAAGCTAGGATTTCCTGAAAAGTGCTGAAGAATCATATTTTTTAGTCAGCTTCGGCAAAGTTCAAAACTTTGCCGAAGCTATGGGGTTAAAAATTGTATAAATACCTCATAATCAATGAATTACAAACAAAAAAAGTCCGACTTTTCAAAATCGGACTTTTTTTGATTTATCAAGCAAAATTATTTTTTACCACCCTTCATACCTTCTTCAATCAGACCATAAAATTGGTCAATTTTGGGCATAATAATCACCCGAGTACGGCGATTGGCGGCTCTGCCTTCGGCGGTGTCGTTGCTTTGCAAAGGCACATACGCCCCCCGACCAGCCGGAATCAAACGTTCAGGAGCTACTTTGTATTGCGTAACCAAATTGCGAGCTAGGGCAGTCGCACGTTTCACGCTCAAATCCCAGTTGTCGAGCAATTCACCACGTTTGAAAGGTACGTTATCGGTATGTCCTTCAATCAAAACCTCAAAGTCGGGGCGGTCTTGCAAGACCAAAGCTACTTTTTTCAATACTTCACCGGCACGGGAGCTGATTTCATAACTGCCGGTTTTGAACAAAAATTTATCCGAAATAGAAACCATCACCACGCCTTTTTCAACATTGATTTCTATGTCTTTGTCTTCAGTACCTACGGCGCGTTTGAGGCTACTCACTAGGGCAATGGTCATAGAGTCTTTGCGATTGATGGCTTCGTTGAGGGTCTTGATTTGTAAATCTTTTTCTTTGATTTTTTCTAAAGAAGTAGAGAGATTTTGTGCTTCTTTTTTCGACAACATAGTCATTTCGGTAATGTTGTTCATCAAATTAGAATTGACGCTTTTGAGATAATCAATTTCTTTGGCTAATTTATCTTTTTCTTCGTTGCAATACACCAAAGCCGTTTTGGTAGAGGCTAAATCGGAGTTGGCGAGTCGGTTTTTTTCGCTCAATTCGTTGTAATTTGCTTCTAAGGCTTTAAATTTTTTGCTCGATACACAGGAAGCCATTATTAAGGTGGTCAAAATAAACAAAATAAGTAAGCGCATATTTGTTAAATTTTAAATGATAAAGATTATTGATTTGTTGATTTGTTGATTTATTGATTTATTGATTTGTTGATTTATTGATCTATTGATTTATTGATAATAAAATTTACTGAAATTCAGAAATTTGCAAATTAGCCTTTTATCGGGTGCATTTCAAATTTACTACCTATCACCCTCTCCTTCGGAGAGGGCAGGGTGAGGCAAAAGAAATGCGTAAATTTGAAATGCGCCCCTTTTACCGCAATCTATCCATTGACCTTACGAGGTCTTCGTCTTTTTTGATAAATCGCCGAGCCAGCATATTGAAAATAAGGGCAATAGCCGGAAAATAAAACCCGGGTGCAAAAGCTCCATATTTGGGTTCTTTGACCAGAGCTTCGCCAGAGTAATAAAACAGCATCATCAAACCCAATGCTGCCACAATAAGCAAGGTGTTGAGTAAACAAAGCTTGATTTGTAAAACCCGATTTTTGTATTGAAAAATGGTATAAAAAGCCAGTCCCGCCGCCGCCAAAGCCGCGATAGCAATATAAAATGAATAAGTAGTTGTAGGAGGGGTACTACCCTTGCTATAGTTAAGGACAAAAGCCGTCAGTTCTACTTTTTCTTGGGTGGTGGAATTATTTTTCTGCCAAATCGGAAAAAAAAGCACTGCCAACAAACATACACCCACCAAAAACAAAAATATCGTTTGAATTCTTTGAATCATTTTTTAATAATTTTTGAAATAAAAAATAATTATAACTAATTGACAATCAGTAGTTTAGCTATAATTATTTTTAAATTAGATAATTCATTTTAAAAATTTGGGCGAAAATAAAGCAAAAACTTCAAAAAATTTGTGTGCGGGCTATTTTTCTCAATAAATCTGATTAATTTCCACTCAGACTAATCAAATTGAGCAAATCTTGATTACTCAATTTAAACATACACACGCGCGGAAACCTGCCCGTAATGTAAGTTGTGCCGACTACCGCCAAGCCGCCGTCATCGGTTTGGTCAAAACCGCCTATTTCGTAAGGAAAGCCCGAACCAAGGTATTTTTTGCCCAATAAATTTCCGGTAGCTTCATCGTAGGCAAACAAAACAATTTGCTTGCCGATGGTGTCGCTGGCATACAACAACACCCTTCTGCCGCCGATTTGCACTCTTTTTAGAACAACTCGCGCATTGGGGAAAAGTTCTAAAATGGGCAAATTTGTTAAATCCTCGGTTTGAATGACCGTATTGTTGAGAATAATATCATTGAATAAATCATCGGTTTTGGTCGTAAAAAAGTTTGCCCCATTAGCATAGCGCGCCAAGGCAAACGTCCGATTGCCGGTTTGGAAAATATTGCTGACCACTTCATCATCACTTACCCCCAGCAGTTTTGCCGGTTCTTGCCCGCCATCGGGTCCGTAGGCGTATTCTTCGCCAAATCGGAAAAACACCACCGAAAAAGTTTCTTCCAAATAGCCATTATAAAAGTACATTCCACTGCCCAAGCTCCCACTCATAAAGGGTTTTTTGCGCCCGATTCGGTTGAGGTGTTTAAAAATTGCATCTTCAATTCGACTTTCGGTATAGCCATCAACCACAATCGGAAAAGCCATTTGTTGCGAGCGCGAAGGGTTGTTGTTGGCAAGCGAAGATACATATACGGCGTTTTCGTCTTGGTTATAATGTTGTACTACCCAACTCGAGTTGCCTTCGGGAGTGGCACTAAGCGGGTTGTTGATGCCGGTATATCGCTGAACTTCAGTAACTCGAATACCGTCAAAATCAATGCGGATTAGTTTGGTCTCATTACCCAAAATATCCATACACATCAAGAAAAAACCATTGGCAGTAGGTACCAAATCGCTGACCGGATTGAGCGAACCATCGGCTAAGGTTTGACTAAAAACGGCATTGCCGGCTCGGTCAATTTTGAGGAGAAAAATGCCCGCAAAAGTGGAGAAATCGACCGCCGTTTCGCCCAAGACCAAATACCCACCGTCTGGGGTTTGTTTGACATCTAAAGGGGTAAAGGTTTTGGCAAACAAATCGTTGTCAAAAATTTTGGTAAAACTCAGGCTGGAATCCACTTCCTTGGCATCTTTTAAATCGCAAGCCAATAGAAAAATTAATAAAAAAGGGCAATATCTGGCAAAAAATTTATGTAGCATATTTTTTTAAGAGTTCAGAGTTTAAAATTATGATTTCGGATTTCGGAATTATGACTTCGAATATTTTATAAATAATTGATTAATAGGCATTTACGTATTTTAAAAGAAACCTATTGTATTTAATTAGTCCCTCAATCCTTCAGACCTTCAATCCTTCAGTCCACCGATTTGAAGTTTTTGGAAATTAAGAAACGCATAGGAAACAAGCAACTCAATGAAATTTCAAAACTGCGGAGTTTTACATTGTCGGGGGCATAACCAATGCTTGCCAAGCGATTGTCGAGGTAGCGATTTTGGGCATTAGCCAAGTTATTCATTCCATAGCGGTAGTTTGCCTCCAAGCTCAGGCGCACATTGCCCACATCATAATTTACCCCAATTCCGCCCAATAGACCTAGACTGGTTTTGATAAAATAATTGGGATTGCCCACCTCAAGCTCCGGCTCGCTAATCGGGCTGGTACTGCCCGAAGCACGGTCAATGCCGGTTCTTTCCAAAGTCAGATTGGCATTGATTAATTGCCCATAATACCCACCCAACTGCACAAAAGGGCGCAATTTGGAGCGCAAAATATCATAACGAAACAACAAAGGAATATCAATATAATCCAAACTTTGCGCATATTGATAATTAAGCGTGAGATTTAGGTTGGGATTACTGAGGTCGAGCCATTCATAATCATTGGAAAACAAAAAACGGTGGCGGCGATAGTTGGGCTGGAGGCTTGCCGAAAACCCACGATGAAAAAACGTAATCACAAAACCCGAAAAAGCCCCCGCCGGACGAAAATCTTGGTATTGTTTGTTGTAAAAATCAGGGTTAAAATTGCTGGTAGAACTAAATGGGGTAAATCGTTCAAAAGGTTTGGCTTGCGTTAGATTGCCGCCAAACTTTGCGCCCAGCCACCATTGTGTATTCTCGAATCGAATGAGGTTTTTGTCTTTTTTCTTGCTTTGGGGCTTGTGTTTTCGGAAAGGACCAAAATCACCTTTGCGCTTTTGGGCTTGGGCATTGGAAACCATCAAAACCGCAATCAATGAGATAATACCGAGCAATTTGAAAAGTAACTTAATAGACATAAATGGTTATTTAATGATGAATGAATGTAAAGTAGTTTATAGAGTTTCTAGGGAATGATTTAAAAATAAAGCAAACACTTGCAAAGGTGTAAGTATTTGATAATCAGATAGTTATGTATTTTTTAACTTCTAATTATTAATTTCTAATTTCTAATTGATTTTTTTAAAATCTTTTTTTAGGACGTAATAAACCCAAATCTAGTTTAGTTTTTTACTTAAAAAACTTAGTATTTCTATTGTCAATCGCCTCATTGCCCAATATTTCTACTTTTTTGGGGCGGCTTTCGGCTGTCCATTGCTCGAGTACTTCGGCGGTTTGGGCGGCTTCGTGCGCCATAATTTGGTCGTGTTGGGCATCTCGCATCGTGATTTCTACATTGAGACCATTGGGGTCAAACATATAAATCGAGTGAACAAAGTCGTGATTGACCGGACCGAGGCATTGCACGCCTTTTTCGTTGATGTGTTTTTGCCAAGCCAAGAGTTCGTCCATCGTCTCTACCTCGAGCGCAATATGAAAGTCGAAAGGGTGTTTTTTGTATTTATGCTCGGGGCGCAGAGTGTCGGGGTCGTCAAAGAAGGCAATATAATTGCCATCGCCGGTTTCAAAAAAAATGTGTAAATAATTGCAAGGTTTTTTTGTTCCGGGGTCTTCGGTGATTTTTAAAGCTCCGGCAATTTTCAGCCCCAATACTTCGTGCCAAAACCACTTGGTTTGTTCGGCATCTAAACAACGCAAAGCCGTATGATGAACGTGGTGGAGTAATTTCATAGTATTTTTTTTTGATTCAAATATGCACACAGATTAAGATTTGTACAAAATTTTTGCCATAGAGATTTAGCTTACCCAAACGATTGGGAGGTTTTTTGGTTTTTATATGAATATGCGATAGTAATTTAAACCTGAAATATAATCTTTTGAAGTTTAAATTAAATTTTTATTAAAAAAATAGAATATTTCTTGTATTTTTTATAGAAACTTTCTTTTTTAAAAAGAAAAACCTTACCTTTGCGCAAAATTTGAAAAATCTTAATCCAAAAATAAAAAAATGGTAGATACGCAAAAAGCCAACTACAAAGTAAAAGACCTCTCTCTAGCTGAATGGGGACGCAAAGAACTTACCCTCGCCGAAGCCGAAATGCCCGGTTTGATGGCACTTCGCCAAGAATTTGGGGCTTCTAAGCCTCTCAAAGGGGCAAGAATTGCCGGATGTTTGCACATGACTATCCAAACTGGGGTGTTGATTGAAACATTGGTTGAGCTAGGGGCTGAGGTTACTTGGTCATCTTGCAATATTTTCTCTACCCAAGACCACGCCGCCGCCGCCATTGCCGCCGCCGGAGTACCGGTTTTTGCTTGGAAAGGACAAAATGCCGAAGAGTTTGATTGGTGTATCGAGCAAACTTTGTTTGCTTTTGAGGGCGGACAACCCTTGAATATGATTTTAGATGACGGAGGCGACCTTACTAATATGGTTTTGGACAAATACCCTGAGTTGGTTCCCGGTATCAAAGGACTTTCGGAAGAAACCACTACCGGCGTACACCGCCTATACGAGCGTATGCGCAAAGGCACTTTGCCGATGCCTGCCATCAATGTAAATGACTCAGTTACCAAATCAAAATTTGATAATCTTTACGGCTGCAAAGAGTCATTGGTAGATGCTATTCGCCGCGCTACCGATGTAATGCTTGCCGGAAAAGTAGCCGTAGTTGCCGGTTTTGGTGATGTGGGCAAAGGCTCTGCCGCTTCTTTGCGTGGAGCCGGCGTACGCGTAATCGTTACCGAAATTGACCCTATTTGCGCTTTGCAAGCCGCGATGGAAGGTTATCAAGTAATGAAAATGGACAATGCCGCCGCTATCGCCGATATTTTTGTAACGGCTACCGGTAACTTAAACATTGTTACTGAACGCCATTTCCGCAAAATGAAAGACAAAGCCATCGTTTGTAATATCGGACACTTCGATACCGAAATAGATGTAGCTTGGTTGAATGCCCACTACGGCAATACCAAAGTTGAAATCAAACCCCAAGTAGATAAATACAATATTGATGGCAAAGACATTATTTTGCTTGCCGAAGGTCGTTTGGTAAACTTAGGTTGTGCAATGGGACACCCCTCATTCGTAATGTCTAACTCTTTCTGTAACCAAACTTTGGCACAAATTGAGCTTTGGAATAATTCGGATAAATATGAGAACAAAGTATATGTATTGCCTAAGCACCTCGACGAAAAAGTTGCCAGTCTCCACCTTGCCAAAGTAGGGGCAGAGTTGGAAACTTTGAGCGAAGAACAAGCCGAATACATTGGCGTTACCCCCAAAGGTCCGTTCAAAGCCGAACACTACCGTTATTAATCATTTGATAGTCAATAGATTAGAAACACTTGCCCCAAGCGGCAAGTGTTTTTTTTGTTTTGAGAAAATTACCCATCAAAAAGCCAACTACCAAAATCAAAAAAAGCTAAAAATTCGGGCTAATTGCCTGCAAATTTGAAATCTTGCCCGATAAGCCTTAATTTAGAGCGCGAAAACCATTTCCTCCATTTTTGCCCTCTGTGGTTTACTTCCAATGAAACAAACTTTTTTGGTTATTAGCCTTATTTTTCTCGATTTATGCTATGTATCGGCACAAAATCTTTTAGAAAAAGTAAAAAAAGCCGCCTCGGTTTTCGCCTCCGATACCACGTATCATTCTTGGGCAGAAGCTCTCAAAAACCCCGAAAAAGTAACCGTCCTAGATTTGGGTGGGCAAAAACTCCAAAATCTTTCCCCACAAATCGGCTTGCTCAAAAACCTCCAACAACTCACCTTATCCGACAACGAACTAAAATCATTGCCCCCCGAAATAGCTCAATTAAAAAGATTGAAATGGTTGGACGTTTACAACAATCAACTATCCGAACTTCCGATTGGATTTGCCCAATTAGATAGTTTGGAATATTTGGATTTGGGTTGGAATCGTCTCAAAACGATTCCCGAAGCAATATACACGATCAAAAATCTCAAACATTTGTATTTGTATGGCAATCAATTGAAAAAACTGCCCGAAGCAATTACCCAATTACAAAATCTTGAGGTCTTGCGCTTGGGCAGAGGTCTGGTGTTTCTGGGCGGCGGAAATCGCCTCAAAAAACTTCCCGATAATTTTGGCAAATTGGGCAAGCTCCAAGAACTGTATTTGCCTGATAATCAATTGAATACACTGCCCGAAACTTTTGCCCAGCTCAAAAGCCTCAAGCACTTGGACCTCAATCATAACCGCTTTGGGCAAATTCCTGCCCAAATCGAGGGTTTAGATAGTTTGAGATATTTGAGTATTTGGAATCGCGGATTTTCGGCAAAGAGTAGGGGAGAGGTTACCCAAAAAATGCCCCAAACGCGCTTTGATTGGCAGGAGGACTACGAGGGAGTACTGTGGGGCTTGCAAGCCGGATTTCAGCAAGGCAAATACAGTGTAGCCGAATTGGGGATTTTGAAAGGTTTTAAAAAAGATATTTTGTTTTTTGGTTTGGGGGCATCTGCCGAGCTAAATTTGAACACCCGGCTTACCGGAGTCAAACTTTCGGCTATTGCTCACGGACTCACCATTTTTTCTACCGGATTGCACACTATTTATTACCTTTCGCCCACCCAAAACAGCTTGGCACTACGCCCCGAAATCGGGATAGGTTGGGGGCTTTGGAGCATCAACTACGGCTACAATATTGTATTTGCCAAAGGAATGGAATCCGTCAATCGTCATTTGGTTTCGGCGCGTTTGATAGTGCCGATTGCCCCGTTTTTTTCGCCGTTCAAATAGGCGGATTTTTTAAATCAATGCGTTACTTTAATACTTCAGATGATTTTATAAGTAATTGATTATCAAATACTTAGCTATGTTCTAAGGCTAGTTATACTCGCGCTAGGCACGTTGGAAACGTGCAAGTATATCGTGCTAGACTTGGAAACCTAGCACAGTATTACATAATCTTAGGGCATTGAGGGAGTAAATCCAAAAGGTTTTGTAAATTTGTGAAAAAACGATTTTTTATGAAAATTTTGAGAAGTGGGAAACCGAAGATGTGGAACGTACTTTTGGTATCACTCATATCAAAAATATGGGGGCAATGGATGAATGGCTACACTTTCGCCAAGACCTTAGTGCGCGAGAGGAAGAAAATTCAGAATTTTTAAGGCTTCGTTTGCAGGATTTTGCTAATTTTTGGAATGAAGAAGATATCAAAGTATTCTTTATTATGCCGATTATTCAAATAGTGGATTTCTACGCTCCCAATAAATATCGGACTTTTATGGAAGTAACCTTCCAAGCTACCGCTACAGATATTCAAAATAATACTACTACTTTACGCGGGCGTGTGGAAATGCTAGTGGCTACCGGTAAACAAAGACCTCAAATTCCTTTCTTTTTTCTGAATGAATACAAGCCCCAAATCAAAGGACAATCTGACCCACAAGGGCAATTGTTAATTGCAATGCTCGCCGCTCAAGCCAAGAATAATGGTTCAAATTTGCCTATTTATGGCTTGTATAATATCGGTCAATTTTGGTTTTTTGTATTCCTAAAAGACCAGGAATATACAGTTAGCAATGCTTTTGATGCAACTGATAAAGACGACCTCAAGCGGATTATCAATATGTTGCAATATGTCAAAGCCCATATTGAGCGCAATGTTTGAGAGGAAGGCAAAGGCTAAACTTTACCCGATGCACTGATGAGGGCTATATTTTTAGAATCAATAGTTCGGACAGTTTCTAAGCCCCCTGCTTCGCCAGAGGCGGAGATTTAGTTCCGAATTTTTTGTTAAGTGATTGATAATCAGATAGTTATACAAAATACTTAAAATAGCATAACTTGTGATTATCCTCGACTTTTGACAAAATCGGTTTTCCGCCACAATTCTTAGCGCATAAAATATGCCTTAAAAACCTCAAAAACTGGGTTTTAAATACCGGGTTTTATTTTGCTTAGGGGTTGGAGGCTTTTTTGGACTTTCGATAAAAAGGCACTTTTGTCGAAAGTTCAAAAAGGTTTTCAAAATTTTCAAGTCTGCTTTATTTCCTTCAAAAAGCCTTTTGGGTTACATTTTAGGTAAAAAAATTTCAAAAGTCAAAGATTATCAAGTTATGTTATTTCAGATATTTCTTGTAACCAACTGATTGTCAAGTACTTAGCAAAAAATTCGGAACTAGAAACCAGAAACTGTCCGAACTATTGCTAGAGAAAAGCCTAAAAAATCATTCAAATCCCCGCCCCGCATTGCCAAAGCAGAATTAATTATGTTTTCAAAATAAAGACGTAGCGAATAGAATCCGCCAAAAGCGGAAGATGCCCCGCTTGCGCGTCTGCCTTCGTGGGGTTGGGTTTGCAAACCTGACCCTACGGAGGCAGACGCATAAGTGAAGCTCTATATACGAAAGCCAGAAATCGCGCCTAAGTCAAGCTACATTTAGACCGCAAAATCTTGCATAAATTGTAAGATGTGTTGGGCAAGTTCTTCGCCTTTTTCTTCTTGGAGAAAGTGTCCGGCATCTTTGATTTCGACATTGCGGCGGTATTTTTCGGCTATCAAGTCATAAAATAAATATTTGCCATTGCCGGTTACGGGGTCTTTGTCCGAAAACATAATCAGCGCGGGTTTGTGCATATTTTTGATGATTTCGCGGGCTTGTTTCATTTGGTTTCCGGCTTCGGTATCAGGGGTGATGGGTACAAGGAGAGGAAATTTGCGCGCTCCGGCTTTGTAATTCATATCAGGAAAGGGGGCATTGTAAGCAGCTTCAATATCGGCGGGCAAGGTATTGGGGGTAGCCATACTCATTTGAAAAATTTTGCCAATGGGCAGGTCGGGCGTGTTTTTGACAAAATTGAGCCAGTTCATAAATCCTTGTCCTACGGCTTCGTCGCCGGTAGGCAAAAAAGTATTCATAATCACCAAGCGAGCTACTTTTTCGGGTATCAAACTGGCTACTCGCAAACCCAATAAACCGCCCCAATCTTGCACAACAAAGGTGATTTTGTCAAGATTGAGTTGGTCAATGAACTGCAACAAGATGTCCAAATGAAATCCATAAGTATAATCATCGAGGTTGGTGGGCTTGTCGGACTTACCAAATCCGGCTAAGTCGGGGGCAACTACCCGATGGTGGGGAGCAAGCACTTTAATCATTTTGCGATACAAAAACGACCAACTCGGCTCGCCGTGCAAGCATAAGATAGTTTCGCCGACACCTTCATCTACATAATGGATACGTAAACCATTGATTGTGAGGTAGTTGGCAGTGAACGGATAATCGGGCAGATTGGCAAATTGCTCGTCGGGCGTGCGTACAAATTCCATATTTTTTTGATGGGTAATAGTAAGGTAATAAAAAGCTAATGTATCAAAAAAAAATATTTTTCGTAATATAAAACTGAAAATGACCCAATATTTAATTTTAATTTTTGAAAGGCTTAAACCCAATGTTTGTTTTATTACAACAATTTATCAACCGTATTTTGATTGCTTTGCGACTTTTATATATTCAACTGGTAAAAATAGTGTGTGCCGATAAGTGGTCAAATCGTTGATAATCAGCTATTTATCTGTGATTCAAAGTTTTTATTTGAGCGTATTTTTTGTGTATGAAACTTAACCCCAATCGCTTGCCAACCATCAACTGGGGTTGAAGTACTGAGCTTCATTTTATTTTTAAGCAAGCAAGTTTTAAAGAGCAAACTGCCCTTGTGTGCCTAGTTAGGCTTGCCCAAGCCCTAAAATAACGTGAATATTTTAGTAACTATTTGATAATGAGCTAATTATGATGTAAAAATACGCTTTTTTTGACAAATCATCAATTATTTTAAAAATAA
>JALONJ010000139.1 GCA_025455045.1 Microscillaceae bacterium | reverse complement strand
AAGAAGTTTAGTCTTGACCAAAGGTCGATGGGAACAAGCTTGGAAATTCCTCTACCCTAGAGACAATTAACTACATCATACTGAAATCACACCCTTTTAAACCTAAACTGATTTTTCAAAAATAATAAAAATTTGTTTTTCTCCGGTGCTTTTGAACAAATTATGATGTGTTGATTATCAATTGATTGTAGAAATATTTTAAAAAATAGCAATTGAACAAAATGCCTTATAGGAGGACAATTTGGGGAGTTGTTTCGGAATTTCGCATTTCATTATAAAAACTTATTTTTTGTACTTTTCCAATGTAAGTAATGAGTTAATTATAAGATGTGCTGATGTGCTGATGTAATACATTGATTATCAGTTAATTAATAAATGCAATTGTTTACTTTATTTTATTCTTGTTCCTAATTTAAAATATTCACGTTAGAGTTAGAGCTTGAGTGGCAATAATCGAGTTATATTTTCCTCACTCTGAACAAAATCACTTCTTTTCTCTTGGAGAAATACTTAATTTTGTCTAAAAAATTATAGTATGAGCAAAAAATTAGTGCGTTTTGATTGGGCAATGAAAAAATTGCTTCGCCATAAAGCCAATTTTGCCATTTTAGAAGGCTTTTTATCGGAGTTCCTTCGGTTTGATATAAGAATAGAAAGCATTTTGGAAAGCGAAGGCAATAAACAAGATGAGTACGATAAATATAATAGAGTAGATATTTTGGTAAAGTCCCAAAGCAATGAATTGATGCTGGTGGAAATTCAGAACGACTCCGAAGTTGACTACTTCCAGAGAATGCTTTACGGCGTGTCAAAATTAGTAACTGAATACATTAAAGAAGGCGAGCCTTATAGAACAATCAAAAAAATATATTCCATAAACATTGTCTATTTTGGCTTAGGGCAGGGTAAAGATTATGTATATGAATACAAAGGCGAGTTTGTAGGTTTGCACCAAAACGATATTTTGTTGCCTACTACCTTGCAAAAACAAGATTTTAGCGTGGAAAAGGTGTCTGATATTTTTCCGAAATATTATATTTTGAAAGTAAATAATTTTAATGATACTGCCAAAAACACCTTTGACGAGTGGGTATATTTTTTAAAAAACAGTGAGGTGCAAGATAGTTTTAGGGCAAAAGGCTTGGATAAAGCCAAAGAAAAACTACGTTACGAAAACTTATCAGAGGAAGATAAGAAAATGTATGACCGTTTTCAAGAAAACAGACGTATTGAAATAAGTGTAGAATATACCGCAAAATTGGAAGCCAAACAAGAAAAAGCAATTGAAATGGCGAAAAAAGCAATTAAAAAAGGTTTTGACAACGAAACGATTGCTGATTTGACTGATTTAACAATCGATCAGATAGCCCAGTTACGTAGCGAAACAGCATAAAACCTGTACTTAACTTACTTTGGTATGATGATGAAAGTCGGTTGCTTTTAAAACTCGCTTCCCCACTAATCTTCCGCCCATCGAAGCCAGGAAAATGAAGTAAAAACTTAAGAAGATAAAGATTGTAACCAATTGATTATCAAAGATTTATAAATAAATGAAATATTATATCATAGCCGGCGAACGCTCCGGTGATTTGCACGCCTCCAATTTGATGAAGGCAATTGTGGCACAAGACCAAGCGGCAGAATTTAGATTTTGGGGAGGTGATGAAATGCAAAAAGTGGGCGGTACAATGGTCAAACACTACCGCGAATTGGCTTTTATGGGTATTTGGGAAGTAGTGCAGAACTTGCGCACCATTTTTAAATTTTTGAAAGAATGTAAAGCCGATATCAAAGACTGGCAACCCGATGTAGTGGTTTTGGTGGACTATGCCGGATTCAATTTGCGCATTGCCAAGTATGTAAAAACCGAGTTGGCGGGCATCAAAACTTTTTTTTATATCTCGCCCAAAGTCTGGGCTTGGAATACCAAACGGGCTTACAAAATCAAGGCAAATGTGGATAGGCTGTTTGTGATTTTTCCGTTTGAAGTCAGTTTTTTCAAAAAATTTGACTACGAGGTCGATTATGTGGGCAATCCATTGTTAGATGCTTTATCGCAATTTGTTCCCAACCCCCAGTTTAAAAACCAACAAAACTTGGGCGACAAACCCTTGATAGCTCTATTGCCGGGTAGCAGAAAACAAGAGGTAAAAAAACTGCTTCCCGAGATGCTCAAAGTGATTCCCCACTTTCCCAATCATCAATTTGTAGTGGCGGGAGTTTCCAACTTGCCTGCCGAATTGTACGCCGATTTGCAAAAATATCCCCAAGTAAAATTTGTGCTTGACCAGACTTATGATTTGCTCACCGTTGCCGAAAGTGCCATTGTAGCTTCGGGAACGGCTACTTTAGAAACAGCTTTGTTCAATGTGCCGCAAATTGTGATTTATAAAATTGTACCTATTACTTTTTTGATTGGGAGCTTGGTAATGGTGTTGAATCATTTTTCCTTGGTCAATTTGATTGCCGAAAAAGAAGTAGTCATTGAGTTGCTCCAAAATCAAGTTCATACCAATTTTTTGGTCAGAGAGATGAAAAAAATCATTGTCGGCGGCGAAAAACGCGCTCAAGTATTGGCTGATTATGCGATGATTAAAGCAAAAATGGGTGAAGTAGGAGCTTCGCAACGCGCCGGTACTTTGATGGTGAAATATTTGCAAAATAAGTAAGGAATGAATAGTGAATAATGTAAAATGAATAATGTAAAATGAATAATTTTGTAATTGCCTGAAAATCAATGTGTTATCAAAAAATACTGTTTACATTATTTTTTTCTTGTTCCTGAAAGTTAAGTCTTTCAAAATTTCAAAAAATAAAGGTTTTTCCGCCTTTTTCAAGAAAAATTGTAGCGCAGACTTCCAGCCTGCGCGCGTAAGCGGCTTTGGGCAATTTCTAAACTAAACAATTCCTGAAAAGTACTGAAGAACCAGAATGAATTTATAACTCATTGATTATCAATTATTTAGCTTATATTAAGAAGTGTAGAATATTGTATTTACTTTATTTGAGGTAGTAGAATTTTGAAAGAAATTGTCATTCTGAGCATTGACGAATACGCGAAGACTTTATGAAATCAATGAATGAACCTTTGAAGGAATTTAGCTTTGGATTAGGAAAGACTAAGTTTCTTCAGAGCTTCGCTCATAATGACAAAAAATATAGTTTCAGCCAACGCCGCCAGTGGATTAGCCTTATTTATTTTCGCTTGCGTTTCAACCAAATAGCCACCCAAAAAGCGATGATAAAACCACTGGACACAATCGCCAAAATTGCAAATAAATTTGCGGGATGGATTTTGCTTTTTGCCCACGCCGGACTAAGGGCAAACACCCAAAAAATTATGACTAATAAGTATTTTTGCATTTTAAATTTGATAAATTTTTTGTTATACATTGCTTTGCTTTGTAAACTAAATTTTTATAAGTAATTGATTATCAATTACTTATGAATTAATCATAAAAATCACTCAAAGAAATGAGCCTCTATATTGAATCAAATAGTTCGGATAGTTCCGAGTTATTTACTACGCATCTGACTACGTCTCGCTTTTGGCGGATAATCAGCTTCTACATAAAACACTTAAAATGGTATAACTTGTTGATTATCAAGTATTTATAAAATTGTACCCCAGCCTTTAGGCTGGGGGAGGCACAGCCTAAAGGCTGGGGTACATTCTGATTTGTCAAAAGTCAAAGATTATCAATGACTTAAAGAACTATCTCGAGGTATTGTTATTAAATACCCAAACGAAATAACAAAAATTGGAATTGATGGTTTTGCCCATTCGGCGTATAACGGGCATTGGGGACATAACTATAGCGAAAACCCAAATCAGCTTCTATCAATCTTAGGAATCGGACATCAAAAGTAAGCTCGACACCCATCGAGCTTATATTATCTTGTCGGGGAATAAAAGGTCGCCAAGAAGTAAGATTTGCTTGGGCAAAATCGTAGAAGAAATTGGCTTTGATGCGTTTGATAAATGCCAAAGAACTGATTGCCATATCCGGGTACAACAAAGGCAGGCTATAATTGAAACCAATTTTGGTGATTTCATCGCTCGATACACTGCCAGTGCCACGCGGATAAAAGAAAAAATTACGAAATTTATATACATCTAAAAAATTTTCGCGTTGATAGGCAAAATTGACATAAAAATTATGATTGCGCATAAACCCCGGTATATACAAATCACTTCTAAAATTGAATACTTTGCCTTGATTTTGCCCGCCATTCAAGGTCTGGCGTTGGCGAATATCCAACAAAAAACCCCAACGCGGTAAAATGTTTTGCAAAGCAGTTCTTTGAAAAGTGCTAAATCGGAATTGCAAGTCAAGTGCCTGAATATTTTGGGTGGCTAATCTTCGATTAAATAAGTTGCGAAAACGATTGACATTATCGGGTCTTCGCAAGCGGATAGTGTCGGGAGTAAAATTATTTACTCTTTCATTCAAATTGTCAGTTTCAAGATTTATCCAGTGATAATCAGCCCGCAAACGCAAATTTTGAAAGAAAGTGCCTTTGGTCAAATTGAAAGGCAAAGCCAACCCGACTGAAAAATCGCTCTCAGTCCAGCGCGCGGTATAACTTCGGACAAAAACGGTCGTATCATTGGGGGCAAGGGCGGCAAAATCGAGATTGGAGCGACTTCTTTGCCCATAATCATATCCCACATTGATAATCGGATACAGCTCGGCATACGACAAATTGGCTGAATAAGTCATTTCTTTTTCGTTATTGTTGTAATAAGCCGCCAATTCGCCCGAGAGCGTGCTAAATTTATTGTCCATCAACAACCGAACGCCAGTTACCGGCGGCAGAAAATAAGGCAAAATACTGTGGGGATTTATCAACCCTGACCATTTGTTGTATTTTTTGACTTCAAAACGCTGACTACCAGCTTTTTGGGTAATGCTACCACCTTCTTGCTCGGCAATGGATTTATAATAAGTGATTTCGCTGGGGCTGGACGAGACGGGTGTCCATTTTTTCCAAGTATCGGGCTTGAGTTCCATTTCCATCAAATCATAACCCATTGCCGTAAACTCGCTGTAAATCAGCTTGTTACCATCTTTGGATACTGCCGGCTGAAAAGCCCCCAAACTTACCGAAGTAACTTGATAGAGGTCTGATTCACCCATTTTGACGGCAAAAATATTGTTGATACCCGTATGTGCGCCCGAAAAATAGACATAATCGCCTTTGACGCAAGGATAACTGATTTGATAAGTTGAAGGTGGAATTAAGTTGGCGTAGGTGCCGGTTTCGGCATTTATTTTCACGAGCCATTGTTTTTCGTTTTTGAGGGCAACGGCAATCAAATGTTGGTCATCATCGCTCCAACGGGGATAAGAAAGCAACAAACTATCAGGATTAGGTAACTTTTTGATAACTTCTCCGCTTTGAGTATTTAATATAACTAACTGATTATCAAGACTTTCCTTAATCTCGACCGCCACAATTTTATCAGCCCGACTCGAGAGTGCGGGGGCAAAATAGCGGGAGCGCGAACTTAATTTATATTTTTTCTGATTAATCATACTATAAGTTCGAATAACCGAAAAATTTTGGTAGCCCCAGCGTTCACCATAGCCAAATTCTGCCCAACACAATAAATTATTTGATACCGAAAGTGTGGCATTGCTCTCCACATTGATGCCGGGCTGAGTCAGCCTTACTTCGCGCCCATCAGGATAAATGCGGTAATAGGTGCGAATTTGATTAAAACTGCTTTTTTCCGCCACAATAGAGCCATCTTCCATATAAAATGGAAATTGATAACTCGTAAACCGGTCTTTTTTTAATTGATTTTTTTTGGTAGAAGGGGTCAATTCCAATTTTTGGGCTTCGGCTTTCCACATACTATCGAGGTCTTGGCGCATGGCGCGGTAAAGTTCGGGCGTGCGGAAGCCGGTACGCCGGTTCAAACTGCGACTCAAGGGATAAAACAAGCCTCGATACCGTACGGCATCTTCGGTGGTTTTTTGCCAAATATCTTCGCCAAATCTGCGGCGGGCGAAGGTCGTCATATAATACCCCAAATTGTAATGATTAGGCACAAAATCGCGCAAAGAAGTAGCTTGGGCTTTTTCATAGCCATAGCGTTTGTTGCTCAAAATCAAGGACTTATACTCCATATCAAACTGGGGTAAGCGTCCGCGCCCGCCATTGCTCAAGGCGGTTTCTGCTCCTACGGCATCGCCTTCCCAATACCAGCGCGGCATTGCCGTACCCGCCATTCCACCCCAAGCCCACGAACCCAAAACGGTCTTGACCAAGCGCGTGATGCCCCGATTGGCATTCGAAAATTGCTTTACGTGGCGGTATTCGTGAATGGTAAGCAAATCGACCCAACTCAACATACCATAATCATTAAATTGCGGCGGCGTGAGATAAAACTCCGAGCGAAACGGACCCACGGTAACAAAAGCATTAGGTACCGTGCTTTGATTTTGGAGAAAAATACTCACTTTTTTCATTCGATTGCCAATACTTTCATTGCCGTTGTCCCACATATAATGCACCAAATTGGCTACGCGTTGCCCTTGCGCCTCTAAGCCGCGCGGAAAAACAACTTGTACTTTGTCGGTATTGATTTGATTCCATTTGAGGCGGTAAGGGTTTAAGCCAATGGTGTTGGAGGGGACTTGAGCCTGCGCGCCCAAACCTATTAGACAAAAAAACAATAAAAGTAAAATTTTGCACTTCATCATTGAGCAATTTGTGGTTTCTAGTTTTGAGTTCTATTTTTTTTAAATATATGATTATCTTTGACTTTTGACAAATAAGTATGTAACCCAGCCTTTAGGCTGTGGAAGGCACAGCCTAAAGGCTGGGTTACAATTTTATGAATACCTGATTATCAATCGCTTATAAGTGTTTTTTTCAAATCATTTGTCTAACCTTTTTTGATAGGTCCGAAGTTTTTGATGCTGAGTTTCATATTCTTGAGTATTTTTCAATCTTTACACAAATATAGAATTTTTCGGAGTTTTTCGTACTCCTTCGCGCACAAATTAGCACAAAGCCACTTTTCACTGTATATTTGCAAACTAATTTTTAAAAAAAATTATTTTTTTCACAATCATTTGATAATCAATTAGTTACACAAATTATTTCTAATTGAGAATTTCTAATTCCTAATTTTATTTGGCAATGAGCGACAAAAAAGGACTTCCCAAACGCAGTGAAAACTATTCTGAATGGTACAATGAATTGGTACGCAAAGCTGACCTAGCCGAAAACTCGCCCGTGCGCGGTTGTATGGTTATCAAGCCCTACGGCTACGCAATTTGGGAAAAAATGCAACAACAATTGGACAAAATGTTCAAAGATACCGGGCATACCAACGCTTATTTTCCCTTGTTTGTACCGAAAAGTTTTTTGGAAAAAGAAGAAGGACACGCCGAAGGTTTTGCCAAAGAATGTGCGGTAGTTACCCATTATCGCCTCAAAGCCGACCCCAATAAAAAAGGCGCATTGATTGCCGACCCCGATTCTAAGCTGGAAGAAGAATTAATTGTCCGCCCCACTTCCGAAGCCGTTATATGGCATACTTACCGCAGTTGGATTCAATCTTACCGCGACTTACCCATTTTGGTCAATCAGTGGGCAAATGTGGTGCGCTGGGAAATGCGAACTCGTTTGTTCCTAAGAACTGCCGAATTTTTGTGGCAAGAAGGACACACCGCCCACGCCTCCGCCGAAGAAGCAAAAGCTGAAACCAAGCAAATGCTCGACGTTTATGCCGAGTTTGTAGAGCAATATATGGCTGTGCCGGTCATTAAGGGCACCAAAACTGCCAATGAACGCTTTGCCGGAGCCGATGACACGCTTTGCATTGAGGCTTTGATGCAAGATGGCAAAGCCCTGCAAGCCGGAACTTCGCACTTTTTGGGGCAAAATTTTGCCAAGGCTTTTGATGTAAAATTTTTGAATAAACAAAACCAACAAGAATACGTCTGGGGAACTTCGTGGGGTGTAAGTACGCGCCTGATGGGGGCTTTGATTATGGCTCACTCAGATGACAATGGCTTGGTTTTGCCGCCCAAATTAGCTCCAATCCAAGTGGTAATTGTACCGATTTATAAAACCGAAGAACAATTGAACAACCTGACTGAAACTATCCAAACCATTCAGAAAGAACTGAAGGCAAAAGGAATTTCCGTCAAGTTTGATGATAGAGATAGCCTGACTCCGGGCTTTAAATTTGCTGATTGGGAATTGCGGGGCGTGCCGGTGCGCTTGGCTTTGGGTGAGCGCGATTTGGCAAATGGCACGATTGAAGTATCGCGCCGTGATAAAGAACGCGGCGAAGAAGGCGCAAAAACTGTAGAATCAATCGCCGGAATTGCCGACAAAATTGAAGCTCTATTGGCGGATATTCAAGTAAATATCTATCAAAAAGCCCATAATTTCCGCGAAGCCAATATCAGCAAAGTAGATTCTTATGAAGAATTTAAAAAGGTTTTGAATGAGAAAGGTGGTTTTATCTTAGCCCATTGGGACGGCACGAGCGAAACCGAGCAAAAAATCAAAGAAGAAACCAAAGCCACTATTCGTTGTATTCCTTTGGAAATGCCCGAAGAAGCCGGCGTTTGTATGCTTACGGGCAAACCCTCGAAACAAAGAGTGGTTTTTGCGGTGGCTTATTAAGCAAGATAAAATAAGTAAAGTTATCAGGATAAAGCTTATCATCTTGAGCAAAGCGAAGGAACTTAGCTTTGAGCTGAAAGCGGCTAAGTTCCTTCGCTTTGCTTAGGATGACAAAAAAGTTGCTATTCTGTAAAGATGTGTAAAAATCATAACTAATTGATTATCAATTAGTTATGATTTTTTGATAAAAAAATCAACCCAACCACTCAATCACGCTTATCAAGCCTATCCAATACAAAGCTTTGAAATTCGGCTTCCCGATTCAAAAAATAAATTTCTATGGGCAAATAATAAACTTCTTGCTCGGCAAACACGGCTCGCAAAGCGGGCTGAATTAGTTTTACTGCATCTTTTTCGGTCGTGAGCAATATTTTGTCAGGCTGCGGAAGGGAATGATAAAAATCAAGGATTTTTTGCACATCTTGGCTTTGGTAAGTGTAGTGGTCGCGGAAAATATAATGCTTGACTATACGGACTTGTTGGCGAAGGTGATTTTCAAAGATTTGCGGTTGAGCTATCCCCGAAAACAAAACTATATTTTGATATTCGGTAAAGCTATTCAAAACCTGCGCACCGAAAACGGCTTGCGGCTTGCCATAACGAATCCCACTAAAAAAAATCGGCGTATCGGGTCGGGTGTATTTTTTGATAAATGATTGAATATCAGCCTGTTGATTGATTGATAAATTTGCCGGACATTTGCTCACAATCACCACATCGGCACGCTTTGCCCCGTAGCGGCTCTCGCGCAACCTGCCCGAAGGAAAGGGATAATCTTTGTAAAACAATCGTTGGTAGTCGGTCAGCAAAATATTGAGTTGGGGATTGACGGCGCGATGTTGGAAGGCATCATCTAAAATGATTAAATTGGTTTGGGGGCGTTCAAACAAAATTTGCGGAATTGCCAAAGCGCGTTCCTCACCCACCGCCACGCTTATCTCTGTCTTAAATTTCCAATAAAATTGCATCGGTTCATCACCAATGAGTTGATAATCAGCCGATTCGCTTGCTATTAAAAAACCTTGGCTTTTTCTGCCATATCCACGACTTAGGGTAGCGATTTGGAATTGATTTTTCAAAAATCTAATCAAATATTCTACGTGGGGAGTTTTGCCGGTTCCGCCTACGGTCAAGTTGCCCACATTGATAGTCGGTATCTCGAATCGGAAAGATTTTTTGTAAGCAATGTTATACAAATGATTGCGAAAATCGGTAATCGTGCGATAAATCAGGGTCAAGGGAAACAATAAGATTTGCCAAAATTGCATAAATATCGTAATGGGTAAATAATTTGAGCTACCGTTTGAATGTTTAAATTGGTTTTTTTGTTTTAGGTTTTTACACAAGCGCAGTTTTTCGCCCCCAAAAGTACAAGAACTTCGTAACTTCGGCAAAGTTTTAAACTTTGCCGAAATTTAATCCAATACTTAAATACAAATTTTATAAAGTATAACTAATTGATTACCAACAAATTACATTTTTCATATTCCAAATAAATATCAAGCCCAATGTTTACAACTTATTATCACTCACCACTCGGAGAGCTGGAAATATCGGCAAGCGAAGATACTTTACATTCCATTTTGTTCGTTGATACCCAAAAAAAGCCTGCCCCTCGCCGCTCGGCTAGTGAAGATTTGCCCAAAGTCATTTATCAAACCATTCAAGAGTTGGAAGAGTATTTTGCCGGAACGCGCCGCGAATTTAGCGTCAATTTTAGCCATTCGGGCACTGATTTTCAGCAAAAAGTGTGGGCAGAGTTGTATAATATTCCTTATGGTGAAACGATTTCGTATCTCGAACTGGCGCGGCGCATCGGCAACGAAAAAAGCATTCGTGCAGTCGGTACAACCAATGGCAACAACAAGATTTGCATCATCGTACCCTGCCACCGCGTGATCGGTAGCAATGGCAAGTTGGTAGGCTATGGTGGTGATTTGTGGCGCAAAGAGTGGCTACTCAAGCACGAATACAAGTACGCAATACCCAAAGCCGGCAGTTTATTTTGATTTGATTAGCAAAATAGACCATAATTGGCTTTGTGATTTTTGAGGAAATTAGGATTCGAGATTGACAAAAAAATTTGGTTCTTCACCACTTTTCAGGAAAAGTATTTTTTTGTCATTCCGAGCGAAGCGAGGAATCTTAACTTTGAGTAGAGAATGGCTAAGATTCCTCGCTTCGCTCGGAATCACTGAAAAGCGAGAGCTTTTCAGATTTTTTTTAGATTCCTAAAAAGTGGTAAATAGCCAAAAATTTATGCTAATCAATTCATTATCAACAAGTTATAATACCAATTGTCTAAACTCAGGTTCATTGAGCAGTTTGGCAAAATCTTCCTCACCTCGGGCGAGGGTTTTGAGCGAAAAATTGAGCTGAATGGCTTGGCTAAGGTCGGCGAGTGCTTGCTTGTCGTTGCGCACAAGGGCGTGGGCGCAGGCTTTGCCATACCAATCAAAAGCACTTTGTGGGCTGGTTTGGAGGCGAATTTCATAGAGAGCTATGGCTTTTTTGAGCGTTTGATTGAATTTAATCAATTGATTATCAAGCAGGTAGCATTTGGCAAGTTGATGCCAAGCCTCGACAAAGTTTGCATCTAATTGAATAGCTTGCAAAAAAAGTTTGATAGCCGCCGGATATTTTTCATCGCTCTGCAAATCACTCGCTTGATTGAAATATTTGTGCGCAAATAATTTGGGAAAATACGTTTCCAATTGTCCAATCGTTTGGGGCGAAAGCGGCGTGCGCGCATAATACAAAGCCTCGAGCTTGGTCAATTGGGCAATTTCGGCGGGTACTTGACTAAACGCATTGCCACTGATGTTGAGCGTGGTGAGGTCGGTAAACAAACCTACTTCGGGCGGAAGATTTTGCAATTCAAAATTTGCCAAATAGAGTTCGGTACCGGCAATCAACTCGCGCAATATATTTTCGGCGGAGTCAGTTTGCTCCTCGAGGCAAAATTTACCGCCTTTTTTGCGAAGTTTCAAGCTCATCCACGCCAAAGTAGCCGGGCTTATTTCGGCATATTGGTTGAGTTGGCGAAATTGCAAAGCAATTTTGGTTTCCTGATGCTCGTACACCAAACTATTGTTTTTAAGGTATTTGAGGAGGGGTTCGGAAATCAATTTTTGCACCAATTTGTGGGCTTTGTGGCGAATGGTACGAATCCGATGCCATAATTTGATTGCCAACAAATGCGAAAGTAATTGTGGTGGCACTCCTCCACTCTCGAGCAATTGAAAAGCCAACTCAATATTTGCGGACTTATTACTTTCCAGCAAATTTTGAAGATTTTGTACCATTTGCAGGGCTTCGGGGGTATTTTGCAAAAGGTATTGAGTGGCTTTGTCTTCCATATTTTTAATTGATTGAGGTTTAAGTCGCGGCTAAACCCTTTTTTGATTATCTAATTGGCTTTGCCAGAGGCAAACTTGATTGTTTGGGGTGATTTTGTAGATTTGTTTAAATGATAAATAAATTCAGAAAAAATAGTATCTAAAGAGCTGAAAATCAAAGCATTGATACCTAGATGATTGATTTGCTCTATTCGGAATGATTTTATAAGTCGAGTGGACGCAAGGGCAAAAAATATTTCGTTTGAAGTAGAATATGAGTTTACTACTTCTATATCCAACAACCGAATAGGTCAAATTAGCCCAAGCAAATGCCGCATCGACTCTCGGCTGAATAATCCTTACAAAGATAAACACACAAGTAGGTATCATTGTTTAAAAAATTATGTGTTCACTTGGCTGATGATAGTCTTTGGGCAATCATATTTAATTGGCAAATTTGAAACAACTCCCGTACTTTGTTTAGTTTTAATAGTTTGTTGAGTTTCTAGTGCCGAGCTGAGAGTTAAATAATTGAAAATCAGGCAATTAGCTGAAAATTATAAATTCATAAATGCTTGATAATCAACAAGTTATAAAATATTCACGGATCTTCACCACTTTTCAGGAATTGCCTTTGGGAATTCCATTGAATTCTGAAAAGCTCTCGCTTTTCAGTGATTCTGAACGAAGTGAAGAATCTAAAG
>JALONJ010000585.1 GCA_025455045.1 Microscillaceae bacterium | reverse complement strand
CCACGCAGGATGACGACTTGGGGGATTTTGGATTGCTTTTTTAAAAATTTAATTTTTTGTACTTTTTTAATATATTTCAAAATATTCACGTTAAATTAACGCATTCTTTATCAACTCAATGCAAAAACACCTTTCCGGCAAACGCAACGGCTTGTGCAAACTCATTGGTTTGTAAGGCTAAATCAATCCCCCATTTTTTTTGAAAATAATGAATCATTTTTTCCATAGCAATGTTGCCCACCAAATCGTCTTTTGCCATCGGACAACCGCCAAAACCCAACATAGCTCCATCAAAACGGCGACAGCCGGCATTGTAGGCGGCGGCAATTTTTTCTTCGGTGGTTGCCGGATTGGAATGTAAATGCGCTCCAAATTCAATGTGAGGAAATTGCGGAATCACCGTTTCAAACAAAAATTTAATATTTTCAGGGTTGGAAACCCCTACCGTATCGGCTAATGAAATGATTTGAATATCCAAATCAACGAGTTTTTGGGTAAAGTCCAACACCGTTTCGGCGGTGTAAGGGTCATTGTAAGGATTGCCAAAACCCATCGCAATATAAGTTACCAAAGTCCGATTGTTTTGTACACATAAGTTTTGCATTTCTTCCACCAAAACCAAAGATTCGGCAATAGTTTTGTTGGTATTGCGAATCTGAAAAGTCTCGGAAATGGACAAAGGGTAGCCCAAATAGGCAATTTCTTCAAAACTGAGGGCTTGCTCGGCACCTCGCAAATTAGCCACAATTGCCAATAAATGGGTCGATGAACTCGATAAATTCAATTGATTTAGCACTTCGCCGGTGTCGCGCATTTGGGGTATGACCTTGGGCGATACAAAACTCCCAAAATCCAAAGTATCAAAGCCCACCTTGAGCAATTGATTGATATAAGCGGCTTTGAGTTCGGTCGGAATAAAATCCGCCAAACCTTGCATCGCATCGCGCGGACATTCTATCAATTTTAACATATACAATCGGAAAACTTGTGCGTAAAGATAATATTTTAGCGTGAATATTTTAGTAAACAATTGATTGTGTCTGCCTTTGGTGGAACTTGTCCGCTTCTGGCGGATTGTCAATTACTTATGAAAACTGTCCGAAGTATTGGATCAAATACTGATGTTTTCTAATTTTGATATTCCAATTCTTCAATCTCCATCCTATCTCGAGTTTTCAAAAATTTAAAAATCTGACGAGGCGAAATGAGCCACAAAGTATCAGCTTGAATTATATATTGCTCAACTGCCTGATAATCAAGTATTTTGATTAATTCGGGATTATCGCAACAAGCCCGTGTGCAAAAATTGGCTTGTGGATTGGTGTATAGATGTATTTTTTGATTGGGCAGTAATTCATTCAACATACCGCAAGTATTAATATCAAGGCTATAACGAAAATATTTTTCTCGAAATTCGACAAATAAAATCTTGCGTTTTTTTTTCTCTATCCCTCAAAGGGTATTGAAGATTGGTATAATCCCTCACTTCTCGAGTAGCCTGATAAGTAATGGTTAGTAATCTCCACAAACCTTCGGGTGAAGTTTGTGGAGATTGTATATGAGCTGAAAACAAGAAAAATAAGCTAAAAATTGATAAGATTAATTTAATCATAAATACTTGATAATCTTTGACTTTTGACAAATGGAATGTACCACAGCCTGTCTAGGCTGTTATAGGCACAGCCTAGACAGACTGTGGTACAATTTTATAATACATTGATAATCAATAGTTTACAAAATATAATCGGTTCTTAAAAAGTTGGAACTACCGTCTTTGAGGATTTGGCGAATGATGGTTTTGCTTTGCTCGTCGTATTTGGTAGCAACCATTGCTCGAATGCTAAAGCATCGCAAAGCATCTCGAATAGATAGTGTTCCCTCGGCAGAATCTTTGCGACCATTGAAGGGCAATACATCGGGTCCGCGTTGGCACTGGGCATTGATATTGATGCGACTTACTTGATTAGCCAAAATATCAATCAACATCGAGATTTTTGCCGGATTGTTGCCAAAAATACTGGCTTGTTGCCCAAAACTTGAATTGACAATGTACTGAATTGCCGTATCTACATCTTCGTAAGGCACAATCGGTACGATGGGTCCAAATTGTTCTTCGCGGTAGAGGCGCATTTTGTCATTGACCGGATACACCACCGCCGGATAGAAAAACGAATTATTGGCTGTACCACCGTGTTCGTTAATCACTTTTGCGCCGTGTTCGTGAGCATCAGCAAGCAAGCCGCTTAGGTACTCGGCTTTGTCGGGTTCGGGCAAAGGTGTGAGTTTTACATCGTCCACCCAAGGCATACCAATTTTGAGTTTTTCCAGTTCTTTGCAAAACAAGTCCATAAAAGGCTTCACCACTTGGCGATGGACAAACAAGATTTTGAGAGCTGTACAGCGTTGTCCATTGTAAGACAAACTTCCCAAAATACACTCTTTGGCAGCGTTCTCGAGGTCGGCATCGGGGAGGACAATTGCCGGATTTTTGGCATCTAAACCCAAAACCGATTTGAGTACGTGGGGTTTGGGGTGCATTTTTTTCAAATCATTTGCCCCGCGATTGGTGCCAATGAAAGCAAAAAAACTCAGTTTGCCGGTTTGCATAATTGCCCCCGACAATACGCGCCCCGAGCCAAAAATAATATTGACTACGCCTTTGGGGAAGCAATCGCGGAAAGCCTCCAGCAAGGGGCGAATCAACAACACCCCGTATTTGGCAGGTTTGAAAACCACAGTATTGCCCACAATTAAAGCCGGAATCAGAGTTGTGAAGGTTTCATTCAAAGGATAATTGTAAGGACCCATCACCAAACCCACACCCAAAGGCACTCGGCGAACCTGGGCAATGATACCCTGCTCAATCACAAAATTGGAGGCGGTGCGGTCGGCTTCCTTGAGCGCATCAATGGTATCAATGATATAATCAACGGTGCGGTCAAATTCTTTTTCGGAGTCTTTCAATGATTTGCCAATTTCCCACATCAACAAATTGACTACTTCTTGGCGTTTTTGGCGCATTTTTTCAATAAATTGCTCAATGTGTTGAATACGCTCGTGAACCGTAAGGTTGGGCCAATAGCCCCGCCCGTTGTCATAAGCCTCTACTGCTGCATCAAGGGCTTGGAGGGCTTCATTGGGGGTAAGCAGGGGGGTTCGTCCAATGATTTTGGGTTCGGGGTTGCCGTGTTCGTTTTGCAACATTACCGGCGAGAGTATATCGTTCATTTCGCCGCTCCAATGCCGGATTTCGCCATCTATCAGGTATTCGGTTTGTTCTAAAAAACCGGGTAGGCGATATTTTTCAGGAATGTCGGCTTCCTGCGGAAAAACTGTCTGGATTTGTTGAATTGTCGCCATTTTTCGTTAAAATTTGAGTGAGATGTTAAATTAACGTGAATATTTTAGTAACTATTTGATAATGAGCTAATTATGATGTAAAAATACGCTTTTTTTGACAAATCATCAATTATTTTAAAAAT
>JALONJ010000138.1 GCA_025455045.1 Microscillaceae bacterium | reverse complement strand
AAAGTTCCACGCAGGATGACGACTTGGGGGGATTTTAGATTGTTTTTTAAAGATTTATTTTTTGTACTTTTTCAATATTTCTCAAAATATTCACGTTAACCTATTGATGTGCCTCGTCTTTGGCGGGTTTTCAAGTAATAAAAAAACTATTCAGGTGTTTTACCCATTTTTAGGAAAATTCCAGCTTTATCCTAAGTCTAAACGCATTTAGGAATTGGGAAATAATTGTTAGGAATTATTTAATTGCCTGATTTTCAATTAATTATATTTTTAAAAGTATCATTTTATTTTGAATCTGTTCCTTTACGCGAGCGGGCTAGGCAGTCTGCCTTACAATATTCCTGAAAAGTGGTAAAGAAACATTATTCATTCTACATTATTCACTATTCATTACTTATTATGTTTTCACACCAAACCCAGATCAGAGTCCGCTATGCCGAAACCGACCAAATGGCGTATGTATATTATGGCAATTATGCGATGTATTATGAAGTGGCTCGGGTTGAGGCCTTTCGGTTTTTGGGGTTTCCTTACAAAGATTTGGAAGCTAGTGGTATTATGATGCCGGTATTGGAGTTACACACGCGGTACGTACAGCCCGCTAAGTATGATGACTTATTGACTATCAAGACTAGTATTCAACAAATGCCCTCGGTCAAAATCGTTTTTCAATATGAGATTTATAATGAAGCCGATACCCTGCTCAATACCGGCGAAACCACTTTGGTATTTGTGGATATGAAAACCCAACGCCCGCGCCGGTGTCCGCCCGAGATTTTGGCTTTGTTTAAGCCCTATTTTTAGATACTCTGGTGCAAAGGCGATTCGTATTTTCACAAATCAGGGCGATTGTATAATTAAATACTACTATACATTTTTTAATTCGCCACTAAGACACTAAGGCACAATTTATTGATTATCAGTACTTTGCGTGTTAGCGTCTTTGCGTGAATACATATTTTGTATAGTAGTATTAAATAGCATAACTAGCTGACCGTGTCCGCCTTTGGAGGATAATCAATTACTTATAAAAACTGTCCGAAGTATTGACAATCAAAATAGCGTTTTTTTGCAAAAATCTGAAAAGTTACTTCTAACTCCCAATTCCTAAACCACAAGAAAAAAATAATGCGTACAATATTTTTTGGTAACATACTGACGTGTCCGCCTCTGGTGGATTTTCAGGTAATTGTAAAATTATTCATTCCTAAGCCACCCGAAGTTTGCTCAATTTTGATTTTTCGTATTTTTCGCGGGCATAATTGAGCGTAACCACAAAATTTCTAATATTTGGCTCCGAGGGTATTTCAAACATTGCATCGGTCATCACCGCCTCACAAATGGAGCGCAAGCCGCGCGCGCCAAGTTTGGTTGCCAGTGCCTTATCAATGATATACTCGAGTGCCTCAACCTCAAACTCGAGTTCAATACCTTCGAGGGCAAATAGTTTTTTGTATTGCTTGACCAGCGCATTTTTAGGTTCAGTCAAAATTTTGCTAATGGTTTTGCGGTCAAGTGGATGCAAATAACTTATCATTGGCAATCGCCCGATGAGTTCGGGTATCAAACCAAATTTTTTTAAATCTTGGGCAGTTACATATTGCAATAGATTTTCGGTATCGGGTTCGTAGCCGGTATCATCAATCGAGAAACCAATGGGGCGCGATTTGAGGCGGCTGGCAATCATTCGTTGGATGCCATCAAAAGCTCCCCCACAAATAAACAAGATATTTTCGGTATTGATGGGGGTGAGTTTCTGTTCGGGGTGTTTGCGTCCGCCTTGGGGAGGTACATTTACAATATGCCCCTCGAGCATTTTGAGCAATGCCTGTTGCACGCCCTCGCCACTTACATCACGCGTAATGGAAGGATTGTCGGATTTGCGGGCTATTTTGTCAATTTCATCAATATATACAATGCCTCGCTCGGTTGCATCTACATCATAGTCGGCGGCTTGCAAGAGGGCAGTGAGTACATTCTCGACATCTTCACCCACATAACCGGCTTCGGTGAGGACGGTCGCATCGGCAATTGCAAAAGGCACTTGCAAGATTTTGGCTAAGGTTTTTGCCAAATAAGTTTTGCCGGTGCCGGTTTCGCCCACCATAATAATGTTTGATTTCTCAATGATGACCTCGTCTTCATCAATCAAGTTTTTTTGCATCAAGCGTTTGTAATGATTATAGACTGCCACTGTCAAGATTTTTTTGGCATCGTCTTGCCCCACGATGTACTGGTCAAGATGGCGTTTCATATCAAGCGGTTTTATCAAATTGAATTTGGGTGGTTTACGCGGAATTTTGGGGCGCGTTTCTTCAATCAAAATCTGATTGGCTTGCACGATACATTCATCGCAGATATGCGCATTGATACCCGAAACCAGTAAAAGAGTTTCTTTTTTGGGCTTTCCACAAAATGAACACGAGAGCTGAGGCATACGACTTATATTATAGTTATTGCGCAGGCAGTTAGTCTATGAAATGCAAGCACCTGATTATCAATAGTTTATATTTCTAATGATGATTGATGAATAGCAAAGTAAAAATTTTATTCTTTTGATTTGCTTACTCAATGACAATTTAATGGGTAAAATAGTTGCAAATAATTTGATTAGGTATTGAGATAAAATGGGCAAGCCATCATTTTACCTAACCAACTCACCGAGGCTCGCCTCCGGCGGATTATTAGCCAATCAGATTGATGAATTAATTTTATAATTCTTTGAGTAAAAAACTGCACAAATTTACGCAAAAATACTTGATACTTGAAAGATTTATTGCCTTGAGTGGCAGGTGATATTTTGATGTGCTTAGTTTAAATTTTGAATCTGAACTTGAATCTTGAATTTTGAATCTTTTATTTCAACGTAATTTTCTCTAATTTCGCGGCTGATTTTATCCGCAGTATAAAAATTAAAATGAAAACTCATTTTGGTTCTTCAGCACTTTTTAGGAATGAAGAAAAAATCATCGACAATTTGTCATTCCTTGCGAAGCGAGGAATGACAAATTAAAAACTACCAAGGGTAATTCCTGAAAAGTGCTAAAAAAACTGATTTTTTCTTAAAATACTGATAATCAATTGGTTATGAATTAAATTTTTCATAAAAAATAATTAATTCCAAATTAAAAAATATGGGACGCGCCTTTGAATATCGAAAAGCTCGCAAAATGAAACGTTGGGGTTTTATGGCAAAAACTTTTACTCGAATCGGCAAAGACATAGCCATTGCCGTAAAAGCCGGCGGACCCGACCCTGATACCAATTCACGCTTGCGGGCAATTATCCAAAATGCCAAAACTGTCAATATGCCCAAAGACAACGTAGAGCGGGCTATCAAACGGGCTTCTTCCAAAGAACAAGAAGACTACAAAGAAATGGTGTATGAGGGCTATGCCCCGCACGGTATTGCCGTAGTGATAGAGTGTACGACCGACAACCCGACCCGTACCGTAGCCAATATTCGCAGTTATTTCAACCGTGCCGGTGGGAGTTTGGGAACAAGTGG
This sequence comes from Microscillaceae bacterium, assembly GCA_025455045.1. Taxonomy (GTDB): domain Bacteria; phylum Bacteroidota; class Bacteroidia; order Cytophagales; family Microscillaceae; genus JALONJ01. The sequence continues at coordinate 11,490 of JALONJ010000138.1, read as the reverse complement.
CTCTCTAGATTTTTTGTTTGAGCGCAAGTGTAGTTTTAAAATTGCCAAAAGCAAATTTGATGTCGAGGAGCTGGAACTCGAACTCATTGATTATGGGGCAGATGAAGTTTTTATCGACGAAGAAGAAATTGTGATTTATGGTGGTTTTCAAGATTTTGGCGCGATTCAAAAGGCTTTGGAAGAAAAGGGTTGCGAAATCCGGCAAGCCGAGTTTGAACGAGTGCCACTCGATACCAAAGAACTAAGCCCCGAAGCCGAAGAAGAAGTGCAAAAGTTGATTGAAAAATTTGAAGAAGATGATGATGTGCAATATGTATTTCATAATATGCGTTAGACAGCAAAATAGCATAATTCATTGATAATCAATGATTTGCAAATAAAAAGCGTAAAATTTTTTGGAAAAATTTTACGCTTTTTTGATTGACTCAAAATTGATTGGTTTTGAACTTCGGCAAAGTTTTAAACTTTGCCGAAGATCGATAAAACGATTTTTGTTAAAAAAAACTACTTTGGATTGGGTATAAATACGAAAGTCTAAAAATTCATTCTAATTCCTACATTCAAACCCAAATTGTGGAATGGATAACGCTCGGCGCGGGCGGTGCCACGGGCAATATCGGGGTCATTGTCCACATATTTGACGGTAGTCGGAAACTCATTAGCTCGTAAAGCCGCAAGAGCATCTTGACCATTGCTTTTGAAAGTTGCCTTGGTAAGCGTAGCTTCTTTGTTTTTGATAAGCAGACTCACGTGTTGAATTTCGCCAAACAAATGGAGTTTGTCACCCAAAGGAAACATCACCCCAATTGCCCCTTGATAACCTACTGAAGGGTTGCCGCTTACCTCAAATTCAAGCTCGATAGATGTTGATCCTTGTGGGGTAGCAACAACCGGAAAAATCGTGTTGTCGGTGGCAAAAACTTTACCAAGTACCGGCATTATCAATCCGGCTTTGAGGTAAGCCCGTACTCCCTCACCACCGGTCGAGAATATGATGGAAGGCATCACGCGCAATTGGCGAGTATATTCGGTACGCAAACCTCCGGTGGGGATAAACAAATCTTTCTCGGTTTTGCTGCCAAAAAGATAATTGAAGCCCAGCTCAACCCCGATGTTTTCGGTAAACATATACCCACCGGCTAAATTCAAATTAAAACCTGCCCCAAACGAGCCATAGCGATTATTGACCCGATTGTTGGCATCAAACACTGTTCCGTCATAATCATAGCCTACGAGGGGTTGAGGAATACCTAAGCCGTAACCGGCACTAAAACTACCATAAAAATTTTGGGCTGGGCTAGTATTGAACCCTAACCAAAGGGCGATAATCAAAATAACCAGTTTTGTTTTCATTATTGTAATTAGTTTAGATTGGATATGCTATTTAAAAGAAAAAAACTTTGATTTTTGCTGATATTTCTCATTTTAGTCAAATTTTTTTTGCTCAAATTCATATCTTTGCTTTTTTTGGTATAATCATCTGATTTTCAAGCACTTACTTGTATTTGAATTTTCAAAGTAAAATAATTTTTTAAAATAAAGTAGAGATTTGAGTGATGAAAAAGGCTAAATATCATTATAAAACAAATAAAATTTGGTAAGTATGCTTACTTGGGAGGACTTTGAAAAAGTAGAGATAAGAGTCGGAACTATCATTGAAGTTGCCGATTTTCCGCAGGCGCGCAAACCGGCCTATCAATTAAAAATTGATTTTGGCGAGGGTTTGGGCATCAAGCGTTCTTCGGCGCAAATTACGGCTTTATACAAACCCGAAGATTTGTTGAATCGGCAAATTGTGGCGGTGGTTAATTTTCCGCCCAAGCAAATCGCCAATTTTTTTAGTGAATGTTTGGTGCTGGGGGTGGTAGGGGCAAACCAAGAAATTGTCTTGCTCCAGCCCGAAAGAGTGGTAGATAGGGGATTGAGAATTGCGTAGTCAGCTATATTTTAACGTGAATATTTTGAGGAATATTGAAAAAGTACAAAAAATAAATCTTTAAAAAATAACCCAAAATTCCCCCAAGTTGTCATCCTGTAAGGAACTTTGTTGAATTGCTATTACTTAAAAAAATGGCTCTTTATCACTTTTCAGGAAAAGTGATAAAGATTCTGAGTATTTTTATAACTAATTGATTATCAAATACTTATGGCTAAAATTGAATAATTTTGAACTTTTATGAATTTTCAAATTGTATTATTTTTTAGCTATCAAACGATATTTCAATTCATTCAATCTGTATCAAATTTTCTCAAAAATAGTCTGTTCTCGCCAGAGGCGGACTGACTATTTTTGAGGGAAATTTGAGTATTTCAAATAGGTTTGTTAAATTGTACTTTTCTAATAAAATAAAAAATATTCACATTAAACCACTTCAAACAAACCGGCAGCCCCCATACCTCCACCAATACACATCGTACACACTACATATTTGGCTTTGCGGCGTTTGCCCTCGATGAGGGCGTGTCCGACCATTCTTGCCCCACTCATTCCGTAAGGGTGTCCTATCGAGATTGCTCCACCATTTACATTTAATTTTTCCATTGGGATTCCTAATCTATCGCGGCAATAAATGACTTGGACAGCAAACGCTTCGTTCAACTCCCACAGGTCAATATCATCTATTTTTAAACCAAAGCGTTGCAAAAGACGCGGAATGGCAAATACCGGTCCGATACCCATTTCGTCGGGTTCACAACCGGCAACTGCCATTCCACGATAGATGCCCAAAGGTTCAATATTGCGTTGCTCGGCAAGTTTGGCATCCATTAACACACACGCCGAAGCTCCATCGGACAGTTGGCTGGCATTACCAGCAGTAATACAAAAGCCCTCGCCACGCACCGGAGCCAAACTTGATAAGCCCGCCAAAGTAGTGTCGGCACGATTGCCTTCGTCTTTGGTTAGGGTAAATTCCTCAACGATAGTTTCGCCGGTTTGCTTGTTGATTTTTTGCATATTGGCGGTCAAAGCCACGATTTCGTTTGCAAATTTGCCTTCGGCTTGGGCTTGGGCAGTGCGCATTTGGCTTATCAAGGCGTATTCGTCTTGCGCTTCGCGGCTTATGTTGTACCGCTTGGCAACCACCTCTGCCGTATCAATCATTGGCATATACACTTCGGGCTTGTTTTTCAAAAGCCATTCTTCTTGCAAATATTTAGTATTCATATTCATTTGCACTAGGCTGATAGACTCCAAACCTCCGGCTACCACAATCGGCACATTGTCCACCATCACCCTTTGCGCGGCAAGACTAATGGCTTGCATACCCGAACAACATTGGCGGTCGATGGTAGTACCGGCAGTTGTTACCGGCAATCCGGCACGAATCAGAGCTTGCCGAGCTATGTTGTAGCCGGTAGCTCCTTGGGGCAAGGCACAGCCCAAAACTACGTCTTCCACCTCTGCCAAATCAATTTTTGCTCGATTGACGGCGTGTTGGATTACGTGCGCACCCAATACTGCTCCGTGCGTCATATTAAAAGCTCCGCGAAATGCCTTACCAATAGGCGTGCGAGCTGTAGAGACAATAACCGCTTCTTTCATTTTTTGAAGATTTTATAATAAAAAATTAAGCGGAAAAATTAGTAGTTTTTTGCCGTAATTGCAAATCGGAGAGTCGACTGGGGAAGTGAGTGGCTGAGTTGAAAAATATTTTCTGTGGGGGATTAGTCTTAGCCAAGAAAAAACAAGTAATGAGTTAATTATAAGATGTGCTGATGCGCTAATGTAATACATTGATTATCAATTAATTCATAAATTCAATTGTTTACTTTATTTTATTCTTGTTCCCAAGGCTTTTATTCAAAAAACAAGAATCTGTAAACAATTGATAATCAAATATTTAAAAGATTATGCCCCTTGCAAAACCATTCTAAAAGTAGTGCCTTTGTCGAGTTCGGTTTGTTTGACAAATAATTTGCCTTTGTGATAGTTTTCAATAATGCGCTTGGCTAAGGTCAGCCCCAATCCCCAGCCTCGCTTCTTGGTCGTAAACCCCGGGCTGAATACTTTTTGGGCAATTTGCTTGGTCATTCCTTTGCCCGTATCCGAAATATCAATAATCACATCGCCTTCGGGGGCTTCGAGTAAGTGGACTTTGATTTCGCCCACACCATTCATCGCATCTACGGCATTTTTACAAATATTCTCAATGACCCATTCAAACAAATGGCGATTGAGCATAATACTCGTACCGCGTGGAAGTTCGCTTTTGACCTCAAGTTTTACTTTGGACGAAATCCGTCTTTGTAAATAATTGGTAATTCCCAACACAATAAAATAAATATCTTCGGATTTGAGGGTAGGTTCGGAACCAATGCTAGAAAAACGGGCTGTAACCATCTCGAGGCGTTTTACATCTTTTTCCAATTCAAGGGTAATGTTGTCGGTTTTGAGCGCGGGTATTTGTTTTAAATATTCAATCCAAGCCATCAACGATGAAATAGGCGTGCCAAGTTGGTGGGCAGTTTCTTTGGCAAGTCCTACCCATACGCGATTTTGCTCGGCGCGCCGTGAGTAACTAAATGCCAAATATGCCAAAAAACCAAAACTAAATATCACCGTCAATAACACCGAAGGATAATAACGCAATTGAAATAATAGGTCGGAATCGCGGTAATACACATAGTTTTTTTCGGCTTGCTCGGCAAAATCGACCACAATTGGCTTGTGTTGCGACTTCATCAACTCCAATTCATACGCCAAAATGCGCTGTTTGCGTTTTTCGGAAGCTCCTTGCGGAATATTGATATTTTTGTGGTCAATAATTTTATTGTCTCTCACCAATAGCACCGGTATTGATTCATTGGTCTGAATCACCTCATTGATAAAAAACAATTGGTCATCATCGGGGGCAGATTGCACCACATACTGCAAAGCCTGACTGTATAAATCAATCAACCTTTCTTCGCGTTCGGCAAGTTTTTGCACCAATGAATTGGTATAATACAGCGATGCACCGGCTATGAGCAATGCCGCCAATACTACCCCAATTTTGAACCTTGACTTATTTTTATAAATATCGACCATACTTTTTGCGCTAAATACAAACTAAGGAATTAGGAATTAATAATTGGGAATTAGGAATTATACAATCACCTGACCGTGTCCGCCTTTGGAGGATTATCAATTGATTACGTTTTTAAAAAGTTTACTTTATTTTGTATTTATTCCTAGGGAATTAGGAATTGAAAATTATGCAATCAATTGATTTTCAAGGATTTATATCTCTTATTGCGAATTATTCTATCCCCAATTCCAATCATACTTCGTAATGCTAAATTATTTTTATGAATAAAAATTTTGGGTATCATCGTTTTGACTCAGTTGAGACTACACCATCAATCTTAATTCCTAAAAACACCCAAAAATGTCCGTCAAATTTAGGCTATTTTCTCAAAAAAAGCGCAAACGGTTGAGCGTGCCATTGCGAATGATGATTTGATTACCATTACCGGTACACAAAGTACCACTAAAACTCCCCTGCAAAACGCCCGGTTCATAAGCATTGATAATAATACTCCCGACACACGAAGCTCCAGTTCTATGCATATCAAGCGCACCAAAATCACCACTGCGGGCATATTGAAGGAGGGTATTACCAAAGCTATCACTAAAATAAGAACCTACACCTTTACCGGTCAGGCTATATACTTTGAGGCGAAGTCGCTCTTGTTTGGCGTTGATGGCGATGATTTCGACTTCAAAGAGCGAACCCACATCTAGGACTCGGGTAGTTACACTGGCCGACTCCCACAAAACTCCATCTAGCTCAAAACTGACAAAATTTTCGGGCAGAGGATTGCGGTTACAAGTGGTCAGACCTACTAAAATCAAACAAATCACAATAAAATCTTTCATTGAATAAAATTAAGGATAAAATGATTTTTTTTTATGCGGATTTTTGCCAAAATTACAAAATATTCCCGTAACCCAAAGCATTGTTAAATTATAGTACGTTTTGGCTATCCAAACATTTTGTTTATAGTTTTGAGGTTTGTAAATTTAAAATGAATAAATATTTAATATCAATAATACTATGTTTTTTTGGGCTGAGTATTGGCTTGGCGCAAAAACATAAAACTATTGATAGCCTACAAAAAAAACTTAATAGTAAAATCCCTGATACCACCAAAGTAAGTGTATTAAACAAATTGGCACTCAATTATTCTTATGTAAACTTGGTAGATGCCAAAAAAAATGCCGAATCAGCCCTTGCTTTAGCCCAAAAAATAAAGTTTGCCCCAGGAGTTGCACAGAGCTATTTGTCTTTGACTCACATTTATTATACTCAAGGCAATCAAAAAATGACAATTGACAATGCCTTCAAAGCCTTGAAGATTTATGAAAAATTGGCTGATTCTGTGGGTGTTGCCGGAGTGAATAATATTTTGGGCGTTTCGTACATTGACCAAAAAGAATACACCAAAGCCGAAAAAGTTATACGCAAATCGCTGGATTTGTATAAGACCCTAAATGACAAAGGCAAAACCGCCGTAGCCTTGGGCAATTTGGGCATTATTTTTAGCGACCAAAAAGAATTCAAAGTTGCCCAAAAATATCATTTGGAGGCTCTCAATTTATACCGACAAATCAAAGATACCGTAGGCATCTCCACGATGCTCAACAACTTGGCGGATTGTCAAATGCGTTTAAAAAATTATGAAGTGGCTTTCAAATATTTCAACGAAGCTAGAAAGCTATCAGAAATGGTCAATGACCAAGAAGGTATTGTAATTGTAAAAATCGGCATTGCCGAAACTTATCTGAAGCAAAATCAACTTGCAAATGCCGAATCTTTGCTTTTGGACGCGCTCAAACTAAGCCGCGAAATAGATATACCCGCCCAAGAAATTTATATCCTCAAAATATTGTCGGAGGTTTATATCCAGAAAAACGATTTTAAACAAGCCCTAGATTATTTCCAAAAATATACTACCCTCAAAGACAGTTTGCAAGGCAAAGAAAATTTGGAAAAAATCGCCCAAATGCAAACTTTTTATGAACTTGAGAAGAAAGAAAAAGAAAACCTAGCCCTCAAACAACAACAAATCGAGAAAAATACCATCATTAGTAATCAAAGAATTTTGATGTGGATATTTGGTGTTTTTGTATTTATCCAATTGGTATTATTGCGACTCTTGTATCGAGCCAATCAATCGCGTACCCGAGCCAATGAGGAGCTTTTGGAAAAAAATGAAGAAATTTCAATGTTTGCCGAAGAGTTGCGTACCAAAAACGATGAAATTGACCGCCACCGCGAAGAACTTACCGAAATCAATGAGGTCAAAGACAAGCTTTTTTCAATTGTTGCCCACGACTTTCGCGGTCCGCTCAATTCTTTGCAAGGTGTACTCAGCTTGCTCAACGCCGGTCATTTATCTGAATCCGAAGTGCAATACTTACTCAATGGTCTGACCGATAAAGTCAATGACACCCAAAACCTACTCGAGAACCTGCTCAACTGGGCTAAGGCGCAAATGCAAGGTATTGAAATGAGTCCCGAAGATTTTGAACTCAATCGTGTAGTCAATGAAACTATCAATGTCCTCAATCCAATTGCCAAACACAAAAATGTAAGTTTGGAAAATCAGATAAAACAAACCATTCGAGTATATGCTGATGACAATGCTACCCGCCTGATAATCAGAAACTTAATTAGTAATGCTATTAAATTTACTCCCAATGAGGGCAAGGTATTGATCAGTGCCGAAATCATAGACCAAACTAGGGTAAAAATCGCAGTCCGCGATACTGGGGTGGGCATTTCACCCGATAAACAAGCCCAACTATTTAATATCAAAACCCATTTTACGTCTTATGGTACCAACAACGAAAAAGGCACAGGTTTGGGATTGTTGCTAGTCAAGGACTTTGTACAGCTCAATGAAGGCGAACTAGGCTTAGAAAGCCACGAAAACCAAGGGAGTACCTTCTACTTTACCCTGCCTTTGGCAAAAGATTAATCTCATTTTTTTGTGTTATTTTTGCAAAAAAACTATAATCGTGAATAATATTTCTACTTCTCAACGCTCTATTTCGGCTCTATCAAGTATTTTGATAATTTTTGGTTTGTTTTTAATTGGTTCATTTTTGGGGTCGGTCTTGGTGCTTGCGCCTTTGGCGGCGGCTTATGGCTTGCCTTTTACCGAGCTTGAACGTTTTTTGGATATTAACCAACTACAACGACTACCCGAAGGGCGATTGATTTTGTTTTTGATGCAAGCCGGCGTAGCTTTATTTGCATTCATATTGAGTTCAATCATTTTTCTAAAAATTTTTGAACAAAAAAACCTCAACAGCCTGAACACCAATCCCTCACTCAATCTTTGGGTAGTGGGGCTTACGGCAGTGATTACGATTGTAGTGATGCCTTTTAGTTCGTTATTGATTGAGTGGAATGCCCAATTGAAGTTTCCGGCTTTTATGGCCGAGTTTGAAAAATGGGCAAGCCAAAAAGAAGAAACGCTCAAAGGCTTGACTTTATATTTGACCAATTTTCAATCAGTGGGTGAGTTTTTGTTGGGTTTGTTGGTCGTAGCGGTTATTCCGGCAATCGGCGAAGAACTCTTGTTTCGGGGTTTGGTACAGCGCAAACTCAGCGAGTTTATCAATGTCCACTTAGCTATATGGCTTACCGGCATTATTTTCAGTGCCATTCATTTGCAATTTTATGGTTTTGTACCGCGTATGTTGTTGGGGGTTTTATTCGGCTATTTTTATTTTTGGTCAGGTAATTTATGGTTGGCGATTATTGGGCATTTTGTCAATAATGCCTTTACCTTAAGTGTAATTTATTTTTCTAACCTCAACAAAATCAAAGTCAATATTGAATCACAAGAGGCAATGCCTATGAGTATGGTTATGGTTTCGGTAGGGCTTACTTTAGTTTTATTGTATATATTTCCAAAGAATAATCCTGCGGTGAAACCCCTAGAAAATTAGGAATTATTTAATTACCTGACTGTGTCCGCCTCTGGTGAATTTTTCAAGTGATTAAAAATTATTCACTCTACGGTTATTCACTATTCATTACTAAGTCATTTTCTTTGTGAACCTTTGTGGGTATTTCTTGGTGAACTTTGTGTTAAAATCTGCTTTTAAATTGTTGTCGTTAAATTGCATATCAGCTATTTACGAGCTATTTGCTTTGCAAAAGGGCTATCCTTGATTGTATAGCAAATGAGAATTGGGTGAAAAAAATATAAAATAAATTTTACTTTCCGTCTTTGAAATAAATGCCTGATTATCAATTATTTACAACTAATGCTGTCCAATTTACCATAAAGTTCACAAAGGTAATCACAAAGAAGCACCAAGGTCTTGGGGGACTTTGTGGGTATTTCTTGGTGTTCTTGGGGTTTAAATCGTTTATTCTTGCCTTAGCTTTTGCAAATAAAATTTCTGTAAATGCTTGATTATCAGTTGTTTATATCACTTTTAACAACAATAATTTAAACCAGCTCATTTCGGGCTTTCAAAAGTCCATTTTAGGGGTATATCAATCGCTCGGAGAGGCTAAATCGTCAATTCTTTGAGATTCCCGTAGTTGTCAGTTTTTATCAAATAAGAAAAAACCGCTTGCCCAATCATAAACTTGGCAAGCGTTTTAGAGAAACTTCAAAGGTTTGAACTGCTTTTTTTAAAACTGTCAGCATTGTTTGCACAGTAATAATACTAGCCCTAACACTCCGGCACACTGATGGGGATATTGACTGCCAAACCGCCTTCGGAGGTCTCTTTGTATTTGTGATTCATATCCAAAGCCGTATGCCACATTGTTTTGATGACCGCGTCCAGCGACACCTTGGCAGTGCTGGGGTCGCTTTCTAGGGCTATATTGGTGGCGGTAATTGCCTTGATTGCGCCCATTGTATTGCGCTCAATACAAGGGATTTGTACCAAACCGCCAATTGGGTCGCAGGTAAGCCCCAAATGATGCTCCATCGCTATTTCTGCCGCCATCATCGCTTGCTCTGCCGAGCCACCCAAGCACTCGGTCAAAGCTCCGGCTGCCATTGCCGACGACACCCCAATTTCGGCTTGACAACCACCCATTGCCGCCGAAATCGTTGAACCCTTTTTGAAAATACTGCCCAATTCGCCCGCCGTGAGTAAAAAACGGATAATTCCGGCTTCGTCCACCTTGTCGCAAAAGCATACATAATACGCCAAAACCGCCGGAATTACGCCCGCCGCGCCATTGGTTGGGGCAGTTACTACGCGCCCAAAGGCGGCATTTTCTTCATTGACTGCTAGTGCAAAACAGCTTACCCATTTCAAAATATCTTGAAATTTACAATGCAAATTTTTGATAGCATGTAGCCACTCATCAGCCGTTTGCGGCGAAGAATCTTGATTTTGTAACAAGCTAAGGTTGAGTTTATGAGCGCGGCGCACTACTTTCAATCCTCCGGGTAACATCCCATCGGTATAAGCTCCTCTAAACATACATTGCTTCATTACCTCCCAAATATTGAGCAAGCCGGCATCAATTTCAGCTCGGGTACGCCACGTGAGTTCATTATGCAATACAACTTCGGATATGGGTATATTCATTTTTTGTGTCCAAGCAGAAAGTTCTTCGGCTTTTTGGATTGGATAAGGCAAGCGCACAGTGTTTTGCGCGCCGGGTTTTTCGTTTTCTTGTACCACAAATCCCCCGCCAATAGAATAATAATATTCTTCACTAATCAATTGATTATCAGCACCATAAGCTCTAAAAATTAAACCGTTGGGGTGAAAAGGCAGGGAATCGCGCAGCCAAAAAACCACATCGGTATCGTACGCAAATTTGATTTTCTTTTTCCCACCAAGATTAATCACGTGGTTTTCTTTAATATTGCCAATCACTTCATCAATGGTGGCTGTATCAATCGTTACGGGGTCGTCGCCATTGAGTCCGAGCATTACGGCGAGGTCGGTGCCGTGACCTTTGCCGGTCTTTGCTAATGAGCCATACAAATTTGACTCTACGCGGCTAATAGAGTCAAACACTTGATTATCAAGCAGTTGCTGCAAAAATTTTTGCGCCGCCCGCCAAGGTCCCATTGTATGCGAACTGGAGGGTCCTACACCTATCTTGAATATATCAAATACACTGATGCGTTCTTGGGTTTGTACTTCGGTCATAATATTTGAGGCTTGGAACAAAGTTTTATGATTTCAAAATTATAAAATTTAGCAGATAAAATAATACAAAACTAAGTAATATTCTTTTTAAAAAAATTTTATTTGGGTAATTAAATTATTAAATTTTTTAATAAAAATAAATCCAAATAATATTTTGAGTAATTGTCATCATCTTCAAACAAATCCAAAAGGCATCAGAAATTATTTATAGTAGTTGGGGCAGTGCCTAAGAATGAATAGTGAATAATGTAGAGTGAATAATTTGGTTCTTCACCACTTTTCAGGAATGAAAAAAATTTCTTTGTCATTCTGAGCAAAGCGAAGAATCTAAAGCGTTGATTATCAAGAGTTTCAGATTC
>JALONJ010000584.1 GCA_025455045.1 Microscillaceae bacterium | reverse complement strand
CCACCGCCACCGTGCGGAATACAAAAAGTTTTGTGCAAATTCAAATGGCAAACATCCGCCCCAATCATTGCCGGACTGGTCAAACCGACTTGAGCATTCATATTGGCACCGTCCATATAGACTTGTCCGCCGTTTTGGTGGATAATTTCGCAAATTTCTTGAATCGTTTCTTCAAAAACTCCGTGGGTACTCGGATAAGTAACCATCAAACAAGCCAAATTAGCGGCGTGTTTTTCGGCTTGCGCCTTGAGGTCGGCTATATCTATGTTGCCGCGTTCATCGGTTTTGGTTACAACGACTTGCATACCCGACATTACCGCACTCGCCGGATTGGTGCCGTGGGCAGAAGCCGGAATCAAAGCAATGTTGCGATGCCCTTCGCCCTTGGCTATCAAGTAGTTACGAATCGTCATTAAGCCAGCGTACTCGCCTTGCGCGCCCGAATTGGGTTGCAAAGAGACTGCCGCAAAACCCGTAACTTCACAAAGCCAAGCCTCTAAATTTTTGAATAACTCGGTGTAGCCTTCAGCCTGTTCGCGCGGAGCAAAAGGGTGAATTCCCCCAAACTCAGCCCAAGTAACGGGAATCATTTCGGCGGTGGCGTTCAATTTCATCGTGCAAGAACCCAAAGGAATCATCGAATGAACCATCGATAAGTCTTTGTTTTCTAGAGATTTCATATAGCGCAACATCGAGTGTTCGGTGTGGTGGGTATTAAAAACTGGGTGCGTCAGATACTCGCTTTTGCGAGTGAGGTTGTCCGACAAACGCAATTCCAAGTTTTTCTCCCAGCTTTTTACGGCAGTGGTAAAAGCCGTTTTCTTTTTGGCATCCAAACCTTCGGTAATTCCTTGGAAAATTTTGAAAATTTCTTTGACATCGGCTAAGGTTTTGGTTTCGTCCAGAGCAATACTTATGACATACTCCCCTCCTTCGGAGGAGTTGGGGGAGGCATAACGAAAATTCATTTGAGCTTTTTCGGCGGCTTTGCGGAGGTTGTTGCGGACTTCCGCCGATTTTACTTTAACCGTTATGGTATCAAAGTGATATTTGTTAATTACCTGATAACCAAGCTTTTCCAAACCTAATTTTAACAATTCGCTCAAGCCATACACTCGCTCGGCAATGTTTTTTAAGCCTTGGGGACCGTGATATACAGCATACATACTCGCCATTACCGACAATAAAACTTGAGCCGTACAAATATTCGAGGTAGCTTTTTCGCGGCGAATGTGCTGTTCGCGGGTTTGCAAAGCCATTCGATAGGCTTTGTTGCCTTCCGAGTCAATGGAAACCCCAATAATTCTACCCGGAATTTGGCGTTTGAATTCATCTTTGGTGGCAAAAAAAGCGGCGTGTGGACCACCATAGCCCATTGGCACACCCAAGCGTTGCGATGAACCAACCACTACATCTGCGCCCATTTCGCCCGGCGGGGTCAAAATGGTTAATGCCAATAAATCAGTCGCTACAGCCGTAAAAATATTCAATTCTTTGGCGGAAGCTATCATATTGGTATAGTCATACACTTCGCCATTGGTAGCCGGATATTGCAAAAACAAACCAAAAATATCTTCTTGAGTCAAATCTAAAGTTTCGTGATTACCAATTAAGAGCTTGATTCCCAAAGGATTAGCTCTGGTCAGTAAAATATCAATGGTTTGAGGGTGGCAAAGTTCCGACACAAAAAAAGTTTCCGCATTTTTCTTGTTGCCTTTGCGGAGGCTGTGCAACATCGTCATTGCTTCAGCGGCTGCCGTACCTTCATCTAACAAAGAAGCATTGGCAATTTCCATTCCGGTCAAATCTATCACCAAAGTTTGAAAATTAATCAAAGCCTCCATTCTGCCTTGCGCGATTTCGGCTTGGTAAGGCGTGTAGGCGGTGTACCAAGCCGGATTTTCGAGGATATTTCTTAAAATCACATTCGGTGTGAAGGTATCATAATAACCGGTGCCAATAAATGATTTGAAAACCTTATTTTTATTAGCCAATTTTCTAAAGTCTGCCAAAAACTCGGTTTCGGACTGCGCCGAAGGCAAATTCATCGGTTTTTTGAGGCGGATAGATTCAGGAACGGTTTTGTCGATTAACTCCTCTAATGATTTTACGCCGATAGTTGCCAGCATCGCTTGCATTTGTGATTGATTGACACTGTTGCTATTGTGGCGGTGGGAAAATTTTTCGGAATGATTCAAATTTAAAGCCATCTATGTTTTTTATTTGTTGATTTTTTGAATTGTCGAAATGATTTTATGGTAGTATGATTTTATGATGAAATGGTTATTGGGTTAAGTTTGGTTTAAAACAACTTATTTTTTATTAAATTTTGTAATGAATTGATTATCAGTTAGTTATGAAATCTTATCTTTTTGTGTTTATAAAAAAATCCTTTTCACCATTCTACCATCTCACCATCTCACCATTCCATCATTTGAACCACAAAATTACATCATATTTTTTGATAAAAAAACCAAACGTAAAATTGAATAGTTCAAAGAAAAATGCAGATTTTTTGAACTTTTTTTTGGATTATTTAAAGAAATAAAATATTGAAGTAAATTGTTTGGGAAATATTTATTTTTGCCAAAATTTTATTACTTTTATCGGCTTTTGACAAAATAATTTATTTTCTCAACATTATGAACACTTTACTGATTGATAAAATGAAAATGTTACTCCAACCAAACAATCACCTTGTAGTCAAGTCATAAATCTTTTTTTAAGATATGAATTAGGAATTTGAATGACTATTCAATAAATTTGTATTTTATTTGGTAAAATATGGAAAAAATAAAAACCACCAAGGAAGATTTAATCATCAAATCCTTAGAAATATTTGGCTTACAAGGTTATCACAACACCAGTTTTAAAGATTTGGCGGCGGCGTGCAATATCCCCAGCTCTTTGTTTTATTATTATTTCAAAGATGGCAAAGAAGAATTGATGACCGAAGTATTGAAATATGTGGTACACTCGAGCGTCAAAAAACTAAAAGAACTAGCCCAAAATCCCGAAATTTTGGTCAAAGACAAACTCGCCAAAATATCTCGATTTATGGAAAGATTGTATCTCGAAAACCCCGCCGGTTGTATTATGGGCAATACCACCCTCGAAACTGCCCTGCTCGAGCCGCGCTTTTTGCCCACGCTCAAAGAGTTTTTTAAAGATTGGATTGAGGCTTACACCATTATTTATCAAACCCAGTACCAACCCGACAAAGCCCTCGAGCTTGCCGAAGCCACCGTGCAGGATATTGAAGGCGGAATTATGTTGATGAAGCTCTTTCAAGACAAAAAATACCTGCGCAATGCGCTACGCCGTTCAGAAAAATGGCTGGATTGATTCACGATAATTTATAACTTTTTGATTATCAATTACTTACATATTTTTTGTATTTCTATCCAAAAATCAGCTTATAGACAGTATTTTATTTAATATTTTGATTGAATATTCAATTAAGTTTTCGTTGTTGAATTGTATCT
>JALONJ010000583.1 GCA_025455045.1 Microscillaceae bacterium | reverse complement strand
TCCACGCAGGATGACGACTTGGGGGGATTTTAGATTGTTTTTTAAAGATTTATTTTTTGTACTTTTTCAATATTTCTCAAAATATTCACGTTATTTTAACCCCTTAGCTTAATGGCATTGTCCGAAAGAGAGGGTGATAGGTAGTAAATTTGAAATGCACCCCATTAAAAAAGGCATAAATTACTGAAAATCAAGTATTTATGCCTTTTCAATTCATACTGAATAAATTTATAAATTACCTACCATTTTTTCGGGAACTACCCATTGGTCAAACTGTTCGCTGGTAAGCAAACCTAGTTCTACCGCCGCTTCTCGAAGAGTTTTGTTCTCTTTGTGCGCTTTTTTGGCAATCTTGGCGGCATTTTCATACCCAATATGCGTATTGAGCGAAGTAACCAACATCAAGGAGTTTTCTAAATGCTTACCAATAATCTCAAGATTGGGTTCTATGCCTTGCGCACATTTTTCGTCAAATGATACGCAAGCATCACCCAACAAACGTGCCGACTGCAATACATTAGCGGCAATCAAAGGTTTGAATACATTTAATTCAAAATGCCCGTTGGTACCACCGATAGATACGGCTACATCATTGCCGATTACCTGCGCACACACCATAGTCATAGCCTCGGGCTGAGTAGGGTTTACTTTGCCGGGCATAATTGATGAGCCGGGTTCGTTGTCGGGAATGATAATTTCGCCAATGCCGCAACGCGGACCCGAACTAAGCATTCGAATATCATTGGCAATTTTCATTAAACTAACGGCGGCGCGTTTCAAAGCCCCCGAAAGCTCGACCATTGCATCGTGCGCCGCCAATGCTTCAAATTTGTTGGGGGCAGTAACAAACGGATAGCCCGTAAGCTCGGCAATTTTTTTGGCCACCAATACATCATAGCCTTTGGGGGCATTGAGACCGGTGCCGACGGCAGTGCCGCCCAGTGCCAACTCGCGCACCATTTCTAGAGCGTTTTTCAAAGCTCTCAGGCTGTTGGTTATTTGCTGTACATAGCCCGAAAATTCTTGCCCCAAAGTAAGCGGAGTAGCGTCCATAAAGTGGGTGCGCCCGGTTTTGACAATGTTTTTAAAAGTTTCGGCTTTTTGGGCAAGGGTGTCGCGGAGTTTTTCCATACCGGGTATGGTAATCTCTACCACTTGTTTGTAAGCCGCAATGTGCATAGCTGTGGGGTAGGTGTCGTTGGAAGATTGCGATTTATTGACATCGTCGTTGGGGTGAATTACTTTTTTCTCGTCGCTGAGTTTGCCGCCACTCAATACGTGAGCGCGATAAGCCACTACTTCATTCACATTCATATTGGATTGCGTACCCGAGCCGGTTTGCCAAATCACGAGAGGAAACTGGTCATCAAGTTGATGAGCCAAAATTTCATCACAAGCCTTGCCAATCAAGTCGGTTTTTTCTTGGCTCAAGACTCCCAGTTCGCAGTTTGCCAGAGCCGCCGCTTTTTTCAAATAAGCAAAAGCATAGATAATTTCTTTGGGCATTGAGGCTTCGGGTCCGATTTTGAAGTTGTTGCGACTGCGCTCGGTTTGCGCGCCCCAGTATTTGTCGGCGGGAACTTTTACCTCACCCATTGTATCGTGTTCTATTCTAAATTCCATTGAATTTTAGTTCGTTTAAAGATTGATAAGAAAATTTTATAACTAACTGATAATCAAATATTTATATTTATCAATAGTTTGGACAGTTTCTGGTTTCCAGTTTCGAGTTTTTGCCAAGTGCTTGATAATCAGTTAGTTACAAGAAATATTTGAAATAACATAACTAGCTGATAATCAATTACTTATAAAAATTGCCCGAAGTATTGATTTATAAATAATAAAGCTTTGTTTTATCAGGCAAGCAAATTTAGAAGTTTTTTGCCGGTAAATTCATATTCTCAACAAATAAATTTACAGCATAAAAAACCGCTAATTTGGCTTCTAGGTTATTTTAAACCAAATTATTCTTTAGCTTTGTGAACCCTAGTTTGGCAATGTGTTTATCATTACGAAAGTTTGTAGAGTTTCGGATTTCTAGCTAAGTATTTGAAAATAAAACAATTGATAGGGAGATATAAAATTCTTAAACACTTGATTATCAAGTATTAATAAAATTGTAACCCAGCCTTTAGGCTGTGGGAGGTACAGCCCAAAGGCTGGGTTACATTCTTATTTGTCAAAAGTCAAAGATTATCAGATACTTACTTTTGGCTAGAGACCAGAAATATCACAAACTATCGTAATTCTCAAATTTTAATTCCATAGACTCTATATATGAGTGGTCATCCCGAATATCCTTACCCGGTCAAAAAAATTATTTTGCCTAATCATCTTGAGATTGCTTATATGGATGTGGGCAGAGGTGATATAACGCTGACTTTTGTTCACGGATTTGCCAGCTACGCCCCTATTTGGGAAAAAAACTTGGCGGCATTGTCCAAATACTACCGTTGTATAGCTTTGGATTTGCCGGGGCACGGTTTGTCAAGTGCCGGTGATTATAGCTACTCGATTGATTTTTATGCGCAAACCATTCAAGAGGTTCTCGACCAACTGGCAGTTGAGCGCACAGTTTTGATTGGACATTCGATGGGCGGGCAAATCTGCACTCATTTGGCATTGACAGATAGTCGGCTTTTTTCGCATTTGATTTTGATAGCTCCGGCAGGGTTTGAGGTTTTTTCCCCAACCGAAAAGTTGTTGTTGCAACAATTTACCGGTGGTGGAATGATAAGCCCATCTTCATATTTGCAATGGATTTTGAATCTTCGCAATTATTTTTATGAATGGAATGAAGCGGAATATGCCAAATTGCAAGCCTTCAATCATAGTTTTTATACTTGGCGCGATAATACGCACCTTCCCAAAGTATTGGGACGCTCGGTAAAGGCAATGACCGAAGAAGCAATTTTTGAGCATTTGAGCGAGCTGGACTTACCAACTCTGGTATTATTTGGCAAAAATGATCAATTAATTCCCAACAAATTTTTGCACCCCTGGCACACCACCGAAGAAATAGCTATTCGAGGTACTCAACAAATCAAATTCGGAAAGCTTAAAATATACGACCGTTGTGGGCATTTTCTGCCTTATGAACAAGCGGCGCGGTTTCATATTGATTTGTATAAATTTTTGAACCCAAGAGTTTTCCGAGATTTTTGAAGTGGACAAATACTCGAGAATGAGAAATTAACAATCAGCACTACTTTCAATAATCTTCCCTACTCAGTAAGCAGCCTAATTATTAATGCCTAAGCTCATTACTTACAATAGTTCGGACAGTTTCTAGTTTCTAGTTCCAGTAATTCCCACTGTAGAAATTTTAAACGAATATTTAATTTTCTAGAATTTTTATAAATCGAATTTTATATAAAGCATTGATAATGAGGTGCTTATTAGAAAGGTTTGTTACCTCCCTTTCTTTTTTCTTGATAAAAAAGAAACAACGAAATCAAGCCTGTACCGAAATTGCACCTGAATTTTACCCGCC
>JALONJ010000582.1 GCA_025455045.1 Microscillaceae bacterium | reverse complement strand
TCAAAGAAGACGAAAGTACAGGAAAAGACATTTCCCAAGAATATGCCATTTATCAAAGAAACAAAACGCTTGAAAGATTGGAATACAAGAAAGAATCCATAGAAGTAAGCAAGGTAGATGTATTTTCATTTAAAAGATGGGATAGACACACTTACCTGACTATGAAAGTTTATTTGATGAATTACTACTTAGGAGCAGTGCTTTTTTTGGGAACTTTGGTAGGCGGGATTACGATTTGGCATCTCATCAATTCAAATGGAGATTTGAGTGCCATCAATGGCGGGCGGTCTATGACTAGTGAAGAGGAAGCCAATATGCGGCTCACTTTTGTTATTTTCTCCATAGGCTATATCATTACGGTCATATTGGCAACAGTAGTATTGTGGCGATGGTTTGCCGTACAAATCCCTGCCAAAAAAGCCCAACAAATAAGCATTTTCAAAAGCATTTTGTATGAATATATTTTTGAAACCCTCCCACAAAATACCTTATTGCAAATAGAAATGCTATTGGATGTATTGACAAAATATCGGGCAAGGCTTCCAAAACGTGTAGATATCCCAGCGATTAGCTCTGATGAGGTCATTCAAACAGTATTGACTGAGTTCAAAGCCGATCCTATCGCCCAAGAAACCGGTCGAGTAGCTTATTCTCTAGCCCATATTGCCCAAGAATTGAATACAAACAAAAAGAAATAATTGAAAAAATGACTCAAACACCCAAAAAGATGATAGATTTTTCGCACCTTCTCAGGAATGAAGAAAAAATTGCTGATTTTGCAGAAAAACTATTCTCATTTAGCGATGCCCAATGATGAATCCAGAGCAAAAATTTGTGAAAAATTCATTTAATCCGCATTATCGGTGTTCTAGGCTTATTCCCTCTCGGGTGATAAAAATTAATTTTTTTACCCAGTGAAACGATTTTATTTGTAAAAATAGAATATTGATGAATACTGATTAGGCTGATAAGCACGGCTTTATCGGTAAAAATCTACCAAATCTGTTCAACTCTAGTTCTTAAAAATCACAAAATATCACCAAACAAAATATAATCAATTGATTATCAATGAGTTATAATACTCTCAGATACTTTACAACTTTGCCTAAATCATTTAGCTTGGCTAGGGTATAAAGCCACTCGCGCGCACCGGCTAGACGGTAGTACCATATAATTTTTATCAAAACCGAAAATTTTTTATTACATTTTTTCCAAATTTCTTTTAATTGAAAATTACGAAAACCAATTTTTATTTGGCAAAATTTATTTCAGTAAACCAAGTATTTTAAAACTAAAAATCACTAATTTTTATAATTTTAAATCAAAAAAATCCAACTGCTATTTTTCCAATAGAATTGCGTACCTTTGAGGCAAATTATGAGTTATGAGTTATCAATTATGAGTTAATTATCTCATAATCAATAGATTACAAATTTTTTAAGCTCATTGTATTCATAGATTTAAAAATCGAAAATCCGCAAATTCAAAAATTTGAAATATGGCTTCAGTTGAATTGATAATGCCCAAAATGGGCGAAAGCGTAATGGAAGGCACTATCCTCAAATGGCTCAAAAAAGTAGGCGACCCCATCGAGCAAGACGAACCCATTTTGGAAGTGGCTACCGACAAAGTAGATACCGAAATTCCCTCGACTCACGCTGGAGTTTTGTTGCAAATTTTGGCGCAAGAGGGCGAAGTAGTAGCCATTGGCAAGGCAATTGCCGTCATTGGGACTGAGGGAGCGGCAAGCAACCCTGCCCCTACGCAAGTGCCTGTATTAGAGGCAGTTAGCCAAATTGAGCAGATCATTAGCCAAGTAAGTACGCTCACCACCAATGGCGCAAGCAAGGCAACCCAAACCACCGACAATCGTTTCTATTCCCCCTTAGTACTCAATATCGCCAAAGAAGAAGGCATCTCGATGGCTGAATTAGCCAGCATAGCCGGTACCGGGCAAGAAAACCGCGTTACCAAAAAAGATATTCTGGCATTTGTGCAATTGAAAAAAGCCGGACAACCCACCAAAACCATTGAAACGTTGGTCGAAAAACCTATTTCAATCCCGCAAGTGCTTGTAAATCAGGCAGTTGAAGAAAAAGTAGCCGAGTTTATCAGCACGCCGGCAGTTTCGTTTTCGGGGGCGGCTGATATTATTGAAATGGATAGAATGCGTAAGATGATTGCCCAAAGAATGGTGGAATCTAAGCGCATTTCGCCCCACGTTACCACGTTTGTCGAGGTCGATGTTACCAATATTGTGCTTTGGCGCAACAAAATTAAAGACCAATTCAAAAAACGCGAAGGCGAAAACATCACTTTTACGCCGGTATTTATTGAGGCAATTGCCAAGGCTTTGCGCGATTTTCCGATGGTCAATAGCTCGGTCGAGGGCGACAAAATCATTGTCAAAAAAGATATAAATGTCGGAATGGCGGCGGCTCTGCCCAGTGGCAATTTGATAGTGCCAGTGATCAAAAATGCCGACCAACTCAACCTCTTGGGCTTGACCAAAAAAGTAAACGACCTTGCCAACCGCGCCCGCGCCAACAAACTCAACCCAGATGAGCTTTCGGGTGGCACTTATTCAATGTCGAACATTGGCAGTTTTGGCAACGAAATGGGTACGCCGATCATTATGCAGCCGCAAGTCGCAATTTTGGCATTTGGGGCAATCAAGAAAAAACCGGCCGTAATTGAAACCCCAACCGGCGATTTGATTGGGATTCGCCATTTGATGTTTATTTCGCACTCTTACGACCATCGAATTGTCGATGGCGCATTGGGCGGAATGTTTGCCCGCAGAGTAGCCGATTATTTGGAGGCTTTTGATGTGAATCGGGAGATTTAATTCATTCCATTGGAAGGTTATCAAAATCCTTTTTGTGAACTAATCGCTAGATTGGTTCGCAAAAAGGATTTTTGTTTTCTGGGGGCTAATGACAAATTCTGTTTGTTTTATTTCTAAATATGCGTATAAACATTTGATAATCAAGTAGTTATATTATTTTTAATTGTAAAAAGTCGTAGAAAAGGTTGAATAAAAATCATTCATTTTTTTTGATTATTTAGAATTTTAAGTATATTTCTATTCTATATACCAATTATCTAATTAATATCTTTAATTTGTTTATATATATTTCAATCAATTTTTTATGAAAAATGCAACTTCTTTGCTATTAGCCTCACTGCTTGTGGGCTATATTGGTTATAATGATAGAGAGTATTTTGCGGACAGTGCTCGTTATCTTATTCACAATCCCGCAGAATATGTACTAAACTCTAATGTTTCAGAAAAAGAGCAAGTATATGTTTTGGAGAATGAGGCTCTTGGTAAAGTTACTTTGTCAGCTGGTACAGAAGCGGATTATGGTTTAAGACATATATTAGCAAGACATACTAATAAATATTTTGTTAATTACAAAGACAAGAATAAAAATACCCTTTTTGAAGATGATATTACTGGAAAAGAAATAGTGATTGGATTAAAAGAGTTTTAC
>JALONJ010000581.1 GCA_025455045.1 Microscillaceae bacterium | reverse complement strand
CTACGAATTCGCTTAGTCGCTCGCTGAAGCTCGCTTCAAACCGAATTTTTGCGGCTTTCGTTCCAAAAATTCTAGGGTTTCGCTAAGGGCAATTTAATGGAAAATACATCTAATGCCTTGATTGTCAATGACTTACAAATAGGTGTTTTTTTAGCAAATACAATTAAAATATTAACATTTGTTTAATTATTTTATAGTGGGAATTGCTGATATAGTTTCGGGTTATTCGTTAATTACTTGATAATCAGTCAGTTACAAAAAATATTTAAAATAACATAACTAGCTGATAATCAATCATTTATAAAACTGTCCGAAGTATTGGAATATAAAACTTTCGTTTAATTATTTTATAGTGGGAATTGCTGATATAGTTTCGGGTTATTCGTTAATTACTTGATAATCAGTCAGTTATAAAAAAATATTTAAAATAACATAACTAGCTGATAATCAATCATTTATAAAACTGATCGAGGTATTGACTAATAAAAATTTAAAAAAATTTCCTTTTTTAAAACAATTTGCTTTAACATTTTTTTAACAATATATAATTGGTAGTGCCACAGATGTAATGCTGAAAATTACCTCAATACCTTTTCACTAATTATGTTCAGCATTATATTTAAGGCACTACCGTATAATTTAATCCCTAATTAATTCTCATACTTATTTTTTGCAATAAATGACAAAATTTATTTCAAAAATATCGAGTCGCTTCCTACCTCACATCATTAGCCTTGGGCTGTGGTTATTCAGTTGTGTTTGGATTACAGCAATGTACTTCTATGCCATCAATCCCTTCTTGATCAACCGCAACCATTATACAGATCACCATTTTTTTTGGGCTAGCTTGCTATTTGCTACGCTGACGTGCTTTGTTTTATACCAGTTATTTTACCGAACTTATCAAGCCTTATATCATACTCAAGAGGACTACCGCCATCTTTTTACCCAAAACCCCAATCCAATGTGGGTTTTTGAGCGCGAAAACTATTGTTTTATTGAAGTCAATGAAGCGGCAATTCAACATTATGGATTTTCAAGAGATGAGTTTCTAAAAATGACCATTTACGATATTCGTCCGGCTGAGGATATAGAAAAAGTAAAAAATTTGACCAGAAAAGACTCCAAATTAGGCTACCAACAACTAGGCGTTTGGCGGCATCGTAAAAAAAATGGTGAGGTAATATGGGTGGATATAAGCGCTAATCATATTTCCTTCAATGGTAAGCAATCTGGTATGGTTATCGCCCGCGATATAACCGAAAACTACTTGGCACAACAAACCATTGAAAATTATAAAAATCGCCTAGAGAATGTCCTCGAGAGTATTACCGATGCTTTTTGTACCCTAAACAAAAATTTAGAATTTACTTACATCAATCCGGCTTTTATGCAGTTTATGCCGCAAACCCTTGATTTTTATTTGGGTAAAAAAATTGATGAAGTATTGCCTTTTATCAAAACCGATGGTTTTTTGGCTTATTATGAAAAGGTATTGAGCAGCCAAGAAAGTTGTCATTTCGAGATTTTTTCTTCTTTTACCCAGCGTTATTTGAATGTATCAGTCTATCCGACCGCCGAAGGCTTGATTAGTTATAGCCAAGACATTACTGCCTATAAAAAAGCTCTGGAAAAAATCACCCAGCAAAATGAACGTTTGCGAAAAATTGCGTTTATTCAATCGCATATCTTGCGCCGCCCTTTGGCTAACTCGATGGGATTGGTGGAAATGATGAAAGATAATTGGCATAATCGCCAAATTTATGAAGAATGTTTGATATATTTGGAAACTGCCCTGATTGAAACTGACCTTATTTTGCACCAAATCGTTGCCGATACTGAATTGATAAGATAAACCTTGCTTATAAACTCATTGCCAAGATTTGGCTCAAGAAAAAAATTTTAGGATAAAATCAAGAAAAAACAAAAATATGCAATTCGCCCAAAAAATATTTTTTTACCTTATCATTATCGGCATAAGTGCCTGTAAATCAGGCAATTACTACCAAAAATATGAAGATATTAAACTCTTGGATTGGAAGGCATCCAAACCTACAACCTTTGCCGTAGAGATAAAAGAAACTAATCCACCTCTAGCGATTGTTGCCGGGTTTCGTTATCTGCCAATGATTCGTCATCAAGCCCTCAAGTTTAAACTAAGTATTCAAAGCCCATCCGGAAAATCTGTCGAGCAGGATTACACAGTGCCTATCCGCAACGCACAAGGCGAGCATCTTGGCTCTACAATGGGCGAAATGACCGACCTAGAACAAGCAATAAATACTAGCTATCAATTTTTGGAAACGGGTACTTATAAGTTTACCCTTACCCAAGCAATGGGCGAAGAAGATATCGCTGGCATAATAGAAGTGGGCTTGATTTTGCGTAAAAAGAAATAATGTTTTTTTTTATAATCTAAAACCCAAATAATCAGATGTTTATATTGCCAAAAGCATTAAAAGTGTGAAAGATCATAGTGGATTATTTCAAAATAAATAGCCGATAATTTGTATATTTCAAATTAAAATTTCACATTTGTAGTATGAAACAATTGTGGCAAAATATTGTTTGTGTTTTCCCCCTCATTTTACTTTATTTTGGGGTTCAAATTGCTTTTGCCCAAAAATCTGATTTCATAGATGTACCTACCCCTCACCACCTCAACCTCTATATTGAACTGCCTGAACAACCTTTGGCAAAACCCAAACAAGAGGATCCCTATACCGAATCTTCACAATCCAATAATTCGGAAAAAGAGTTAGAACAAACTTCGCATTATTCATTTCCTTTTAATTTCCACACTAATTATCAAAAAATTGTATTCCGAAGCCGAGCTTTTCAAAACTTACAATTTATTTCATTAAGAAAGTCTATTTATTTACTTTATTGCACCTTCAGGCTCTAGCTATCCCACTTTGCCCAGTATTTGGATTTGCTCTTAGTGATTTATAATCAATGTTTAAACAATCGGTATTTTTAGGTAGCAATTTCTATTCAAAACAAGTGCATTTGGTTGTTTTTTGAATAGCAAAACGATCTAAGTATATATCTAATCCTCGATATCCTAAGAAAAATTCGCATATCCATAAAAATTAACAAACCTATCATTGTTTTTGCAAATTATAGACTCTCCGGCAAGGGAGTTTGTATTCGTCATATTGAACGGTTAATTCTTTTTAGATTTGTAGATTCAATCAAAGGTCGGAGCTTCTCCGGCTTTTGATTCTCAATGATAAAATGCTGATTATCAGATAATTAAACTAGAGTTGACCATTTCCAAAACTTTGGAAACAAACAAGACATAATTCTTTTTAGATTTGTAGATTCGGTCAGGAGTCGGGGCTTCTCCGGCTTTTGATTTTTTTCATAACTAACTGATTTCCACACTATTACATACATAACTTATCTTGAATTCAAGTTTGAAATGCAATTTTTGGGTTTAAAATGTACCGCTTCACGATTTCATTAGGCGTGGAATAATCCAATTTTTTACGGGGTCGGTTGT
>JALONJ010000137.1 GCA_025455045.1 Microscillaceae bacterium | reverse complement strand
TTTCAGGAAAATTGTAATGCAGGCTGTCTAGCCTGCCCGCGTAAATGAGTTGAGGCTTAGAATAAAGCCAGAATTTCCTCAAAATGGGTAAAGAACCTACATTTTTGATTCATCTTTCTTTTTTCTTGATAAAAAAGAAACAACGAAACCAAGTAACCCTACACTATATTTGTCAAAAGCAAAAGATAATCAATGTTTTAGGTGGATCGATTTGCTCAGAATCACGGAGAAATGCAAATTTTTAGAATTTTATTTTTGATTTGTATGAAAATATGAAGAGGCAAAATAAAATTATAATAACCTGATAATCAGATAGTTATAAAATTTTCAATTGCTTTTATCAATTATCGATTCGCCAATTAAACCTTGCCCGGTTGTTTTGTGATATACCAAAAGCCATTAACTTTGTTGCACAAAAATCGTTGTAAGAAACTGAATCTGATTTAGATACTTATTTTTTGGTATAAAATAAAACATTGATTATCAACAACTTATGAAAATAAGCTAAAAACATACAATTGAATGAGCGACAAAAAAATACCCCGCGATAAACCCATCATAGGCATCACCATTGGCGATTTCAACGGCATTGGCACCGAAGTTATTTTGAAAGCCTTAGCCGATAATCGTATCCTACGCATTTGTACACCGGTGATTTATGGGTCAATGAAAATCATTTCCAAATACCGCAAATTGCATCAATACCCCGACTGGTTTATCAACCAAGTGAATAATACCACTCAAATCACCCTCAAAAAAACTAATTTAATTGCCGTTCACGCCAATCGCAATTTTGAAGTTAATCCCGGGCAAGTTACTCAAGAAGCCGGTTGGTACGCCGTAGAATGTCTCAAATTGGCGGTACGCGATGCCCTCAAAGGGCAAATTGATGCCGTAGTTACCGCGCCTATCAACAAACACAATACCCAAAGCGAGGAGTTTCCGTTTCCCGGGCATACCGAGTATTTGGCAAATGCTTGTGGTGTGGAAGATAATTTGATGTTTTTGGTCAGTGAGTTCTTGCGGGTAGGCGTACTTACCGGACACGTACCCCTGCGTGAGGTGAGTGATTTGATAACCCGCGAGCGAATTTTTAAAAAAATCGGCTTAATGTCCGATAGCTTAAAACGAGATTTTGGGGTTCAAAAACCCAAAATTGCCGTATTGGGCTTCAACCCGCACGCCGGCGAAGAAGGTTTGTTGGGCAATGAAGAACAAGCCGTGATTCGTCCGGCGGTATTGGAGTTGAAAAAACGGGGCAATTTGGTGTATGGACCGTTTCCGGCAGATGGTTTTTTTGGCAAGCACGATTATCGCAAGTTTGATGCAGTGTTGGCAATGTACCACGACCAAGGGTTAGTACCTTTCAAAACTTTGGCAATGACCGAAGGGGTCAATTTTACGGCGGGCTTGCCCATTGTGCGCACCTCGCCCGACCACGGGACGGCTTATGATATTGCCGGTAAAAACTTAGCCGATGAAACCTCCTTGCGTGAGTCCATTTTTTTGGCTTGCGAAATTGTCAAAGCCCGCGAAGCTCTTAAGCCGGAATTGGAAGAAGTGAAAGAGTGATTTAGTAATGAGTTAATTATAAAATGTGCTGGTGTGCTGATGCAATACATTAATTATCAGCCAGAAGCAGATACAGTCAATTACTTATAAAAACTGTCCGAAGCATTGTTAATTGAAGTAAAAAATAGGTTCTTCACCACTTTTCAGGAATTGCCAAAGGCAATTCCTCTCGCTTTGTCATTCTGAGCGAAGCGAAGAATCTAAAGCGTTGATTATCAAGAGTTTCAGATTCTTCGCTTCGCTCAGAATGACAAAAAAATTCTCATTCCTGAAAAGTGGTGAAGAACCAAAAAAATAATTATAACTCATTGATAATCAACATTTTATATTTATTAAATCAAAAAAATAATTCATTGCTGTATAAGAAAATAAATTTTTATAAAACCTTGAAAATCAAATACTTAACTATACTACTCGGCGCAATTTTAGGCTTGTCTGCCTGCCAAAACGATGCCTGCCAAGACCCCGCCGCCGCCGACAAACTTGCCCAAATCAAGATAGATTTAAAAGTGGTAAGGCTGGAAGACGAGCTTTTTGCCCTCAAATCCAAAACCGAAATCCAACAATTTTTGCAAAAAAATGCCCTTTTTGCGCGCCGATTTTATCGGTATTTAGGTGCAGACTCAACGCAAATAGCTGATAATCAGATAGATAAAAAATCGGAAATTAAAAACCAACTCCAAACTGATATAAAAATTGCCGAAGAAAAAAAAGCCGAACCTACCAATCCGCAAGCCCGCCTACGCCAGCAAAAGTATGACTCGGTGGTAGTAGATGCTATTTTTCGAATGATTAATACCCCCGAAATCAAAGACAAGGTTTTGGCACAATGCCAAGCCCAGTTCAAAGACATTTCGGATATTCAACGGCAATTTACAGAGGCATTTCGCCATATCAAGTACTATTATGGCGATTTCAAAATCCCAACCATTTATACCACCATTACCGGCTTGGGTTCGTTTTTGGGCAATGATTTATTCATTAGCGAAGATGCCATTGTCATTAGCTTGGATTTCTTCCTCCAAAAGAGCAAAGATGCTTTTCGCCCGCCGGTGGAGTTGATGCCCGACTATATTTGGCAACGCTACCGCCGCGAAGCCATTGTTGCCAATTGTGTCAAATACATTTCCAATCGTTATAACCAAACCGATTTTGCCGACAAAACTGTTTTGGCAGAGATGATTTACCACGGCAAAGCCTACCAATTTGCCAAAATGATGATGCCCTGCACCCCCGATTCGCTTTTGATTGGCTATACCACTGCCGAGATTGCCAATATTAAAGATGAAGCCAACCGAAATTTTGTTTGGAATCATATCATTGAGAAAAAAGTATTGTTTTCCAACAATCATTTTGTCAAACAAACTTATCTGGAAGAACGCCCTTTTGTGGCAGAAATCAACCGCAGTTGTCCGGGGCGTATTGGGCAATGGCTGGGCTGGCGCATTGTGCAAAAATATTTACAAAAAAACCCCGATGTAAATCTGCCCGACCTGATGCGAAAGGCAAATGCCTCCGAAATATTCAATGCTTCGGGGTATCAAGGGGAGTAAAATTCTCGAATTTTCAAATTTTTGAACCTGAATCTTGAACTTGAATTTTGAAGCCGAATGACTAAGTGTTCTGAATATTAAATACTGTAGGATAAAATGATTTGGCTAATCATCATTAAAATTTTCGTACCTAATTACGCCATTTTGTGGTTAAAAATGGAACACAGATGACGCGGATTAGACAGATAGACACGGATTTATCGGTGCAAATCCGTCCAATCCGCGTCATCTGTGTTCTAAAAAAAATCATCAAATACTACCCGACAGTATCAACCTGATAAAACACTAAGTAATGAATAGTAAATAATATAGAGTGAATAATTTTTTAATTACTTGAAAATCCACCAGAGGCGGACACGTCAATAGGTTATCAAAAAATATTGTACACATTGTTTTTTTCTTGTTACTAAGGAATAGATACAAAATAAAACAAATTTTTTAAAAACATAATCAATTGACCGTGTCTGCCTCTGGCTGAAAGTCAGGTGATTAAATAATTCCCAATTTCAATTCCTAAACTTACTCACATAGCTTTTTCAAATTCGGGTTTTGCATTTGATTGCCCAAAGTTCGGGCTTTTTGCAGGTCTTGACAAATATCGGTGGAGCTAAATTTTTGATGGTCAGCCTCAGCTTTGGTCAGGGCGCGGTAGTAAAAATAATCAGCTTGTCGGGCATCTAGGCGGATGGCTTGGTCAAAATCAGTCAAGGCTTCGGGATAGGCATAGCGTTTTAGGTTTACTTTGCCCCGCACAAAATACAAATTGGCACTTGGGGCATCTTGTTGGCTGATAACGTGGCTGTAGTCATCCATTGCCTTAAAATGATTGCCCAGTTCTTCATTGATTTTGGCTCGGAGCAAAAAAGCCTCATACAAATCTCGTTTGTAATGAATAGCGTTGCCACAACGAATAATTGCCGCGTGTTTTTGGCTTTGTTTGTAGAGCGAAACCGCTTCTCGATAATACGCAAAAGCCGTTTGATTATTCATATAATAATTGAGCCAAATACCCCCAAAAACCAGCACCACCAAGCCCACAATTGTCCCGATTTGGATTCTCTGGCGAAGTTTTTTTGAAACATACAGTTTGGGGTCGTAACTGTTTTCATAAGGCTGGCTAGGCGGCGGGGGCGTGTAAGTGGCATAAGTATAAGCGTTATTCGTAACCGGCTGATTATCAGGTATATATGGGCTGCTAAACTTCAAGTCATAATAACTACGTTTCAAGTCATCGGACAATACTTGATAAGCCTCATTGACTCGTTTGAAGACATCTTCGGCATAGGGATTATCCAAATTGCGGTCGGGGTGGTACTTCAAAGCCAAGCGTTTGTAAGCTGCTTTGATTTGGTCTTTGGTGGCTTTTTTGTCAATTTCCAATATTTCGTAGTAGTCAAGCATATTCAAGCAAAGAAGTTTGGGGCTTAAAATGCTAAATTAATCGATAAATACTGTTTTTTAAACAAAGTTTGGCGCAAATCCAGATATATAGGGCTAAAATATTGATTAAATCCTTGATTATCAGATATTTGTGAAATAAAAAAAATAAAACTGCCCCGCATAAAACTCGAAAAACCCAAAAAATTAAAATAAACCAAAAAAAATGAAGTATTTTGCTAAAAATTATTTGCTTTCTCAAATTTTGTCTAAATTAGACTTTATTTAGTAAGTTGTTCGTAATGAGGACTTTAGGAAATTTGTATTCAATTTGTAAATTTAATTTTATCAAGCAATTTATTTGTATAAATAATTCATTATCAGACTTTTAAGTAATAATTTTGGATCTTCACCACTTTTCAGGAATTGCCTTTGGGAATTCCATTGAATTCTGAAAAGCTCTCGCTTTTCAGTGATTCTGAGCATTAATGAACCAAGCTATCGCTTGGTTCATTAATGCTCAGAATCACTGAAATTGATAAATTTCAGAAAAAAGATTTTCATTCTTGAAAAGTGGTGAAGAACCATAATTTTAAAATAAACAATTAAAAAGTATAACCTATTGATAATCAATGATTTGTATAATTCCTAATTCGTAATTATTAATTCCTAATTCACTTTATTGTCCATACCCGATTGTTGTTGTATCACTTTTTAAAAAATATTGTATGAAAATTACCCCGCTCGAGATAAAACAAAAAACCTTTAGCACCAAAACCTTTGCCAAGGGCTATGACCGCGAAGAAGTAGCCTCGTTTTTGCTTTTGCTGGCGCAAGAATGGGAGCTTTTGCAAGATGAAAACAAAGAGCAAAAAATTCGCATCGATTTGTTGGAAAAAGAAGTTTCCAAACTCAAAGAAGTCGAATCATCGCTCTTTCGCACCCTCAAAACCGCCGAAGATACCAGCACCAATATCGTAGAACAAGCCCGCAAAACCGCCGAACTCAAAGTCCAAGAAGCGCAAAACAAAGCCGATTTTATATTGAATGATGCCCGCCTCCAAGCCAAAGAAATTGTCCAAAAAGCCCAAGTACGCGCCCGCAATACCATCGACGAGATGATTCTTGAGATGAAAGGCAAAGAACGCCTTTACAAAGAACTCGAGACCTACCGCGACAACTTTTTGCTTGAATTGCGCTCATTTATGAATGAATCTATGGAAAAACTCCAACGCTTTGAAGCCAAACACCCCGACAACTACTTTGAAGATAAAATCAAAGCCGCCGAAGATTATTTGGAAGACCGCAATCAACACATTGACCAACAAAGTTTTGCTTTGGCACAAGAAACCAATCAGTTTCAACTGACGCACGACTCGCACACCATTGCCGAAGTGCTGAACGAACCCGAACCCGATGTTACTTTTACCAATTTTGAACCCTTGCAAGAAACCAATTCTTTTTTTGATAATGAAAACCTAAATTCATAAATCAAAAAGAAGTTCAAAACCAATAAGACTAAGTAAGGTAGGGTGAGGTGTTGATAATTGATTTATAAAAAATAAAAACTCATAAACCATTGATAATCAATAGTTTATGAGTTTTGTTGGCACTACCTACCAACCTTGAGTCTATTCAGACTCCAACCGCCAATTACCAACAAACAATCTAAACAAGTAACTGACTATTTGACTAAATATGGGAACTATCTCACTCGAAGGCTTGGAGTTTTTTGCCTATCACGGTTTTTTTAAAGAAGAACGCACCATCGGCAACAAATTTAGCATTGACCTCACTATCGAAACCGACTTTAGCGAAGCCGCCCTCGCCGACAAGCTCTCAATGACCGTAGATTATGGAGCTTTGTATAAAATAGTGCAAGAAGTAATGCAAAAACCCGCCAAACTGCTCGAGCATATTGCCCAGCAAATCATCAACGAAATTTATGCGACCTTCCCCCAAGTCAAATCGGTTGAGGTAAGTGTTGCCAAACACAACCCGCCCGTAGGCGGCGTATGCAAATGGGCAAAAGTCAAGCTAAAAAAATGATTTTTTCTTATAACTCTCTGATTATCAACATATTAGCCTAGCAAACCTGATACTCCGGCAAGCCCGCCAATGTAACCGCCCATTGTTTGAGGGTTTCGGCATTGGTGGGCAAGCCCGCCAAATGCTTCTCCAACTCGACGGCAAGCAAAGGTTTTTTTTGTAAAAAATAAGCCTTTAGCATTTCAAAAGCCACCTTTTGATTGGTTTCACCGGCGCAATGTTTGAGCAAAGGTTGCCAATCAAACTCGGCTTCAAATCGCCGGATTTTCTCGGCAAATACCCCCGATTTTTGTACATCTTCTTCCTCTTTGGCTTCCGTATCTACTTCCGAAGCTCGATAAATGGCTTCGGGCAAGCGCAAACGAAACAACAAACTCGAGCTATCAATCCAATTGCGCCCGCCTGCCCAACCCGCCACATTGGGCGGATAAAGCAACATTTGCCCCAGTATTTTTTGCAAAAACAAAGGACTGTTTTCTTGACTAAATTTTAAATTAAATTGCCTCTGCAAGCCCACAATCAGCTCAATGGGCGATTTGATTTTTGCCCCAATATTTTGGTCGGCATAAAACCAATCGCTAGTCAAGATTTGTCGCAACAACAACCCAATATCATAATTTGATTGATAAAATACCTCAGCCAATTGGCTAATTCGTTCATTATCAGGTACTTCATTCACCAAGAATCGATATATTTTTGTGGTAATAAACCTTGCCGTTTGGCGATTTTCCAAGACAATGCGAATAATGTCTTCACCGCCCCAGTTGCCGGTTTTGCCCATAAAAGTTTTTTTGTCAAAATCGTGGTGATTTTGCCGAAACACAAAACGCTCACCTTCCGAACTCCAGCCCGTAAAAGCCCTTGCCGCCTCCTTGATGTCTTGCTCGGTATAGTTGCCTCGCCCCAAGGTAAACAACTCGAGCAGTTCGCGGGCAAAATTTTCGTTGGGGTGTGCCTTGCGGTTTTGCTGATTGTTCAAAAATCGCAACATTGCCGGGTCTTTGGCAACCGCCTCCAACAAATCGCCCAATTTGCCCAAAGCATATTTGCGAAGCGTATTGATTTGCGCCTGCGCTTGAAACACATTTTTGGCTTGGCAAGCAAAATGCCCGTGCCAAAAAAACGTCATTTTTTCGCGCAGTTGCGCCGGTGTGTCCGTCATTTGCTTCAGCCATTTCAGGTTCAAAGTCCTGATGAGTCGCCGCGCATCTTTTATCACTCTCCGCCGTTCTTCTTTGGACATAGGCTGCCAGGTTTGCCAATCGACTGGAACTGCACTATCAATTATAACTTCTTGATAATCAACCGATTGGCTAAACATTTTATCTACTGCCTGCCCTATACTCAAATTTGCCCATTGCGAATACTCGTCCAGCTTTGGCCCAAATCCGGCACGCCAATACAAATGCTGAATTTTGATTTGTTGATTCATTCGTTTTACCCTTGTAATTTATTGATAATCAATGACTTAATTTGTTTTTTTATTTCCTCACCACTTTTCGGGAAAATTGTAACACAGGCTTCCAGCCTGGGTGCCTAAGAAACAGATTCACAATAAAGTAACACTTTTAAAAATATAATTAATTGAAAATCAGGCAATTAAATAATTTCTAATTCCTAATTATTAATTCCTAATTCCTAAGTGGCTTCAGGCGATTTCTAAACTAAACAATTCCTAAAAAGTACTGAAGAACCATTCCCAATTCCCAGCTCCTAATTCATTAGGGCGCGATTTCCGGCTCTCGGCAAAGCAGAAGCCTCGCCTGCGCGCGCACTTCCCTAGCGAGTGGTTGGTCAACCACTCGCTAGGGAAGTGCGCGCGCAGGCGGGGTCTCCTCCGTCCGGCTTCCATCCGGCGCGCAATTCATTTTTTAGACTACCAACCCCGCCCAAGGTTTAACCGAATACCTGAACAAACTCAGTCTCTAAAATAATCACCTCATAATCAAAGAGTTACAAAAAAATTAAAAAATGATTGAATTTATTTCTCAATAAAAATGTAAGTTTGCAAACACTTGACAAAATGACTCTCCCCAAAAGTTGGGGGGAGTTTTCTTTTTTAAGGAACTTTATTACAAAATATTACATTAAAATAACATTAAAAAAATAATAAGCTTTCGACAAAATTTATCTCATTCATTATCAAAGGGTTAAGTTTTTGTCGATAAAGATTGGTAATAAATCCTAGTGAGTTTTTAAAAATTTGAATTAAATTTGTTTGTACGTATTTCGACTAAAAAATTGTCGAGAAACATTTTCAACAATCATTCTTTTTTAATAAAAAATTGCCTCTTATTAAGTTGTATTCAACCTTAAAATAAAAATATCAAAAATACACAACTAATTGATTATCAGTTAGTTATAAAAAGTTTACCATTTACAATCAAAAAAAAATAATATCTTAAAACAACGATACAAAAAATAGTATGGAAGTAATCAAACGTGATGGACGGCGCGAAACCGTAAAATTTGACAAAATCACCGCTCGCATCGAGAAACTATCGTACAGCCTCAATCGCAATTATGTAGAACCCGTACAAATTGCGATGAAGGTCATCAATGGCATTTATGATGGCGTAACTACCTCGGAATTGGACAATCTCGCCGCCGAAATTTGTGCAACGATGGCGACTATTCACCCCGACTATGCCATTTTAGCGGCGCGTATAGCCATCTCGAACTTGCAAAAAAATACGGATAAGTCGTTTTCCAAAACGATGAAGCAATTGTATGAGTACATCGACCCCAAAACCGGCGAAAAAGCCGGCTTATTGTCCGATGAAACCTACCAAGTGATTAAAAAACACGCCGATGCGCTCAACTCAGCCATTATTTATGACCGTGATTTTGGTTACGATTACTTCGGTTTCAAGACCTTGGAGCGTTCCTACCTCCTCAAAATGCACGGCAAACCCGCCGAACGCCCCCAACATATGTTGATGCGCGTAGCCGTAGGTATCCACGGTGATGACATTGATGCCGTAATCGAGACTTATAATTTGCTTTCGGAGCGTTGGTTTACCCACGCTACGCCTACTTTGTTCAATGCCGGTACGCCCAAGCCGCAACTTTCATCTTGCTTTTTGCTCACTATGCAGGAGGATTCTATCTTGGGTATTTATGATACTTTGAAACAATGCGCTTTGATTTCGCAATCAGCAGGCGGCATTGGCTTATCAATTCACAACATTCGCGCGACCGGCTCTTACATCAAAGGCACTAACGGACATTCCAACGGCATTATTCCAATGTTGCGCGTATTCAACGACACCGCGCGCTACGTGGATCAAGGCGGCAACAAACGCAAAGGTGCGTTTGCGATTTATCTTGAACCTTGGCACGCCGATATATTTGAGTTTTTGGATTTGAAAAAGAACCACGGCAAAGAGGAAAATCGCGCCCGCGACTTATTCTACGCGATGTGGATTTCGGATTTGTTTATGAAACGGGTCGAAAATGACGAAAATTGGTCATTGTTTTGCCCCAACGAAGCTCCCGGTTTAGCCGAAGTATGGGGCGAAGAATTCGACAAACTTTATACCCAATACGAAGCCGAAGGGCGCGCCCGCAAAGTAATCAAAGCTCAAGAATTGTGGTTCAAAATCATTGAATCACAAATTGAGACCGGCACGCCGTATATGCTCTACAAAGATGCTTGCAACAGCAAATCGAATCAAAAAAACTTGGGAACGATTAAAAGTTCTAATCTTTGTACCGAAATTTTGGAATACACCAGCCCCGAGGAAGTGGCAGTTTGTTTTCCCAAAGACACGAAAATTTTGACTAAAAACGGTCTAAAAAATATAATTGATTGCGATGGTGAAGAAGTAGCTGTTTATTTTGAAGATGACAAAAACTTTTCTAAAAATCAACGTTTTATTAAGTCTAAATTGTTGCCACAAGGGAAAAAACCTGTTTATGAGGTGGGGCTACAAGGGACAAAAAATATCAAAGCTACTGCCAATCATCCATTTTTAGTGAGAACTCAACGTGGACGAGGAAAAGATAAATCTAATCGTAATCAATACCAATGGAAAAAACTTTCTGAAATAGAAATTGGTGATTATTTATTTGCACCTAAAACTGATGCAGTATTTCAAGTAAATATTAACGAAAGTCTTGACAAAGAATTCTTAACAGCTGGGTGGCTATTGGGTGATGGATGGCAAGTAGTTGATAAAAACGAACGAGAAACTTTTGGGGTGTGCTTCGGAGCTGACGAAAAATTAGCTCAAAGCATGGTTGTTGAGCAACTTGTAGAATGGCACCAAACTACTCCATATCAACCTAATGGATATAATCATAAGACCCCTCAGTTGTATCAGGATAAAAATGGAGTTTATGCTTGGAGTACGACCAAACAAGCATTTGGTGATTTGTTAAAAACAAAATTTGGTTTCGAGATTACCAAAGCAAAAGGAAAAAGATTATATGATAAAATCAAAAATGCCGAACCTCAGCAAATAGCTGCTTTCTTAAGCGGCTTGTTTTCGGCTGACGGTTGTGTAACTACTAGCCACGATAAACCTAGTATTTGTTTATCATCTTCTTCCGAAAGTTTATTGTATGATGTTCAAGAACAATTACGATGTTTTGGTATTCACTCTAAGGTTCGGTTTGGTGAGGTTAATACCCGTAAAGGTAGATTTCAAGGGACATTGGCTATAATTGGTGAAGATAACTTAATTCGCTTTATGCATTCAATTGGCTTTAAACTTTCACCACAAAAAGAAGATAAATTTAATCAATTATTCATAAGTACTGAATATGATTTCAAAATAGAAGGACGAGATTATTTTGAAGTAAAAGACATTAAGTTTGTTGGCGAAGAAGAAGTTTATGATTTGAATGTTCCAGAAGCCCACCATTTTATAGCAAATGGAGCTTTAGTGCATAATTGCAATCTTGCGAGTTTAGCCTTGCCTAAATTTGTAACCAATGGCAAGTTTGACCATCAAAAACTCTTTGAAGTAACCAAGGTAGTTACCCGCAATTTGAACAAAATTATTGATGTCAATTACTACCCTGTGCCGGAAGCTCGCCGTTCCAATATGCGCCACCGCCCCATTGGATTGGGTATTCAAGGTTTGGCAGACGTATTTGCAATGCTGAGAATGCCTTTTGATTCCGAAGAAGCGCGGGGTTTGAACAAAGATATTTTCGAAACCATTTATTTTGCCGCTTTGACCTCCTCGATGGAGCAAGCGCAAAAATTTGGTCCGTATGAGTCTTATCCGGGTTCGCCGATTTCGCAAGGGATTTTCCAATTTGATATGTGGGGCGTAGCCCCGGAGTCCAATCGCTGGGATTGGGAAGGCTTGCGCGAGCAAATTTTGAAAAATGGAGTGCGTAATTCTTTGTTGGTTGCACCGATGCCTACAGCTTCTACTTCGCAAATTTTGGGCAACAATGAATGTTTTGAGCCGTTTACTTCCAATATTTATGTGCGCCGCGTACTTTCGGGCGAGTTTGTGGTGGTAAACAAACATTTATTGAATGATTTGGTCAAATTGGGCTTGTGGGACGAAAAAATGCAAAACAAACTCAAGGCTACCAACGGCTCAGTGCAAGATATTGCCGAAATTCCCCAAAATTTGAAAGATATTTACAAAACCGTATGGGAAATTAAGCAAAAAGCCATCATTGATATGGCGGCTGACCGTGGGGCATATATTTGCCAAAGTCAAAGCCTCAATATTCACTTAGAAGATGCCACTTTTAGCAAACTAACCTCGATGCACTTCTACGCTTGGAAACGTGGACTCAAAACGGGTATGTATTACTTAAGGACTCGTCCGGCGGCTGATGCTATTAAGTTTACGGTGCAAAAAGAAGAAGAAAGCCTTGAGCCGGTCTTGGTCAATGGCAATGCCGATACGCTTGCCGCCGAAGCCATCCAAAAAGCCAACGCTGCTAGTTTTAGTACTTTGACTGATGAAATGCCCGAAATGCCCAAAGCCTGCTCTTTGGACGACCCCGATTGTGAGGCTTGTAGTGCTTAATTCATAATCATCTGATTACCAAATAGTTGCAAATTGATAGTTAAAAAAACAAACCCCCGCCTAATTACTAGGTAGGGGTTTGTTTTTGGCTATCAAATCAAAAGCCATAAGGGATTGGGTATATTTAGTTTAACGTGAATATTTTGAAATATATTAAAAAAGTACAAAAAATTAAATTTTTAAAAAAACAATCCAAAATCCCCCAAGTCGTCATCCTGCGT
>JALONJ010000580.1 GCA_025455045.1 Microscillaceae bacterium | reverse complement strand
TTTTCAGGAAAATTGTAATGCAGGCTGTCTAGCCTGCCCACGTAAATGAGTTGAGGCTTAGAATAAAGCCAGAATTTCCTCAAAATGGGTAAAGAACCATATTTTTTTTGTAACTAACTGATTATCAGGTAATTAACAAAAAATCAAAACTAAAAACCCGAAACTATCCGAAATATTGACTTTTTGAGTGAAAGCATAACCCAAAAAAAATCCGCTTAGCTTACAAGGTATCGAGCCTCGGTAGAGCCAAAAGGAATGATTTTATTTTTGGATAAATAGCTTATTTTCAAATCGTTACAGACCTAATAATACACCGTAGTCGTTTTGGGCAACAACTTTTGGATTTGATTGCGCGCCTCAGCCGAAAGCTCGTTGGCAGATAAACTCAGTCGAGTCAAGTTTTGCAAAGCCCCAAAGCCATCGGGTAAATTGCGGAGGCTGTTTTTAGACAAATTCAAGTCTCGCAAATTAGTCAGTTTGGTAATTTCGGGGTTGATTTCGCGCAAGTTATTTTCCGACAAATAAAGGGTATGCAATGATTGCAAATTGGCTATTTCGTTGGGCAATTTATCAATGGCATTGCCCGACAAATTGAGGGTGCGCAAATTGGGCAAAAAAATCAATTTGGGCAACACATCAGACAAGGTAAGGCGGGTGTTGTAGCCCAAGTGCAAAGCCTCTAAGTTGGCAAGTTTTTGAAAATTATCAGGAACTGTTTTAATTTGATTGCGATTAAGGTCTAAAATCCGCAAGTTTTTTAGTTTGACAATTTCTTCATTCAAGATGCTGATTTCGTTAGTTTGCAAGTATATTTCTTGAATATGCGTAAGCAAGCCTATTTCATTGGGCAGTTTTTGAATATGATTGTCGTTCAAATGCAAGGCTTTGAGGCTGGGAATAGTAGAAAGAATTAAAAAAGCCTCTTGGCAATTGTAAAGCGTGTTACGGCTCAAATCCAAAACCTGCAAATTTTCCAGTGCCGACATACCCCAAGCCAGTTTGCTCACCGCATTGTGCGCTAGGTTAAAAGTCCTCAGTTTTTTCAATTGACTGATTGATTCAGGAATTTCTTGTATCTGATTAAAATACAAATCCAAAGATTGCAAAGCTGTCAGTTGGGTAATTTCATTGCCTATTTTTTTGAAGCGATTGGATTGCAAATAAATTTCGCTCAAATGGCTCAATTTGACAATATCGGCGGGCAATTCACTGAGCAAATTGTCGTGCAAGTCGAGCAAAGTCAAGCCGGTCAAAGTACCGATTTTGGAAGGTAATTGTTGAATAAAATTACCGGCTAGATGCAGTTTTTTGAGCTTGGGCAAATTGCTCAAATCCAGCATTGTCTCATTGATAATCAATTGAGTATTGTGGCTGAGGTTGATTTCTTCGAGGTTTTTTAGTTGGGTGATTTCAAAAGGCAGGCGTTTGATTCGGTTTTTGAATAAGTCCAATACTTGCAAGTTTTTGAGTTTGCCGATTTCCGGCGGAAGCTTGTCAAATCCTTGTTCACTCAAATCCAAATGATAGACTTTTTCGGGGGTTTTGAGGGCTTCATCCAACGAAGTATAGATTTTGTTGTCGGGGGTGGTTTGTACCGCAGGGCTGACGTTTTTTGTAATTTGGGCTAAAACCGATGGACTGATAATACACAAAACAAGACTTAGAAAACTCAAAATTTTACAAACTAAAAATCGGGTCATAGTACTTTTCATTATTTGGTGTTATTTTAAAGTTCGAATGGCTATTCATAATAGAGCCTCTCAAGAGGTTGCTTATGAGTTTAGAACTTTTTATCGAGCTTAATTGGTTATTTTTGCTTAAATCAATTACTCAAGTAAATACGACTAAAGTAGCAGAAGTAACATACCTTGTTAAAATTAATTTTGCATTTGTTGTTGAATCTAAATTGTAGGCAATTTAAGAAAAAAAGCCACAGCAAGCTAGTTTTATTTGAAATTAAATCTTGCTCAGTAAGATAAAGGTGCAAAATCGACCGAAATTTTGCACTGATTTGGATAATTGCCGGTTTTAGTCTTGAGTTTGTGAATGTAGTTGTATCATTTAGCTTCGTTAAATGCAATCAATCATCAAACAATCATAATAAATTGATAATCAGATACTTATGCAAATAAAAATTTCATAAAGTAAGCACGAGATTGCTTACTTTATGGAAATTCGGCAATTATAATTAATTGACAGGCTCTTTGTTTTGCAATTTTTTAATCAACTCATCAAGATTGGCTCCTTCTTGGGGGCTGGGAGCTTGGGCTTTGGCAAGTTTGGCGTATTTGATAGCATTGGTGTAATCGCCTACGGCGGCATAGCCTCTTGCCAAACCGACATTGGTAGGCCAAGCTCCATTATTTTTTTGGGCATTGAGTTTGAAAACCTCCAAAGCCTCTTTGCCTTTTTTCTCGGCTATCAATTGCCTGCCATAAGTATGTAGCTCTACGGCATTGCCATAAGTCAAGGCTTCTTTCATAACTACTTCGCTATCTACGTTTTTGCCCAGTTTTTTCAAGATATTGGCTTTGGTGCTCAAAGTCAAAAAGTTTTTTTCGCCCACATATGGCGCATTGACAGCGACTTCTGCCCATTGCAGAGCTTCATTGAGGTTGGTGTTGTATTGCAAGCAATAATCAGCCGCTTGGTACCAAGTCTGCCACACAAATCCTTTGTCGCTTTCCAGCTCGCGCCGCATTGAGTTGATTACTTGTTTTTGGACATCAACCTCAATTTTGAAAGGAATTTTCCAACGCTCCCAAAACAGGGCTAAAGTAGCCGCGTTTTCGGTTTGGTCAATAAATTCATATTTGAGCCATTCCACACTGCGCTCTTGTCCTTCTTGGCGCACCTGCACGCGCAAGGCATCATCGGATTCTTTATAAAAATAGCTTCCCCAAGCCGTATGATTTTTGGAAAAAATCACTGTACATTCGCGCTCATATACGGCAATGTGCAAGCCATAAGTACCGGCGGGCAAGTCTCTACCTTCAATTTTTACATCGGTCGAGAAGCTGATAATCGTGTTTTCGTTGGCTCCGGCACGCCAAGGGGCGGGTTTGCGAGGGCCAAAACCCAAGTCGGTAAATCCATA
The DNA here is from genome assembly GCA_025455045.1 of Microscillaceae bacterium. Taxonomy (GTDB): domain Bacteria; phylum Bacteroidota; class Bacteroidia; order Cytophagales; family Microscillaceae; genus JALONJ01. Next base: position 2,785 of record JALONJ010000580.1, on the reverse strand, counting down.
AGGTACAAGTTGTCCCCAAATTTTGCCTTCCCGACCTTTGACTCCGGGGCGGTGGTACTCAACCATTATATCTGTAACCCCAATTCTTTCGCCAACTGTAGCTTTTTTGTTGCCTCCGTTGGGCGGCACGGTCAAAAACTGGGCTGATACCGGCAAAAAACTCCCCAAAAGCCAGAGAAGCGATAAAAATAAACCATAAAGCTGTCTTATTTTTTGCATAAAAAAAATGATTTAATGAGGCTTCAAAATAAGAATAATTTTACTGTTTTTTTAGCTAATGAGATGTTAATTTTTGGGTTTTAAAGGAATTGTTTATCTTAATTGTGGTCTAAAGCCGCTTACGCGCGCAGGCTAGACAGCCCGCGTTACAATTTTCCTAAAAAGTGGTGAAGAATCAAAAAAATTAAAGTGATATTTTTATAAACAATTGGTTATCAAACATTTGCATATTTAAAAACTGAAGTATTAAAAAAAAGCATGATTATCCAAAAAAATAATTGTATAATTCTAATAATTAAAAAACTAACTACTTCAATACATTTGTATATTTAAATAATATTAACTTATTAATAATCAAATGTTTATGAAAAATTTATTTTATTTTTTTTAAAAAAATAAAATAAATTATGCAAATTTTATTTGTATTTTTTTAATAATACTTCCAAATATGCGCATTATTTTATCATTCAATCAATATAGATTCTATCGGTTCGGCAATTTTTGCTATATTTTTTCTTAATTTAGCCAAAAACTTTCACAGGAAATATCATAAAGCTTATAAATTTTATAAATCACTCATTATCAGATAGTTATATTTATTATTTGAACTCTTAAAATCAAAAATAATGGCTTTAATTATGTCGGTTCGAGGTGTTGAACCTCAATATGGTGAAAACTGTTTTTTTGCGCCCAACGCCACCATAGTCGGGCAGGTAAAAATGGGCGATGCGTGTAGTGTGTGGTTCAATGCCGTGATTCGGGGCGATGTAAGCCCTATCACAATGGGCAATAAAGTAAATGTGCAAGATGGGGCGGTGATTCACGCTACTTACCAACGCAATGAAACACGTATCGGTAATCAGGTATCGATAGCTCACAATGCAATTGTTCACGGATGTACTATCGAGGACAATGTACTGATAGGTATGGGCGCAATTATTATGGACAATTGTTTGATTAAAAGCGGCTCAATCATTGGGGCGGGGGCTATAGTTCTGCAAAATACTGTGGTAGAATCGGGCGAAGTATGGGCGGGCAATCCGGCGAAATTTATCAAAAAAACCGGCGATTTGGCTATTACCGAAATAGAGCGCATCGCCAATGCCTACCCGTTTTATGCCGCTTGGTTTAAAGAGGAAAAATAAACAAACCTAAAAAATGTCAAAACAATTGATTGCATAAAAAATCTTTACCACTTTTCAGGAAAAATTGTAAAGCAGGCTTCCCGCCTGCGCGCGCAAGTGGCTTTTGGCAAGTTGTAAATCAAACAATTCCTGAAAAGTACTGAAGAATCAATAAAAAATCATAACCTGCTGATTATCAAATACTTATGAATATTGAAGAGTACCGCGATTTTTGTTTGGCTTTGCCCGGGGTTGATGAATCAACCCCCTTTGGCGAAAATGTATTGGTATTCAAAGTGATGAACAAAATGTTTGCCCTTACGGATATCGACAATTTTGAAAGCATCAACCTCAAGTGCGACCCCGAAACTGCGCTCGACCTTCGCGCGCGCTATAGCTCGGTTTTGCCGGGCTACCATATGAACAAACAGCACTGGAATACTATTTTGGTCAATGGCGAACTCAATGACCAAGAGTTGCAATATTGGATTAAATATTCTTATGATTTGGTGGTTGCCAAATTGCCCAAGAAAGACAAACTAGCATTGGAAGAGTTGAAGAACTAAATATTCTTCAACAACATTCGTCGAAGCCGCCTACGCACCCGAGCTAAACAGCCTGCGTTACAATTTTCTTGAAAAAAGATAAAAGCTCTTTTAACTGAATTTATAAGTATCTGATTACCAAGGAGTTATATAAACAAATTGCAGATAGCTTACTTTTACAAACCATACAATCGCGCTACTTTCAAAAGCCCACCTACGCTGATTGAGTCCGTAATTTCATCACGCATTACCATCTCAACGGCTTCGGATAAGGGCAATCTTTTGATTTGCAAATCTTCGGTATCTTCAAATTCGGTTTCGCCCATTGTGAGTTCTTCGGCAAGAAACACAAAACCTTCTTCATCGGTTACAGAGTTGGAGGTATGAATCCGGGCAATTTTTGTCCATTTAGCCGCCGTAATGCCGGTTTCTTCTTTGAGTTCGCGCTGGGCTGATTCCAAAATATCGATACCGATTTTGCCACCACCCATCGGAATCTCCCAAGAATACTCATTGAGTGGGTAGCGATATTGCCCCACCAGCCACGTATAGCCTTCGGCATCTAGGGGAATAATCCCAATTGCTTTGTTCTTGAAATGCACAGTGCCATAAATACCCGGATTGCCCGAAGGGTTCAATACTTGGTCTTCTTGAACTTTTATCCAAGGGTTTTCATAAATTTCGCGGGTTTCCAAAATAGTCCAAGGATTTTCTGTCATTAGATTTTTCTTTTGAATTGCGCCACAAATATATGAATTTGTTGGTTTTTGGTCGGTTTAAAAATTAGAAATTAAAATCCTTGGATCTTCACCACTTTTCAGGAATTGCCTTTGGGAATTCCATTGAATTCTGAAAAGCTCTCGCTTTTCAGTGATTCTGAACATTACCAAGCAAAAT
>JALONJ010000136.1 GCA_025455045.1 Microscillaceae bacterium | reverse complement strand
GATTTTTTTGACCAAGACGTATTTTTCCGAAAAATCAAAATCTTCTTCGGCGGTTGTAACTGAGGGGTTTTCTTGGGTTGCTTCCATAAGAGGTAAAGATAGTTATTTTTGGGGAGATTTAGCCGAAAAAATGAAAAAAATGGTTTTCCGACTTTTTAGTACACCAGCTTACCTGTGATAACACCATAACTGAACCGTCAGGATAACTATTAAAACGTTGAATATCAGTCATTTGTATTTTTCATTTTGAAAGACTCCGACTGTTATAAGGTATTGATAGTTAAAGATTTATAAACAATCCAATTCCTATGGAATGACAAAATGGGCTATTAACCTGATGGTTATGGTATTCTCATAGGCAAGCTCGCGTATGAAAAAAGCGAAATAATCTTAAATCTTTAGCTCAATACCGGCAACCCAAAGCCCCAAAATCAACAAACCCAATACGATACGATAGTAGCCAAACCATTTGAAGCCATATTTTGTCAAAAAACCGATAAAAAATTTGATTGCCAACATTGCCACGATAAAAGCCACTACATTGCCAAAAAGAAGCAATTGAATATCGGACACTTGAATTTGGTCATAATCTTTGAGCAAGCGATAACCCGAAGCCGCCAGCATCGTAGGGACTGCCAAAAAAAACGAAAACTCAGCCGCTTGTTTGCGATTGAGTTTTTGGGTCATACCGCCAATGATAGAAGCCGCCGAGCGCGACAAACCGGGCAAGAGCATTGCCAAACATTGAAAAAAACCAACTACTAAGGCATTGCTAAACTTGATTTCTCGATTGGGAGCATTTTCGGTGGCGACAAACCATCTGTCCACAAATATCAAAACAATGCCGCCCAACAACAAATTGACGGCTACAATGATGACACTTTCAAGCCACTGGTCAATCAAATCGCCCAATAAAAGCCCGATGACTGCCGCCGGCAAAAAAGCCACGAAAAGTTTTAAATAAAATTGAAAAGATTGTAAAAAACGCCGCCAATACAAAACCAAAACCGACAAAATAGCTCCAAATTGAATATTGATTAAAAAAATCTTGGTAATGGTCAGGGTATTGATTTGCATCAAAGACGAGCCAATAATCATATGCCCGGTCGAAGAGATAGGTAAAAACTCGGTAAGTCCCTCGATAATTGCCAAAATCAGGGCTTGTATATAAGTCATAAAATTTGGGTGGTTATAAATTTACAAATAGCGGTTGAAATAGTATTTGAAAATCATAAAGTATTGATTATCAATTGATTATGATTTTTTGGGCTTGTATAAGATAGCAAAAAATTGCACCAAAAAACCCAAAAAAACCACTATCGGACCGAGCGTAAGCCCCCAAAAGCCGAAGCCAAACGGTTCACTGTCCATAGACATAATAATAAATCCCAGCATTAGTACCACCAACCCAGCCAACATTAGATAATAATTTTGTTTTACAAAGGCTAATTTATTTTTATTTTCACTCATCGGATTTTTTCAATTTAAAATTTGCCTGCAAAACTAAGGCAAAACATTCAATATATGATTACTGGATTGTTAAATATCGTTAAAAAAAATCTTTTTAAAGGAGATTGATACAAAACAGCAAAACACATAACCCATTGATTATCAATGGATTATGTGTTTTTTTAAGAGTTATAAATAGAAAGTCTTTATAGAGGAAGCAAATTAAATTTTACTTTGGCAAACTTGGCGTATTCCTCACCGGCTTCCAAATTGTCGGGGCTATTTTTGTCGTAATACCAATTGATTACGATTTGTCCCTTTTTTTTCAATTGGTATTCCTCGAGTATATCAATCATTTCTTGAAAACGGCGCGAGGCACTCGTGTTAAAATATTCAAGTTTAAAATTGACTACAATTTTTTTACCGGCATCATTGGTGTATTTTTTCAGCCATTCAAATATCGGGCGAAAAAACTCGGTGGTGTATTCGTGGTAGCAATCGCCGGAAATATTAAAAACCCCGATTTTACCTTGAAAATCAATTTGAGGGGTATAATTGGTAGCTTCAATAAACAAATTTTCCATAATTAATTTAATTCTGGTGGCTTGATGCAATTTTAACTTATATGTACGATTTTTTTATCAAAAATACTAATTTGTTTTGATAGTACATTGTACGATTTACGACAAATTGTTTCCAAAATAGTTTCATTTTTTCCAAAATAAAGAAATCCTTTTTTAGAAATGATATATAACTATCTGATTATCAATTATTTATAAAATTGGCTTTATTTTCGCTGTCTTATGTAATATTTTAGCTAAAAATTTAGAAAACCCAAGCTGAATTGATGAATTAATTTTTACAAACTGTATGACACACAACCCCACAAACTTAAATTCAATTGATGAAAACCTTGCCCTTTCATTCGTCAAATGCCGATGCTTTGGAGTTAAACGGCTTTGAAAGAGTATTTGCTTATGAACCTCTCAAACCCTTTCAGTTGAAAGAAGTCATTGCCTCAACGCTCGATTTGTTCAGCCAAGAAGCTCATTTATCACAAATTGACCTCTCGATTGATTTGGACGAAGCTACCCAAGAGTATTTTTTGGGAGGTAAAACCAAATTGCGTTATCTTTTATTTTTTTTATTTCAATACATTTTTCAAAATACCCATCGCGGTTTTGTCCGTTTTCATTGCCGCTTGGCAAACACATCTTCGGTCGGCAAGGTATTCGAGTTCGATATCTACGACAGTGGCGTAGGGCTTAGTCGGCAGCAGATTCATTTTTTATTAAATCAAAGTTCTAAAAATCAAATCTCAAACCTTACCGAATTATCCAAGTCCGAATTGGCTCTAATTTTGAGTAATGAATTGGTCAATCTTTCGGGCGGCAAACTTGCGTTGGCAAGCGTGCCGGGTATGGGGAGCAAATATAGCTTCCGTTTAGCTTTTCGTAATCAACATTCTGAATTTCAGCCCATTGCAACAAAAATGACTCTAAAAGGTACCAAAATTCTCTTGGTCGAGGACTTAGAAATTAATCAATTAATCGCCAAAGGCGTACTCGAAAACTGGGGAGCTAGTATCGAGATTGCCGAAAATGGTCAAGAAGCCATCAAAAAACTCACCGCAAATCAAGGCACAAAGTACCATCTGATTTTGATGGATATGCAAATGCCGGTGATGCCCGGACCCGAAGCTACGCGGTTTATCCGCCAAAAATTGCATCTGGATATTCCAATTATTGCGCTTACCTCCAATCATCAACGAATGGATAGAGAAGAATGTCTCAATGCCGGAATGAACGATTTTGTGGTCAAACCCTTTGACCCTTGGGAACTTTATTCCAAAATAATGCAGTTTGTAAAACCCAAAGTGCGCCTCAAAGAAGCCGCCATTCCTCAACAAGCTACCGAAAACAAAGCCAAAAGCCAAAAAAGCGACTTGTACGATTTGTCAAAATTGCGCAGTATGTGCAATGACGATGAGCAAATGGTGTCCAAACTCCAGCAATCATTCGTAGAAAAGACCCCGGCTTTGTTGCAACAAATTGAAACCTACTTTGCCGAAACCAATTGGGAAAAAGTTGCCCACACTGCCCACAAACTCAAAGCATCGATTGATTTGCTAAATATTCAAACGATTAGGCAAGAAATCCGCCAAATTGAGGCTTGTAGCCCACAAACTCACTCCGAAGACACGGTATATCAATGGATTAGCAAGGTAAATCAAGTGTGTACTTTGGTGATTGCCGAAATGCTGAAGCAAGCCTAAATCTGATAATCAAATAAGCCGTACTAGATTGTAGTCTAGTAGGCTTATTTGTTGATTTTTTGATTTGGAGATTTGTTGATTTAGACATATATTGATTTGGAGATTTGTTGATTTTTAATGACTCAATAATTCAAAAAAAAGTCCCTAATTGACTCAATGACTTAATAGTCCTACTACTATTTGATTATCAGCTACTTAGGATACTCAAAATTTATCGAGAACTGTCAGACCTTTGGTACAGACGGTTTTTGATGATTTTGATATTTTTTATTATATAACATATTATATTCTAAAATAAATATCGTAACTATTTGATAATCAATGAGTAGTAAGTCTAATCATCAAAACTCGGAACTCGAAACCAGAAACTCGGAACTCGGAACTCGAAACCAGAAACTCGGAACTCGAAACCAGAAACTCGGAACTCGAAACCAGAAACTCGAAACCAGAAACTCGGAACTCGAAACCAGAAACTCGGAACTCGAAACCAGAAACTCGGAACTCGGAACTCGGAACTCGGAACTCGGAACTCGAAACCAGAAACTCGGAACTCGGAACTCGAAACCAGAAACTCAGAACTTGCCCACTCTTTCTTCCAATTGGCTTCTTTTTAGAGTAATCAAATGTCCGATAGGCTTGCCCCTGCGATAGGCTTGCACCCGCAAATTGACCGGACCTTCAGGGACAGCTATAGTCTGCGAATATTTGGGCGAAAAATTATCGGGCATACTCTCATCTAAGGTATAATGAATATCAACTTCGCCAATTTCCGATTCTAATTCCAACATCAATTTATCTGCTTTTTTGTAAGTGCGAATAATGGGGTCATAAACAGCTTTGCTATAGTTGACTTGGGCGGCATCGGCTCTTTTGAAGTTGGTCTCTAGCCTTTGCACAAAGTTTTCCCAAGTGCGCCCCGATTTGCTTGACCAGCCTATTTCCGCCAATGCCCAAGCGCGAGGGTAGCTCATATACTCAATGTGGCGAAAGTTTTGGACTTGTTCGGTCCACAAATTACCCTGTACGCCCAAGATATATTTCGGATTTACTCCTTCGGGGACAGGCTCAAAGCTATAGGTTTTTTTGAGGCGCAAATTGGCATAAATCGGTGGGTCAATAGTAGGGTCGCCCTGCGTATAATCTAAGTAAGCATACGTAGTAGGCGACATTACGACATCGTGTCCGTGTTCGGCGGCTTCGATACCACCCTTGATACCCCGCCAGCTCATTACGGTAGCTCCGGGCGAAATGCCGCCTTCCAAAATCTCGTCCCAGCCCAAAAGTTTCTTGCCTTTGGCAGTCAAGATTTTTTCCAATCGTGCCATAAAATACCCTTGCAAATCCTCGACGTGGCGAATTTTTAATTTTTTCATCAGGGCTTGACAACCCGCATCTTGTAACCAAAAGCCCTTGTAACACTCATCACCCCCTACGTGAATATAAGGTGCCGGAAACAAAGCCGCTACTTCGGTAAATACCTTGTCCAAAAACTCATACACTTTTTCATCGGCAGGGTTGAGCGCGTTTTCAATCAGCATTTTGAAAGTGCCATTGCCATACCACTCCGAAAAGCGTGCGCCACAGCTTACGCGGGTAGAAGTATCTTTTTTACAACTTAGTTCGGGGTAGGCTGCAATTGCCGCCATACTATGCCCGGGTACATCTATTTCGGGAATAATGGTTACGTGGCGCGCTTGGGCGTAGGCTACTATTTCTTTGATGTCGTCTTGGGTATAAAATCCGCCGTAAGTTGCCGCTTCGTTGGGCTTGGGGGCGGCACGCTCGCCAAATCTGCCATGGCGGGCTACTCGCCACGCGCCGATCGAGGTGAGTTTGGGCAATGATTTAATCTCGATACGCCAGCCCTCATCATCGGTCAAGTGCCAATGAAAAATATTCATTTTATAACGAACCAATTGGTCAATGTAGGCTTTTACCGCTTCTTTGTCATAAAAGTGCCTACTCACATCGAGCATAATACCTCGCCAGCCAAAGCGCGGGTAGTCGGTGATTTTGACCGCCTGAGCCTGCCATTCAATGCCATTGATTATTTTTTTGCTTTCAATTTCGGGAGGGAAGAGTTGCAAAAGCGTCTGCACACCATAAAACAAACCGGCTACCTGATTGGCGACAAGCACTACTTTTTGCGAGCCTACTTCCAAAGTATAGCCTTCTTTGCCAAGCTGGGAATTGGGTTTTTCATTCAAAAATAATTGAATGACCGCATTTTGGTTATTTTCGGCTTTTAAAGCAAAGCCGGTGGCTGAGTTGAGTTTTTGGGCAAGCATTTCGGCAACTGTCCGGCTTTCGGGGCGGTTGTAGCCGATGCCGGTTTGACTATTTAATAAAAAACTGCCGCTAAGTATTTGCAAATCAACGGGTTGGGGAATTAAATGTACACTAGCATTTTGGGTACTGCCTACCAAAGTCCACATACATAGGACGATACAAAGCCACATTTTTTTCATACAAAAATAATTTCTTTATTCGCAAGATGATTAAAGGCAGCAAATTGTCGGATTATACGCTAAAATGCAAATTGCTATTGAAAAAATTAAATGATTTAGATTTTAATAGTATTTGGCATTGAGTTATTTTAAAAAATGGAATAAGTTAGCACGAATGTTTTAGTAAACAATTGACAGTGTTTGCCTTTGGTTGATTTTCAATTAGTTAGAGAAAAATCCTAAGCGATAGCAATTTAAAAAAGCTCTATGCAGGATGACGATTTAGATGGGGATTTCGCGTTTCTTTTTAAAAAATTGATTTTTGTACTTTTCCAATCAATAGTTTGGACAGTTTTGGGTTTCTAAGCCCCCTGCTCCGCCAGAGGCGGAGGTTCTTTTCCTAGTTATTTGCTAAGTGCTTGATAATCAGTTAGTTATAAAAAAAATATTTGAAATAGCATAACTGACTGATAATCAAACACTTATAAAAAATGTCCGAAGTAATGCCAATGTAATTGCAAATATTTACATTATTTTAAAAATAAGATTCTCCATTACTCAATGACTTACCTAATCTAAAACAAAATGTCAGTTGTACAAACCCCAACCCGTTTCGGGCAAACTTGGCTAGGCGTGGTGTTGGTTGCCGCCGGAGCAGTTGGCTTTGCTTCCAAAGCTGTACTTGCCAAACTAATGTATCGCTATGGTTTAGAAGCTATGCCGGTATTGACTTTGCGAATGTTTTTTTCCTTGCCTTTTTTCTTAATTTTGATTTATTGGTATTCCGACAATGCCAAACTACGTACCGTCCAAAAAAAAGATATTTTATGGTTGGTTGTCTTGGGATTTTCGGGCTATTATCTATCAAGCTTGCTTGATTTTATTGGATTGCAATATATCAGTGCCGGTTTAGAACGGCTTATTTTATTTACCTACCCCACAATTATTATTTTGGCTTCGGCAATTTTTTTGAAAAAACCGATTCAAAACCGCCAAATCTACGCGCTTTTGCTCACCTATTTGGGCATTTTTTTGGCAATGCGCGAAGATATAGGCATCAAAAACGAAAATTTCTTGCTCGGAGCATTATTTGTATTTGGTTCGGCTTGTACGTATTCCTTTTTTTTGATGGGTAGCGAGCGCATTATTCCTAAGTTTGGGTCTATAACCTACTCGGCTTGGGCAATGCTGATAGCCACTTTTTTTATGTTTTTACATTATTTGATTGCTTCAAGGGTTGATTTATGGCATTTTCCGAGCGAAGTATATGGGCTAAGTCTGCTAATGGCTCTCATTGCTACGGTGATACCGATTGTACTTACAGTAGAGGGGATTCGCTTGTTGGGAGCCGGAAATATGGCTATAGTGGGCAATATTGGACCTATCTCGACAATTTTGCTCGCCTATATTTTTTTGAATGAGCCTATTACCCTGTGGCAAATCGTGGGAACAGGTTTTGTATTAGCCGGAATTGGTTTGATAGGAGCTAAAAAAGGCTAGGATTTTTAGTTGTTTGGCAGGTTTTTGATTTATTTATAAAGCCTTGATAATCAGAGTAAAACATTGATTATCAAGGCTTTCAAATTAGGTGTATGAGGATTTTTACTTTAGGCAATAGATACAAATAAAGTAAAATTTTTAAGTGGATAATTAATTGAAAATCAGGTAATTACATAATTCCCAATTCCCAATTCCCAATTCCCAATTCCCAATTCCTAATTTCCAACTTCCGGCTTGCTACTCTGAATCACTATTTTGCTGGCACCGGCTTTGGCTTTGATGATCTCGATGCCTTGGTCTTTCATTCCTTTTGATTCATAGATCCGCAAGGCAGTAGTGGCATCAATTGCTTCGGTAGTTTGTTCGCCAAAACTAGGAATAATATCCAAAGATTCCAGTTTTACCCCAAAACCGACCAAGGCTTTGTTGGCATCATCAAAGACTATTTTTTCAAAATTGGCATCAAAATCCACTACATCTTGAGTAATGAGATAGGCGCGACAAATATCTTTGATTTTTTTGTCCAATAAGATAGATTCGGTACTCTCAAACTGATTGTCGATATATTCTTTGCTGGCTTCGGTATCATACTTTGCCGTACCGATGCCTCGGCTTTGGGTAATAAATTTCAAAGGCTCGACGATGGTATAAATGTAGTCCATATCCACAAAAGCATTGACTTTGTTCGAAAATTGAACTTTGAATTTGCTTTCGCCTTGCAATTGATAATTAGGAATCATTACCACTCTATAACACATATTGCCGACTCCCGAAGGCACTCTTTGTCCGGTCGGTACAAGTTGCCACGTTTTGCCGCAGTCTTCGGTGTAAACTACCTGCAAATTGCTGGGGGCTACCGAACAAGCCAGCATATTTAGGACTAATATGCTGATAATCAGTAGATTAAAAATTTTTGATTTAGAAATAAACGTTGAGTACCAAGTGATTTGCATAAAAAATGAATGATTAAAATTGAACTAAAAATACTAAGAAAACGATTGAAATTACGGGAATGTTTTGAAGAATATTAACCATAGTTTGGACAGCTTTTAGTTTGGAGTTTTGAGTTTTGGTTCTTCAGCATTTTTTAGAGATTGTTTGGTTTAAAAATTGCCTAAAGCCACTTACCCGCGCAGGCTGGCAGCCTGCGTTACAATGCTTCCTAATGAGTGCTAAAGAACCTGAGAAATATTGTAACTTATTGATAATCAATTACTTATAAAAAATACCCAAAGTATTGAATCAGAAAACCCGCTTTTTAAAAAAATCATTAAAATCTTTGCCGGTTACGAGATTTACTTGGTCAATAAAATCTTGGGTTTTGACGGTCTTGCCCCGAAATTTCATTTGAAAACTCTGCAAAATTCTAAAAAATTTGCTGTCATCTTTGATGGCTTCGCGCAATTCGTGCAAAGTAATCGCTCCCTTGAAATAAATATCGCCATCAATAAAGGTATTGTCGTTGATATTGGGTCTGCCCACTATTTTGTATTGATTGGCTACAAATCGGCTCAGGTTGGTCATTTCTCGTTCATAATGATTTTTGCCATAGATAGTCTCCATAAACAAAAACTCGCAGTAAGTAGCAAATCCCTCGTGCAGCCACACATCAGCCATATCTGCCACCGACACATTGTTGCCCCACCATTCGTGGGCAATTTCGTGAATGAGGGTGCTATGCCAAGGAACACTGTGGTAATAATACCAATTTTCATAAGTTTGCAAATAAGGTCCGATGGCTACACAAGTTTGGTGTTCCATACCAGCATAAGAGGATTGCACAATGGCAAATTTATCATTCCAAAAAGGGTACTCCCCAAACAAATACTCAAAAGTTTGGACAAATAAAGGAATATAACGGGTGTATTCCTCAACCTTTTTTTTGTTTTCTCTGTCCAAATAAAAAAAACTAATTTCGGCTTGGCGATAGGTATTTTGATAAGGGATTTTCAATTCTTGGTATTTGCCCAAATAAAAACTGACATTATAATTGTTGATAGGATTTTTGAGCAACCAATGATGAGTGGTATAGCTTGGTAAGTCAGCTTCGGTTTTGCGTTCCAGTTTGCCATTGGCTATGCAAACCAACTCAGAGGGAGTCGTAAAACTCAGACGCATAGAATCCGGCTCATCGGATAGGTGGTCTTTGTTAGGCCACCAAAGGCTTGCCCCCACGTGTTCGCACGATACGCCCACCCAGTCATTTCCTTTGCCATCTCTAGCCCATTGAAATCCTTTGGGTCCATTATTGCTCAAATTAGTTCGAGGTTTACCAAAATAATAAAAGCTGATTTTTTGCAAACTATCCGAGGGGCGCAAGTTCTGAGGGAAATCAATGAATACAAAATCCTCCCAACGTTCATATTTAAGGGCTTGTCCTTGCCAAATAATTTTTTCGACCTTGAGATTGTTATACAAATCAATTTGGATTCTTTGGGTTGGTTCTTTGACTTGAAAATGAATATCATTATGTCCTTGAATGAATTTTTTGTCGGGAATAATCGTCAAATTTAAGTGATAATATTTGACATCGAAGCAAGTTCTATCCACGGATAAGCCCCCACGCACAAAATTATAGCGGCTATTGCCACCCTCCCGATGGATTTGCGCCAATGCTTCAAAAGAAAACAGTCCTAATATCCAGATAATCAAAAGGTTATAAGTTTTCATAATCTATGGTTGGATTAAATAATTAATTTTGACCGCAAATTTAGTCTTTATCTTCTTCTTTTTTGGGTTTAATAATGGGTTTGGTTTTGGGAATAAATTTAGCTTTGGGTTTAACCTCCTCATTATCAGGCGTTTGGGTAGTTTCTTGAGTTTTTGAATCTGCCTCGCCTTCGGCATTTGCTTGAGTTTTTACAATGGGTTTGGTTTTGGGAATAAATTTAGCTTTGGGTTTAATCTCCTCATTATCAAGTGTTTGGGTAGTTTCTTGAGTTTTTGAATCTGCCTCGCCTTCGGCATTTGCTTGAGTTTTTACAATGGGTTTAGTTTTGGGAATAAATTTAGCTTTGGGCTTAACCTCCTCATTATCAAGTGTTTGGGTAGTTTCTTGAGTTTTTGCATCTGCCTCGCCTTCGGCATTTGCTTGAGTTTTTACAATGGGTTTGGTTTTGGGAATAAATTTAGCTTTGGGTTTAACCTCCTCATTATCAGGCGTTTGAGTGTCGGTTTGGGGCGATTTATCGGCTATATTGCTTTCTATATCTTGAACATTGCTTACTTCATTATTTACCGCCGGTTTTACTTTGGGTTTGAAAGTCGGTTTACTAGGCTGAGTCTGAGCAGATTGCTTTTCAGATGTTTCAGCAGAGGTAACATTCTTTTTGGCTTCGGCTTTTTCGCGCTGAAAAATCTCCAATAAATTTAATTTTTCTTGGGCTTCTTCGGGGCTTAGATTCGCAAAGTGATAAATCATTTGGCTAATGTCGTATTCGCTGTAATCATAGGCTTTGGTCATTGTGAGGCACTCTGTAGGGCAGACAGTGGTGCAAAGCCCACAATAACAGCATTTTGCCATATCAATATCAAATTTGGCGGCATACAAGCGTATTGGCGAGCCATCGGCGGCTGTACCGATTTGTTCGGTAGCTTTGATAGGTTCAATTTCAATGCAATTGACAGGGCATATTTTGGCGCATTTATCACACACAATGCAATCGTCCATTTCATTGTGCAAGCGATAACGACCATTATCCGGTACGGGAATCGCCTCATAAGGATATTGCAGCGTTACTACCCCGCTTTTTTGGCGAAAATATTGGTCATTGCTCACATTCATTGGCTTACGCAAACGGCGCGCCGCCCAAAAATGCCGAATTGACAAGCTAAGTCCCTCCAGCGAAGACTGGATGCCTGCCCAAAGGTTTTGAAAATACGTGCTTTGCAAAGTATAATTTTTTTTTATAAATACTTGATAATCAATTAGTTATGAATTTCTTGTTTCTAGTTTCGGGTTTCTAGTTCCGAGTTTCTTTTGGAGGTCATTCATTCATTTATTTCCCCTCCGGGGGCTAGGGGGCTTTTCCATTAAACTTCATTTTGTACCAAAAAATCCTGCAATTTATCGACTAATACCTCATTAATCCGAATATATGATTCGTATGTCCAACCAGCTACGTGGGGCGACAAGATTACTCTATCCGATTGAATCAGATAGTCGAAAGTGGCTTGTTGAGTTGGAGTGAGGGCATCGATTTTTTCGTTCTCGAGTACATCTAAACCCGCGCCCAAGACCTTGCCCGATTCTAAGGCGGCTTGGAGGTCGGGCAAACTGACTATTTCGCCCCGCGCCGTATTGAGCAAAATGATGTTTTTGCTAAATCGTTGCAAATATTCGGCATTGACCATATTGCGGGTTTCTTCGGTAAGCGGAATATGCAAGGTAACAATATCGGCTTCGGCAAATATTTGTTCCATTGTAGCTTCTTGGGCGTATTGAGTAGCAAAACCATTGTCATATTTGTCATAAACCAATACTTTGCAAGCAAAACCACTCAACAGGCGCGCCAAAGTCTGCCCAATATTGCCATAACCAATGATAGCCAAAGTTTTGCCGCGAATCTCGGTGCCTCGATTGGCTTCTCTCAACCATTGTTTGGCACGAATTTGTCGGTCGCCTTGCGGAATATTGCGCAGCAAAGCCAACAACAAGCCCAAAGTTTGTTCGGCTACGGCATCGCGGTTGCCTTCAGGAGCATTGAAAACATAAATATTGCGTTTTTTTGTGATGTCCAAATCTATCAAATCCATTCCCGAACCGGCGCGCCCAATAAACCGAAGTTTGGGAGCATTAGCCAAAAACTCAGCATCAATTTTGGTTTTACTACGCACAAAAACGCCTTCATAATTACCCAAAATCGGCAGGATTTCGGCGCGAGTCAGTTTTGGCAAATAATCGGCGCGAATGTGTAGCTCCTCCAGCATCGCAAAGAGAGAAGGGTGCATTTCGTCAATTATTAGAATGGAATATTTCATAAGTTGTGTAAATGAGCAATTTTTTTAAAATACCGGCTTTTTTATTAAAAATAACGTGAATATTTTAGTAACTATTTGATAATGAGCTAATTATGATGCAAAAATGCACCCTTTTTGACAAATAATCAATTGTTTCAAAAATAAAA
>JALONJ010000135.1 GCA_025455045.1 Microscillaceae bacterium | reverse complement strand
CATTTTTTTATTATATTAAAATAATACAATTTTGTTTTTGGAATAATTGATAATCCACTGAAAATAGTAAACTTTTGCAATATAACTATCTCATTATCAGGTATTTACCAAAATATTCAAGTTAATTATTACGAGTCAAATTTTGAATGATGTTGTCCAGCGTGATTTTGCTATAGCCGATACGCTCCGTAAATGCCAAACAAAGTTTGTACTCGGCATCGTGAATTTGTTGGTCAATGAGCATCATTTTTACAATATCTTCCAATTGTTGTATTCTATCAGCTTTGTTTTCGGGAATAATCAGCGTGCGTTGGGTAGGGTTAGCCATTATATCTTCAGCTTCAGCCGTCTCCAGACCTATCTGATGGGCAAATCGGAGGAGTTTTTGTTTTTCAGAGTTTGCTAAGTGGTGGTCAGCTATGGCAATCAAGTACAAATTTTGAAAATAAATAAGGGCTTTAGCTTTTTCCATAACATTGTATTAAAGTTGATTATTGCCAAAGTACAAAAAAACAAGCTATTTGCCAAATTAGCAAAAAAATAACGCCCCCAAAGACCTACCGTCTCTAGGAGCGCAAAACGAGCTGATTGATTTTAACCCAATCAACTAATGGGCTGATTTACTGAGCTTTAGCTAATTGCCGGTTGTTCACAGCTTGGTAATTTATACGCAAGGCTTCGGCTTCCCGAAGTCGGATTTTGACATCATTGATAATTCCCATACCGGTTTCATAGTCAATTTTGAGATTGACCAAAAGTTTATTTCGTTGATTTTCAGGCAATTGACTTCTAAATTCCTCTACGACTTGCGGAATTTGCTTGGCTTCAATCAATTTACCTTCTGCAAAAATTCGTGGTTCAGTACCCAATTGACTTTGCTTGGGCTTGCCGATATATAGGTTCAAAAGTGGGGTTTGCTTCTGAATTTCTTGAATTTGAGTAGCCTGCGGCATTTGGGTCTTGACCAAAGGATTGTCTTCGCGCATCCGCGTAATTACCATAAAAAAGAACAAAAGCATAAACACAATATCGGGCAAAGAGGCGGTAGAAATAACCGGCGTAAGATTCTTTTTCTTACTAAATTTTGCCATAGTTATGGATTGTTTGATGGTTATAGTCAAAATTAATGGGTGCATTTCAAATTTACTACCTATAACCCTCTCCTTTGGAGAGGGCTAGGGTGAGGCAATAGAAACGCGTAAATTTGAAATGCACCCAAATTAATTAGTTTTGAACGTCGGCAAAGTTTAAAACTTTGCCGAAGTTGATAAAGCGGCTTTGGGTAGAAAAACCACTTTTGATTGAGTATAAAATGGCTTTATGTTTGAGAACTGATGTTAATACTTGCCATTCCATAAAACCAGCTTATCATTTTCACCATTTTATTGAATTTGAAAAAAAATCGGCAAACTCATTCTTACCCGCACCGCACGACCGCGTTGTTTGCCCGGCCTCCATTTCGGCGACTCTTTCAAGACTCTTATGGCTTCTTCATCGCAACCTGCGCCAATGCCTTTGACGACTTTTACCTCGCTCAAGCTGCCGTCTTTGTCCACCACAAACTGTACGAAAACTTTACCTTCTATGTCCATTCTGCGGGCTTGTTTAGGATATTCGATGTTTTTGCTCACATATTTGTAAAAATCTTCCATTCCCTTGCCAAATGAGGGTTGGGTTTCGGCAAATACGAGTGGTTCATCTTCTTTGGATTCATCAATAATTGGGTCGGTAACAGGAGGAGTTATTTTAACGACAGGGGTGTTGGTTTCTTTGAGTTCAGTTTCTTCAAAAGTAGCCTCAATATCTTCAAGTGGTTCTTCGTTAGGCACTTCTACAATTACGGGGGCTTTTATCACGGGTGGGGGCAATTGTTTTTGCGGGATAATCGGAATATCTTCCATTGCCGTAAAATCATTTTCCAGCCCAACAATTTCAACTTTTTCCAAATTGTCATAAAACTTCCATTCAAATGCAGTCATTACCAAAGCCAAACTCAATACCAAGCCAATGTTGAAAAACAAAGGGCTTTTTTGGCGTAAATCAACAGCAGGATTTTTTTTCGTTTCCATTGTTTTGTAAAATTTAAAAGTGAATAATTTTTTTTATAAATACTTGATAATCAATGAATTATATTTTCAGCAAATAATAAAATCAACTTAAATTAATTATTTAGTTACAAATATAGTATTTTTAGTTATAAAACTAAATTTTTAGTTAATTATTACAAAAAAATATTCCTGATTTCTTATAAAGCTATAAATTTTAGGCTATATCATTGATTATCAGGGTATTAGGAAATTTATTTTACATCTAAATCGGTTTTAATCAATACTTCTTTTTCAATAAATGATTGATTATCAATAGTTTGTAGGTCTTCCCACGGTTTATACACAGATATATCTACATTCGGTAACTCCTCCACTCGCAACTCAAAAGCCATCACCAGCAAACTCAAGACAAAAGCCAGGCTCAAATTAAAAAATAAGCCGCGATAATGGTTGATTTCAAGCCTAGGATTTTTTTTGAGTAACATAAATTGATGGGCTTTATTTCATTTTAAAAAAAAATCGGCAAAGAAATTTGTTGCCTTACGGGGTTGCCATCTACTTTGGCGGGTAGCCAGCGTAGTTTGATGTTTTTGACTGCCGAAAGTGCTGCTTCATCTAAAATCGGGTGCAAAGACTGCGATACTTTAAAATCGCTCGTCGAGCCGTCTTGATTAACGGTAAACTGAATAAATACCCGCCCCTCGATGCCTTTGTCTATCAATTCTGGGGGATAAACCAACACTTTGCGAAGTTTTTGGTAAAAATTATCCAAACCACCCTCCACATCTACAAAGCGATTCATTTCATTGTCGTTGTCCACCAAATTGATTTTGGGCGATTCTTCAATGCGCCCCGAAAAAGCAAAAACCAACATTCCAACCAAGGGCAAGACGAGCAGGGCTTTCCAATAAGCGCGCCAAGGGCTACGCCTTTTTTGCATTACTTTGATGCGTTGGCTAATTTCGGATTTGTTGAAGCCGTGCGCCAAAGGCAAATTCATATTTTTGAACAAAGTCTTGACCAAAAGGCTGCTATATGATTTGGCATCGGTTTCGCGCAGAACGGTGGCATCGGCGATGTATTCGTGCTGAAATTTGAGGGCTTGGCTATACCAATAAATAAAAGGATTGAACCAAAACCAGATTTTTAAAAACTCAAGATACAATACATCGTAGCTATGCCGCGCCCAAATATGCTTTAGCTCGTGGCTCAAAATCTTGTCGGCTTCTTCTTCGGTCAAATCTTTGCTATTGTCCCAAAACAAATAATTCAAAAAAGAAAATGTCGGCAGTTTGCCCTCGGTATGAATGAGCAAATAACCGCGCCGATAATGCCTTTCGCTATGCCGAATAAACCACGCCAAACGACCCATTTGCCACGAAAAGTGTAAAAGTACTAAAGTGGTGATTATCAGATAAATAGACCACCAATAACTAAAGCTGCTTTGCCAGTCGACTAGTTCATTTTCCAATTCATAAATCCCCACACTCAAAGCCGGCAAAGTGTAGGGCTGGGCGGTTTCGGCTTGAATGACAAAATACTTGAACTCCCAAAGCGGAATCAGCCACGCCAAGGTAACGGTAATCAACAAATAAAAACGATTGCGCCCAAAGAAAGTATCATTCCGCAAAAGTGCGTAATACACTCCATAAAATATTGCCAAACACAGGCTTACTTCCAATAGGTAGCTCAACATAGGTATCGTTTATCGTTTTACGTTTATTTGTTTATCGGTCTTAAATTCCAAAACCAAACACAATTTTATAACTAATTGATTATGAGTGAGTTAAGTATTATTCATTATTCATTAAACATTATTTGTTTTCATCACTCTTTTCTTGTTCATTTTCAATATGTTTCATCAAATCCTCCATTTCTTTCAAGTCCACATTGTTTTGTTTGACAAAAAACGAAACCATATTTTGAAATGAACCGCCAAAGTATTTGCCCATAAAGTTATTCAAAAAGAAATTGCTGTAATTACTTTTTTCCACCAAAGGGAAATATTCGTGGGTTTTGCCGTAGGCTTTATGCCCTACAAAGCCTTTTTCTTGCAAAATGCGAATGATAGTGGATACTGTATTGTAAGCCAAATGCTCGGTTTCACTACGTTTGTCATTCAATTCTTTCAATACATCTTTGGCAAAGGCTGTTTTGAGTTTCCACAAAGCCTGCATTACTTCTTCTTCGGCGCGCGTAAGTTCTTTTAATTTGTTTTCTTCCATTTTAAGTAATAACTATTTTGCCCAAATATAAAACTAAAATATTAGTTAAACAAAAAAAACTAGATTTTCTTGTTTTTTTTTAAATTCTAAATTTATGTATAAAAATATAAAATATTGATAATCAATGTTTTATATGTTTACAGCTATTCTGTCATCTCACCATCTCACCATTCCACCATCTCACAATCTCACCATTTCACCATTTATTATCCCATTCAAAAAAAACTTGCCTAACTTCCTGATTTTAGCTTTTACTCATTAATTTTGCCGGTATGGAAACTGCCCAAATTATCATCTTAGATTTTGGCTCGCAATACACCCAATTGATTGCTCGCCGAGTCCGCGAATTAAATGTTTTTTGCGAAATTCACCCATTTTCAGCTCTTACTGCCGATAGTCAACTATTGCAAGATATTTTGAGCAAAGCAAAAAATTCTCCTTCCGGTGGCGGGGGGGCTGGCATTATCCTCTCCGGTAGCCCTTGTTCGGTGCGCGATGCCGACTCGCCCAATCTGGATTTGAGTCTTATTTTGGGCAAAGTACCCGTGCTGGGTATTTGCTATGGCGCGCAATTGTTAGCCCAAAATTTGGGCGGGAGCGTAGCCCCTTCCGCTACCCGCGAGTATGGGCGTGCCAATTTGCAATTGACTGATAATCAATCACTTCTATTCAAAGGAATGTCGGCTAGTTCGCAAGTTTGGATGTCGCACGCCGATACCATCACCCAAGTTCCTGCCAATGCCAGCCTCATAGCCGGTACCGAAAGCGTAAAAAATGGAGCTTTCAAACTCAATGATCAAGAAACTTACGGTATTCAATTTCACCCCGAAGTAACTCATACCTTGGAAGGCAAAACCTTGCTCAAAAATTTTGTGATAGATATTTGCCAAGCTGACCCTACTTGGACTCCGGCGAGCTTTGTCGAGAGTACAGTGCTGGAACTAAGACAAAAACTTGGCAACGACAAAGTGGTCTTGGGGCTTTCGGGTGGGGTGGACTCATCGGTTGCCGGACTCTTATTGCACCGAGCCATTGGCAAAAACCTCTATTGTATTTTTGTGGATAGTGGCTTGCTACGCAAAAACGAATTTGAGGAAGTGCTACATTCTTACCAAGATTTGGGTTTGAATGTGATTGGGGTAGATGCTTCATCGGAATTTTATGCGGCTTTGCAGGGCTTGACCGACCCTGAAGCCAAACGCAAAGCCATCGGCAAGACTTTTATTGAGGTTTTTGACCGCGAAGCCCACAAGATTCAAGCCGTGAAGTGGCTGGCTCAAGGTACTATTTACCCTGATGTGATAGAGTCGGTATCGGTCAAAGGACCTTCGGTAACTATCAAATCGCACCACAATGTAGGGGGCTTGCCCGAAAAAATGAATTTGAAAATTGTTGAACCCCTGCGAATGTTGTTCAAAGACGAAGTCCGCCGAGTGGGTAAAGAGTTGCAACTTCCCGAAAATATTTTGCATCGTCACCCTTTTCCGGGTCCGGGTTTGGCAATTCGAATCTTGGGCGAGATTACTGCCCCCAAAGTCCAGCTTTTGCAAGAAGCCGATGCCATTTTTATCGAAAATTTAAAACAATCGGGCTGGTACGACCGCACTTGGCAAGCCGGTACGATTCTCCTCAACTCGCAAAGCGTGGGCGTGATGGGCGACGAGCGCACCTACGAAAGTGTGGTAGCCTTGCGCGCCGTAACCAGTACCGATGGAATGACCGCCGACTGGGTTCACCTGCCGTATGAATTGTTGGCAAAAATTTCCAACGAAATCATCAATCGCGTCAAAGGCATCAATCGGGTAGTATATGACATCAGTTCCAAACCACCGGCAACGATTGAGTGGGAGTAAAATTAACTGATTTGCAAATTTTTGAATTTTCCAATTTAGAGATTTTGCTTATAAGCAATTGATAATCAGTGTTTTATGTTTTTTTTGATTCTTTACTACTTTTCAAGAAAATTGTAACGCTGCGCCGTTGCTTATCCGCCCAAGGCGGAAGCAATTGGTGCAAACAAATGCGCTATATGTACGAAAGAACCCTTATGTTTTGAAAATTAAAAAAATATCCATCAATGCGAAAATTTAGTTTGATTTTGCCTTTTCTCATTTCTACTTTTTTTTCGGTTTTTGCTCAAATTACCATTCAGGGGCGAGTTTTACATCAGTCTTCGCACCAACCCATTGCCTACGCCAATATCGGAGTAATCAACTCCAATGTAGGCACTATTAGTAACCCCGATGGAACATTTGCGATTTTGATACCTGCCAAATTAAAAAATGATACTTTAACCTTTTCGGCTTTGGGTTTTGAAAAGCACGGCATTGCTCTCCAAAACTTGTCAGCAACCGAAATGCTAAATATCTTTTTAAACGAAAAAATCATTGCCTTAAAATCGGTAACAATTGCCCGAAAAAAAGAAAAAAACAAGCTTTTTGAATTGGGCAATGATGTTTTCAAAGGTGGAGTTTTAGAAACCGACACCAGCTACGCTGGTGGGGCAGTGGCATTATTGATTGAAAACAAAGCTCCCAATTATCACCAAGATTTGGTATTTCCGGTGTATTTGGAAAAAGCCAGTCTGCGAATTTTGCGCAATAATTTACCCAAGTTCAAATTTAGAATTCGCCTCAATCAAGTCGATAGCCTAAGCGGGCAACCCGGGTCAGATATATTGTCGCAAAGCCTCGTAGTAGAATCAACGATGAAAAACGGCTGGTTGGATTTTGACCTTGCGCCTCTCAACTTGCAAATCCATCAGGCATTTTTTGTAACTTTTGAGCAAATTCTCGAATTGAATGACCGCACCGCCATCGCCGAAGGCTACCGATCATTTATGAACCAATATCCTGAAAAAATAATCGTAGATACTGTCGAGTTTGAAGGTGAAAAAATTGCCCGCAAAACCATCAAAGGCAAAGGTATTGACCTACCCGGTACTTTTATTGCCATTAATTCCAATGAGTCAGCCGCCCGAGCCTTTACGTGCTATACAAGAGAAACCAGTTTGGGGCAATGGAAAAAAGTACGCGAGATTGTAACGGCTAAGGTATTGTTGAGCAATCAACCTAAAGATAGATGAAAAACCGTAAAAAACTTATTTTCCCGTAAGTAATTGATTATCAGATAGTTATGTTTGCTTGATTTAAAAAATATGGGCAAAACTTTGGCAAAGTTTAAAGTTTTGCCGTAGTTCAAACCCATCAATTTTGAATACAAAAGTATAAACTTGAAAACTCGTTTCCCTTACCACCCGAAATACCCAACTCGAAATCTTAAAAATTGCTCCTTGCTGTTTACCTACCCACCAAGATAAAAGGTGCCCAAAAATAAGGGGCTTGAAAATCTGAACTTTGCAACATTTTGAGTTTGGCAAGCCGAATCGCCTCGGGATAGGTAGCCGTTTGGGCATTATTGAGAATATTTTGATAAATATCGACCATCAGTTGAGCCGTTGAAGCATCGCCGACTGCCCAGAGCGAAACAATCAAGTTTTTGGCTCCGGCATACAACAAACCCCGCGACAAGCCGATAATGCCTTCGCCTTTGGAGATTTTGCCCAAGCCGGTTTCGCAACACGAGAGCGTTACCAAATCGGCATTGATGTCGAGATTGTAAATTTCGCCCGAAGTCAAGTTTCCATCTTCTTTGCCTTGCGAGTCCTTGAGCAAAAAAATCTGCGAAAGTTCAGGGTTTTCTTCGTTTACTGTACCGTGGGTAGCAAAATGCAGGATATTAAAATTTTTTAACTCCTGGATTTTGATGTTTTTTTCGGTGGCTTCTTTGTGGAGCAATAATTTTACATTTTGATTTTTGGCTCTAAACAAGTTGGCAATTTCTTGGCTTTCTTGGGCAGTGGCGGTCAAATCCGCGACCACTTGGCTATTGAAGTTTACCGGCGCACAAACCATAATCCCACCACTTGCGGAAGGGGTTTGGTGGTTTTTTTGCCGATTTTGCCAAAACAAAGTTGCTGAATAGGTATAGCTAATTGCCCGATTTTTGACCAAAAAAGGCATTTCGGCATAGTTGAGTGCTTTATTGTTCATTTTATCGGTCAATAACACTTCAAAAGGAATTGTACCCAAACCCCCATCGGGAATAATGACCAATTTGGGATAGCGGCTACTCAGTTTTTGGGGAAATAACTGCGCAAAAAGAATTTGCCCGCTCTCGACAAAGTTTTTTTTTGCTTTGAATTGAATTCCATTGCGCAAGCTAATCAGTTGTTTTTTAAAGTTTTCTATTTGGGCTACATCATACAATTTGAAATGATTTTGGTGGATTTGAAATACATACAAACGCGGATTTTTTTCGGCAATAAAATAACTCAATACTTCGGTTTTTTCATCAATAACCGACTGAATATCTGATACTTGAGCAGTTTTTACACTGTATTTCAAATTGAAGTATTCGGGGTATTTTTGCTCCAAATTTTTGACAAAGCCTTCGTAATTGCGGTTGAGGGCAAATAATTTTTCTCGATAATTTTTTTCTATACCGGCTTCGGGTTTTTCGGCAAGTTTTTGTTCATAAAAAGCTATGTCGGTTTTTAATTGCTTTTCTTGTTCCAACAAATTGGTCGGTATATTGGCAAAATCTTTGGCATCGGTCTCCGAAATAGCCGCCAACAAAACGGCTGATTTGCTTTTTTCGGCAAAATAAAAGGCTTTTTCCCAATAGTTTTTTTTATTCAAAACCACCTCACTGATGGCATAACAAATGCGAATCCCATCTTCATACACTTCCGAAGCCAAAATCCCGAGCGCAATTTTGTCGCTTTGGTTTGTATTTGCCTGTCGGATACGCTCAATCAAGCGGTCGCAAGTCTCCAAAGTTTGTAAAGCCAAAGTCAAGTCTTTTAATTTGAGGGTTTTGCCAAAATGCCGCGCCTCCAAAGCCTGCGCTTTGATGAGCAATGAATTGAGCAAAATGCGCCCGTTGTAATACTCTTTCAAGTCGGGGTTAAACAAAATATCCGCCTCACATCCCCCCGAAATGTTGGCGCAAATGGCTTGCTGATAGTGTTCTAAGGCAAGGTTATACTTTTTTTGTTGCACATAAATCACCCCGATTTGATTGAAGATATTGGCAATTTCGGGGTGTTTTTCACCATAGTTTTTTTGATAAATTTTCAAAGCCTTTTTGTAATACGCCAAAGCCTCAAAATAATTGGCTTGTTCAAAATAAGTTTCGCCCATATACGCATATACAAAGGCAATATTGGGGTGTTCGTTGCCATACACTTTTTGGCGAATGGTCAGTACTTTGTCAAAATTATTGAGGGCATCTTCATAGCGTTGTTCTTTTTGGTAAACAATTGCCAAATTGTTGTAGGCATTGGCTGTTGTAGGGTGTTTTTCGCCATAAACGTCTAAGTATATTTTGAGAGCTTTTTGATAGTATTCTTGCGCTTGGCTGAGGTCGTATTGGGCATACACCAAGCCAATGTTGTTATAAGAAGCTCCGGTTTCGGGGTGTTTTTCGCCGTGCAGGGTTTGGCGTATGTTCAAGGATTGTTGATGATGCTCAAGGGCTAATTCGTGCTTTTGAGTGCTGAAATGTACCAGCCCGATGTTGTTATAAGCGAGCGCAATTTCTTGTTTGTGTCCCGGGTGAAATTTTTTATAAATATCCAATGCTTCCTGAAAGTTTTGCAAAGCCAAATCATTTCTCCCTTTGTTCAAGTACACTTCGCCCTGCAAATTGTATGATTCGGCTTCTTGGGGGCTTTTGGGGTTTAGTTTTTTGAGACCGTACTGCTCTATTTCTTGAATAGCTTGCAAAGCTTGTTCAAATTTGCCTTGCCGAATCAGATTTTGAACCAATTTATTCTGGCAATTGACACTCATCAACCAATTGGCAGATTTTTGATAGGCTTCGCGGGCTTGGCTAAGTTTGTGGAATGATTTTTCGTAATCGGCTTTCTCAAGAGCTTCTATACCCTCACGAAACCAACGGCGGGCAGACAGCGTGTCGGTTTGGGCGGATAAAAAATTAAAAATCAGGAGAAACAAAATACCTAAACCCAAGATTTTCATAAACTTTGTTTTTAATTAAGTAGATTTTGGCTTTCAATCATCGAAATTAAACAGCTTTAGGGATAAAAAATAATAAAAAGTGATTTTAATTTTATTTGAAATGTTAGTTACTCTGAGGTTTTATCTTCAATCTTGGATATTTCAAATCCAATCAGCCTTACAATACCACTTCGTCAAAAAACTTTTAATACCCAAATATCTTAACAAATTTTAACACATAATACTCTTGTTTTCTTGCTAAAAATTACTGAAAGCCCTTACTTTGTGGCTTCGTAATCTAAAACCCTTTAAAATGAAATTGAATCGTACTAATTTTTGGTGTATCCTGCTATCAGTGGGGCTATGGGCTTGTGGAGGTAATGAAAAAACGGCTACCCAAACCAACGATACCGCCAAAACCGAAACCAAAGAAGAACCCAAGGTAAAGGTAGATGACTTGGCAACCGCCCGAGCGCAAATTATGGGCGCAGTAGAAGTAAAAAACAAAGCCGGCTTGGACTCTATTCTGAAGTCTGCCCCGGTTACCCAACACTATGATGAGTTTAACCGCCAGTGGAAAAAATTGGAAGACTCGCGCCTGAGCAAGATGCGGGTGTGGCGGGAAAAAGAATTGGCAAAAATCAATAACGAACCGCACAATCTATTTTATCCATTTAGTGGTCCCGATTTTTTGAATGCGTATGAGTTTTTCCCCAACTGCGACAACTACCTAATGTTTGGCTTAGAGCCTGATGGCAAATTGGTAGATATTCAAAAAATGCCTAACAATTATTTGGGCGATTTGCGCAATGCTTTGGGCGAGATTTTTGAACGCAACTACTTCATTACCAGTTATATGGGGCGCGAATTGTGGGGCAAAGGCGTATTGCCGATTGTCAATATTTTTATGGCGCGTACCGGCAACCAAGTAGTGAAAATTGAGCGTTTTTACTTGGACAAAAGCGGCAAACCGCAGTTTTTTGCTCTCGAGCAAGAAGAAGCCCACAAAGACAAATTGCGGGGCATAATGATTGAGTTTTTGAATGAAAAGAAAACCAAATCGCAAAGAATTTATTATTTTGGAACTGATGTGGAAGACAGCAAGATGAAATCCAAGATGGAATTGGTTGAGTTTATCAAAAGTTTTCCCAACAAAATCGGGTTTATTAAATCGGCTTCTTACATTTTGCACAATACCAATTTTGCGGTGATTCGCAATTTGTTGTTAGATGAAGCCTCGGCTATTTTGCAAGACGATACCGGTATTCGCTACTCGGTTTACAAAGAAAATGGTTGGGAAGTAAAATTGTATGGCAAATATGCCCGCCCAATTGCTGATTTTGGGGCTTATACTTTCCAAAATGACCTCAATGCCGCTTTTAAGCAAGACTCAACTATCAAAAAACTCGATTTTACGTATGGCTATCATTGGAAAACCGACAATACCAGCGTAATGCTGTGTATGCGCCCTGCCAATGCACCCAAACAAAGCGAGATAAAATCTGAACCCAAAAAAGAAGCTAAAAAAGAGGCAGAAAAGCCCAAAAAATAGATTTGACTCACCGATGATTTAGCAAAAAGCCCCAACCGATTTGGTTGGGGCTTTTTGTTTTGTTGAGAAAATAATTGGAATCTTCGGCACTTTTTAGGAAAACGAAAATTCGGCTTTGTAATATGATTCAGCTGTGTGCCACAGAACGAGGCTTTGATCTTGTATTTCTTCCCCTCTTTCGGAGCAGGGTTGGGAGGAGGCTGGCACACAGTCCAAACTAATTCCTGAAAAGTACTGAAGAACCTAAAATTTATATCATATTGATTATCAATGAGTTATGATTTTATTTGGATTCTCGGCATCTTTAATTTGTATTCGCAAACATTGGGGTAAGTAATTGATTACCAATTATTTACATTTACAGAATAATTTTACCACAAAGTTCACAAAGGTAAACACAAAGAAACACAAAAGTTTTAGTGAACTTGGTGGGTATTTTCTTCGTGTTCTTTGTGTTTAAATAGTTTGTTTTTGAGCCACCTTTTGCAAATAAAAATTCTATAAATACTTGACAAACAGATAGTTATAGAGCTTTTAAAAACAATAATTTAAGTAATTGTAATCCTCAAATTGGTTATTTGCTTGGAAAAGTCTAAACAATTGTCCATAATTATTAGCAATTAATAAAATGAATGAGCAAAGAGGTTTGTAGTTTTGGCTTTAGTCGAAATGAATCCTTCGGCTAAAGCCGAAGTTACAAGCTTTTTTATAGATTATATTTTTCTTATGTTTTAACCAACTTGTGGCTATTTATTGCTTAAAGGCATTATTTAGCTCAGATATAGCCTAAAGCCACTTACGCGCGCAGGCTGGAAGCCTGCCTTACAATTTTTCTGAAAAGGGTGCTACAAGAATCATAAAAAAGGTTCTTCACCACTTTTCAGGAATGTAGAAAAAATACTCGACAATTTGCTGAAAAGCTCTCACTTTTCAGTGATTCTGAGCGAAGCGAAGAATCTGAAA
>JALONJ010000579.1 GCA_025455045.1 Microscillaceae bacterium | reverse complement strand
GTAATTAATTGAAAATCAACAAATTATAATTTCACCCCTCCTTCGGAGGGGCAGGGGGAGGCTGAAAAAAGTCCACAAAGTTCCACGCAGGATGACGTATTTGTGTTATTTTTATTGGTTTAATTTTTTAATTAACTAATTGATTATCAGTATTTTATATATTTTTACAAAAAAAATATTAAATATTTATTATATTAAAAAAATACAATTTTATTTTTAAAATAATTGATGATTTGTCAAAAAAAGCGTATTTTTACATCATAATTAACTCATTATCAAATAGTTACTAAAATATTCACGTTATTGTAAGAAAAAACCCAAAGTAACAAAATGAACCACTACATTTTACCCAAAGTCTATTTTAGGCGTTGTAAATTGTATAATCGATTGATAATCAGTTAGTTATAACCTTGAATTATTACACCATTGTATATTTCAATACTTCGGACAGTTTTTGTAAGTAATTGACTGTCTCTGCCTCTGGATGATAATCAACAAGTTATGATATTTCAAGTATTTTGTATAACTATCTGATTATCAGATATTTAGTAAATAACTCGAAACTAGAAACTAGAAACTGTCCGAACTATTGATTATTTGAATCATTTTAAATTATACCAAGCTTTTTGATTATGAAATTATTAAGTCGTTTTTTAATGCTTTTGATTTTAATTGCTTACCAGCCTACGCTCTTTGCCCAACATCAATTGCCCGAAGGCTTTGCCGAAGTCAAAATCACCGACCGGCTCAATCCTACGGCTATGGCTTTTGCTCCAGATGGGCGATTATTTATTTTGGAAAAAAACGGGCGAATTTTACTCATCAAAAATGATGTTTTGGTTACTACGCCTTTGGGTACTTTGAGCAATGTCGATGATTTCAATGAACGCGGTTTGGGGGGAATTGCTTTTGACCCCAGTTTTACCCAAAACGGCTATATTTATTTATATTATACTGTCAAAAATCAAAATCGCAATCGAGTATCTCGTTTTCAAGTGCAAGGCGATGTACTAGTACCAAATTCAGAGGTGGTATTAATTGATTTGGAAGTAATATCGGGTACAATTCACAATGGCGGAGCAATGGCTTTTGGGGCTGATGGCAAGTTGTATATTTCGGTAGGCGATGGGGCAAATAGTGGCTTGTCGCAAAATATGAATAGTGTATTGGGTAAGTTTTTGCGAATCAATGCTGATGGCAGTATTCCCAGCGACAATCCTTTTTATACTACCGCTACGGGCATCAATCGGGCAATTTGGGCTTTGGGCTTTCGCAATTCTTTTACATTTGCCATTCAGCCCGGTACCAACAAAATTTTGGCTAATGACGTGGGAGGCAGTTTGTTTGAAGAAATCAATGAAATTGAAAAGGGGGCAAATTATGGCTGGAATTTGATTGAAGGGCTGCGCCCAAACAATACCAATCCTCCTGCCAACTACCGCGACCCTGTGTACGCTTATGGGCATAATTTGGGTTGTGCCATTATTGGTTCAGCGTTTTATAATCCCCACCATTCGCAATTTCCGGCAACTTATGTAGGCAAGTATTTTTTTGCTGATTATTGTGCCGGATACATCAAGGTTTTCAATCCTACTAGCAAACAAGTAGAGAGTACTTTTGCGACTGGCATCAATCGACCTTTGGATTTCGAAGTATCGCACGATGGCGAAATGTACTACCTAGAACGCGCCGGAATGGGTGGCGGCTCCCAACAAGACAATACCAGTACCAATAACGGGGTGCTTTGGAAAATCACTTATACCGGCTCGGGTGCGCCCAGTGTTTCGGAACAACCCGATGATGTGTTGGTTTCGATAGGCGACAGTGCAGTTTTTCATATTTCGGCAACGGGTTCACAGCCTTTAAGTTTTCAATGGAAAAAAAATGGAGCAGATATTTCCAATGCTAAATCTAATCGGCTGGTAGTCAAGAATTTAACAATGCAAGACAATGGGGCTAAGTTTTCGTGTATGGTGAGCAATGGGGTGGGTTCGGTGATGAGCCAAGAGGCTACACTGACCGTTACGACTGACACGCGCCCTATGCCTAGCATTACCTTGCCCGATTTGGGGCTGAAATATCAAGCCGGACAGGTGCTTCATTTTGCCGGAACTGCCACCGACCTCGAAGATGGCGAACTAGCGGCAACCGCTTTTACTTGGTGGATAGACTTCCATCACGATGACCATACGCACCCCGGATTGTCGCCTACTTCGGGCAATAAATCGGGGAGTTTTGCCATTCCCAAATTCGGCGAAGTATCAGCTAATGTATGGTACAGGGTTTATTTGAAAGTAACTGATAGTCAAGGACTTAGCAATACTGTTTTCCGCGATGTATTTCCCGAAAAGGTTAGTTTGAGCATTGAAAGTCGACCAAGTGGGGTCAGTATCAATGTGGATGGCGAAAACCACGCTACGCCTTATACTTGGACCAGTGTGGTGGGCGTTACGCGGGCAATTACCGCGCCTACCAGCTTTGTACGCAATAATTGGCTGTATATGTTTAAACAATGGGAAAACAACGCCAGCAACCTAACACTTACTTTTGATACACCTAATCAAAATACGACTTATCGAGCCTTGTACGACTCCATAAGGGTAGGCAGTGGCGATGGATTGACGGGACGGTATTATAATTTGGCAAATCGACAATTTCCGACCAATCCGACTTTACGAAGATTAGATGCAAAAATTGATTTTGAATGGGGAGGCGGCTCACCGCATACCTCCCTTGGCAATGACAACTTTACAATTCGTTGGAATGGTTTGATTGAGCCTTTTTTTAGTGAAGAATACACTTTTTATACCACTACTGATGATGGCGTAAGGGTGTGGATTGACAATCAATTGGTGATTGACCGATGGATACCGCAACCTGCTACCGAGTGGTCGGGCAAAATCAATTTGCAAGCCAACAATCGGTACAAAATTGTGATTGAATTTTTTGAAGATGGGGGCGATGCCGTTGCCAAACTCGCGTGGAGCAGCGCGCGGACTGCCAAGCAGATAGTACCTACTTCCCAACTTTATTCTGAGTCCAATCCTTTGGCAATTGAGCCGCTTTTTGCGCCCGATGATTTTAAGGTATTTCCCAATCCAACGGCTCAAAACTTAAAAATTAGTTTGCAAGCGCGTAAAATTGGGCAAGTAACCCTCGATTTGTATAATGCGGAAGGCAAAAAAGTATATGCGCAAAAAATGAGGGTTTATCCGCAAAAAAATATTTATGAATTGAATATGAGCCATTTGCCCCCGGGTATTTATTTTATTGAAGTGGAAAACCAACCCCAGTCAAGGCGAAAAGTAGTTAAAATGTAAATGATTAATGGACTGATAATGAGTTGATTAGCTGAGGTAAAAGTGTGTATTTCAAATTTACACATTTTGCCTCCTTACTCGCTTAGGAATAGCTACAAGATAAAGTGAAATTTTTAAAGATTCTTTACCCATTTTGAGGAAGTGCCCATTTTGAGGAAGTGCTGGCTTTATTCTAAGCCTCAACTCATTTACGCGGGCAGGCTAGACAGCCTGCATTACAATTTTCCTGAAAAGTGGTGAAGAATCTTTTTAAAAACATAATTGATTGATAATCAGGTAATTAAATAATTCCTAATTCTCAATTCCTCATTGTTTTTTAATCATACAACCAGTGGGTTTGTTGTAGCTTATGCCCAAATTCTGTTTGGCTAATAATTCGTAAATTGTTTTTTCCAAATAATTTTCCGAAACTTCTTCGGCTACTTGCGGATTGTCATCGATAGCTCCGTGATATTTTAAAAAAAATTGACCGTTTTCGGCTTGGAGTACAAATGCTTCGGGGGTTTTCACCGCGCCCAATTGGGCAGTAACTGTTTGATTTTTGTCCAATAAATAAGGCAAATTGTAAACTTTAGCATTTTCTTGCATCATTTCGGGCGTATCTTGCGGGTTTTCAGGGTTGATAAGTAGTAATTTGACCGATTTTTGCTCGGTTTCTATTTTTTTTGCCAATTTTAGCACTCTGGTTTGATAAGATTTACTGTAAGGACAATAGGCACTCGTGAAGATGAGTACAACCACTTCAACTTGACCTAACTCGTTCAAAGTCAAGGGTTTATTATCTAGTAAATTGGTGAGGGTAAAGTTTTCTACTTTGTTGGTTCCTTGCGCTGGGCATAGTTCAAATGCCGTACAAATAATGGAAATTTCTAAAAATAAGAGTAGCCAAGTATGGTTTTTCATCATTCAAAAAAGTAAAAAATAATTCAAACAATTGACAATCTATTGCCTCCGGCAAGCGGGTTTCGTCAAAGGCGAATTAGCAACAATTTAGCCAAATTTAATCGAGTTGTGAACTTCAAATATAATTAACGCAAATTACCGCAAAGTATTTGATATGCAGGATTTTGCCAAGAAAACAAAGCAATAGGAGAGGTAGAAAATATTTTGACAAAAACAAAAAAAATGTCAATTCCGTAAAAAACAAAATAAATCAATAGACTTTCAGATTTTTCTAAATTTTGCTCTATTTTTGATAAGAGATTAGCAAATCCAATCATTTTAAAAAAAAATAAGAATTAATTGATAAAATAGGAGGGAGGGAACTCGAGTTTTGGCAATGACTCGATTTTCTTCGATTGTTTAAGCAAAATCATAGATTTTACTACCTATCGGAAAGGGTTTTTGGGCTTTGCTCGAGAAAAATGATAAAAATTTTGCTACACAATAAATCATATAATATATTGATAATCAATAAGTTGTGATTTTTAATTTGCTTTAAGTTTCCATCTTTAAACATAAAACAATGACTCACGAAAACTACGAATTAGGCAAAAAAATGCTCGATTATGCCCGTCTCAAAGATTATGATTTGGAAATTGGCGAAAAAGCCGAGCGGATTTATTACATCACTTTCAAAGGTGAACGAATGTACGAACTCTGGGAGATGAGCAGTATCTGGAGTGTATCAACTATGGACAAACAATTGATAAAAAAACACGAAGAATTTTATTTTGCTTTCAAATATATTATTGAGCAGGTTTGGGCAAAAACTATGGACGAGCATTTTGGCAAGCACGAAGATACCTACAATGGTATTGAAGATTTGGAGGTTTAAACTTTTTTGCAACAAAATCCGGTCAAAAGCCGGATTTTGTTTTTTTACGCTTGCCAGATTTACCTAAGTAATGAGTTAATTATTAAGATGTGCTGATGTGCTAATGTGCTGATGTGCTAATGTAATACATTGATTATCAATTGATTCATAAATTCAATTGTTTACTTTATTTTATTCTTGTTCCTAAGGAATTAGGAATTGTATAAGTATCTGATTATCCACCAGAGGCGAGACGTACCCTACCCTACTAAAATTATAAGCTATTGATAATTAGGGATTTAACCTTTGTATTTTAGCCCATTTAGGGGCAAAACCTTGGTAAAAAACGGGGAACAGTCATCATTTAGCCCATTTAGGGCAATGCCGTTAAGCTAAGGGATTTAAAAATTGTAACTCATTGATAATCAAAGGGTTATAAGATTTCATTTGACTGTATATTTTTGGTTATTTTAACGTG
>JALONJ010000134.1 GCA_025455045.1 Microscillaceae bacterium | reverse complement strand
CATAAAAATAAATCAAAAGAATATAGTTTCTAAATAAAGCCTAGCCCATTCAAGCAAACAAGCCACAAAATTTACATCATATCAAAATCACACCCATTCAAAACTGGGAAATTTGGGAGTAATAAAACTTTATTGGTTCTTCGGTACATTTAGCGCATTGGTTTGCAACAAATGGGCAAACTACTGAGTCCATCATATATATTTATTTTTGACTCGCCTATCTTTCTATAATTATTTTCCTTAATTTTAGAAGGCTCAAATTATAGGCTAATTTATGAATATGAAATTTTTTATCTGCCTGGGGTTGCTATGGGGATGGGTTTTAAATACAAAATCTCAGGTAATAACATTGAATAGCCAAAAAGAAAACTTGGTTATGTATCAAAAAACGCAACCTGATTATGCCCGAAAAACCGAATATATCGACAAGTTGATTGGACTAGGGCGAGCTATTTTTGACATATATCCTACCCACGATAGTGTGATTCTATTGGCACAACAGGGCGAAATTTTGAGCAAAAAGCTCGCTTATCAAGTCGGATTAGCCGAGGCTTGCCTAGTGTTGGCATTGGGCAACCGCGTAAAAGGGCAGCGCGACCACGCGATTGATTATGCCCAACAAGCCGAAAAATTGTTTGCCAAACTGGGCAACTATGAAAAAATTTGCCAAGCAATGCTCGTAAGCACTTATACTTATTTGATGCAGAGTAAATATCAATTGGCTCTTAATCAAGCCTTTAAAATTAGAGATATACAAGAAAAGCACAAAATACCCATCAATGCCGATTATATCAATACCCACCGCTACATTGCATATATTTATATTGACATCAATGAACCGCTAAAAGCCAAAGAATATTTGGAAAATGCTTTAAAAATTGCCCAAAAACAGCAATTAAAATTGTCAGAAATGCTGGTTTTAGACGATTTGAACGAGTTTAATCTTAAATCGGGCAATTATGAAGCGGCAAAGGCAAGTTTGCATAAAATTATTGCCGGTTATCAAAATCTTGGCGCAATCAAATACCTGCCCGTTACTTACAAAGTGATGGCTGATGTATGCAAAGAATTGCGGCAAGGCGATAGTGCGGTTTTTTATCATCAAAAATCTTTGGCAATCAATCGAAAATTGAATGATAAAGATGCCCTCTGCTTTTCTTTGAATGCTTTGGCTAGGATTCAACTCGAGAACGGCAATACCGCCGAAGCCCTCGCCCACGTGCAAGAAGCCATCCAAATCAGCTATCAAATCAATAAAATAGCCCATCGCTCAGTCAATTTGGGTTTATTGTCCGAAATTTATGCCCGTAGAAACGAGTTTGAAAAGGCATTTAACTATCACAATGCCCACAAAGCCTGTTCCGATAGCATTTTGGCTGAAACCAACAACCGAGCAATCGGGCGCATCGAGGCAAAGTACGAGTATGATAAAAAAGAAGCCGATTTTTTACAAAAACAAAAAATTCAACAACTATTAACTGAAGCTCTGCAAAAAGACAATCGTTTGCAACTGCTTGAAAATGAGCAAGTTAATCAAAAAAACCAATTATTGACTTCCGAAAACCAAAGGCAAATCTTAAGCATTGAAAAAGAAAAAACCGAAAAAACTCAACAACGCCAACTCCTGCTTGCCGAACAAAAACGCAAAGATGCCGAAAACCGCCAACATTTAGCCGCTCAACGGCTTTGGACTTACATAGCCTTGGCGAGTGTAGGGGTCTTGCTTTTGATTGTTTATTTGATTGGGCGCAACAACCGACAAAAGCAAAAAAGCAATCAAATTTTGCAAGCCAAAAACCGAGAAATCACCCAACAAAAAGAGGAAATTGAAACCCAAGCCGAGCAATTGGAAGGGTTGAACGCTATCAAAAATCGCCTTTTTGCCATCATTGCCCACGATTTGCGTAGCCCGTTGACCGCCTTTGAAAGTATATCGCGGCAAATTGATTTTTATTTGAAAAAAGAACAACCCGAAAAAATTCAGGCACTGGGCAACAAAATAACCCAAAGCAGCCAAAACGTGAGCAAATTGCTGGATAATTTGCTCAACTGGGCTTTGTTACAAAATCACGATTTTGAATTAAATCCCCAACTTATTGACCTGCAAACGGCTGTGAATGAGGCAATTGCGCCCTACCAACACCTAGCCGAAGTTTATCAAATCCGCATTGCCAATCAAATAGCCGATGATTTGAAATTATGGATAGATGTCAATGTTTTTAACCTGATTATTCGAAATTTGGTGAATAATGCCCTCAAGTTTACGCCCGCAGGCGGGCAAATCACGCTTCGGGCGGATGCTGAAAATGATAAAATTGTTCTGAAAATCCAAGATACCGGCGTGGGTATTGCCCCCGAAAAAATCGGGCAAATGTTTGAAGCCAATCCGCAAACCACCAACCTAGCTTTGCGGGGCGAAAAAGGTTTGGGCTTAGGCTTGGCATTGTGTGCAGAATTTGTCCGCCGAAGTGAAGGCACAATTGAAGTGCAGAGTGAAGTCCAGAAGGGCAGTATTTTTAGCTTGATATTTCCCAATAAAAGCCTCTAGCCTCCGCAGAAGATAAATCAATGAGCAATCACGAAATTTCCCCTTCATAGGCGAAGGCTTAATCTTCGGGTGGGGGCAGGTTGAGTTCTTGATGAATATGGGCTTTTACTTTTTTGAGAATAGCAACCATATCCGTCAAATCATCGGTTTGGGTGGCATCATACGCTCGGCTCACTCCATATTCTTTGCCTATCAACACGACAAAAAACCATATACGTCCAATGTTATAACAACCATACAAACATTGTTGCGGGTTATTATTCATAATTTGGGCATCAACCATCGCAATAAGCAACTGCCCAAGCGGGTCGTTCCCTCCATTTTTTTCGGGTTTAAATTCTTGTAAGAAAAAGAAGGGATTGCGAGGTATTTGCTTACCTGTAGCTACAAACCACTCTACCCTTCCTGATGCCTCTACTTCGGGCGTTTGGAGCGTAAACATCCTTTGGGTAAATACTTTGTAGTGAGGCAAATTATTAAACCCAATCTCTGCTAAAAGTAATGCGATAAACATCATCTTAAGTTCATCTTCATTCCAGTTTTCAATATTTTGCGTTAGTTCTAAGCGGAGTTTCTCCACTCGTTCAGATAAAGGCTTTGCAGGAGATACATTCAGCCAATCTTTAAGGGCTTTATGCTCGTGAACCCTATCAATTCCAAAGGTAAGTTCTACTTCTTCGTAGAGCCATTGCTCAAAAGGTCTTTTTATCATACATTTGTCTAAATATTTGCTCAAATTTAGGAAATTTTTTAGTCTAAATTGAAAAATATTGCGTAATTATGTAACTAAAACATTTGATGATTTTATTTTTAAATCATTGATAATCAGCATTTTATATAAATTTAATTTAAAAATTGACCGATGCGTATCTTGGTAGCCGAAGACGACCCGATTTTTGCCGATAATCTGACGATTCTTATTGATGAGTTGAACTATCAATTGATTGGCGTGGTCGATAACTCCGAAGAATTTTTGCGAACCTACCTAGCCACTCAGCCCGACTTGGTCTTGTTGGATATCCACATACGCGGGGTAATGGACGGCATCCAAATAGCCGAAAAAATCAATGCAACCGAAAACCCCACACCAGTTATTTTTATTACGGCTTTGCAAGATTATGCCACTTTTGAGCGTGCCAAAAAAGCGAATCCCTTTGCCTATATCACCAAACCTTTTGATGAAGCCACTTTACAACGCAGTATCGAGCTGGCACTTTACAAATACGCCAATCTGACGGCTGATTCGCGCCATTTTGAGGGTTGGAAAAACGATATTTTGGTACGCAATAGTTTCTTTATCAAAATAAACCAAAAGATATACAAAGTCGAGCTGTCCGAAATAGCCTACTTAGAAGTAAATGAAAAATACACCAAATTTGTTACCGCCCAAGCGCATTACCAAGTCAAAATGTCATTGAACCAAATTATCGAGAAACTTCCTCCGAGCGACTTCATTCGGATTCACCGCAATTATATCATCAATGCCAATTTTATCAAACAAATTGACCTCCAGAGCAATGAACTGAATATTTTGAATCAAACCATTCCGCTAGGCAAGCAGTATCGCAGTCTCTTGCTCAATCGGGTCAATTTGATTTAAATCCACGCTTCTGGTCGTGGTTGGGGTATTAAATTAACGTGAATATTTTTATAACTAATTGACAATCAATTATTTATAATATAAAAGACACTCTTTTCGATAAAGTATAAATTATGTTTAAAATAAAATTGTATTATTTTAATATAATGAAAGTTTTTAAATAATTTTCTAAAAATACATAAATCATTGATAAACAATTAGTTAGTGAATTTTGTGTCAAAAAAATAAAAAACACAAATAGGTTATCCTGTAAAGAACTTTGTGGACTTTTTTCAGCCTCCTCCTGCCCACTCCGAAAGATGGGTAGAAATACAATTTATTGATTTTCAATTAGTTATAGAAAAAACCTAAGAAATAGTAATTCAACAAAGTTCCTTTCAGGATGACGAGGTGGGAAAGTTTTGCATTGTTTTTTTTTAAAAACTTAATTTATTGTACTTTTTTAATATTTTTTAAAATACTCACGTTCATTTAGCTCCCAAAGATCAGGGCAAAAACTGCTTAAGAATATGATGAAATATACCCAAGAGTTTGGGTAATTCATTGATGTAATAATTTTTTATATCAAGTGTGATGCAATTTTTTTCTAATTTCATAAATTTCCATACATCACCCGTTACCGCACAGCCATAAACAAAAGGCACGGGCCTGCCCTCTTGTTCATTGTAAATGAGCGAGCCATACATTTGGGCAGTACACTGGGCTTGCCCGTACTCGAAGTCCTCGTCTTTTGCCTCTACAAAAGTTACTACCGGAGCTTGCATTACACTCTTGCGAGGGTGCTTGGCATAAAAAAAATCACATTCTCCGGCTAAGTCAAGGCTGGCATCTACGGTCAAATCCTCGCCTGAATACATCGTAAATTGCTTCTCAAAAGCAATCGCTACCTCTGCCAATACCGGTGAGATGACTCGCTCTGCTTTGCTTTTTTCATTGGTGAGTGGTAGTCTTTCTGCCACCAGGAGCGATTGCAAAAGCCATTCCGAAGGCTGTACCGGCTCAATGCTCGGAAACATCATTTCATCGGTTTCTTCTAAGTTTAGCTTTTTCAATGTCTGCCTGAA
The DNA here is from genome assembly GCA_025455045.1 of Microscillaceae bacterium. Classification (GTDB taxonomy): domain Bacteria; phylum Bacteroidota; class Bacteroidia; order Cytophagales; family Microscillaceae; genus JALONJ01. The sequence continues at coordinate 7,668 of JALONJ010000134.1, read as the reverse complement.
GTTTTTGTAATTGCCGTAGCCCATAATTGTCGTATGTAAGGAATGAATAGTGAATGATGTAGAGTCTTGAATTCAAGATTTGAAAATCAAGATGTTATCAAAAAACATTGTACGCATTGTTTGTGCTTGTTTCTAAGTCAATACTTCGGACAGCTTTTGTAAGTAATTGATTATCAGTTAGTTATGCTATTTTAAATATTTGGCTCTATCGTTAATTTGGTTAATTCATAGCAATTTTTCAAGATTATTTAAACCCTAAGGGTTTTTAAAACCCTTAGGGTTTGGACTCAATCCCCAAATTAACGATTGAATTAAATATTTTTTGTAACTGACTGATTATCAAGCATTTAAAGAACAACTCACAACTAGAAACCCGAAACTGTCCGAACTATTGTTTGAAAGATTTCTGAGAAATAGAGATTTATGCCTCTGGTGCCGGCAAACCTAATTCCTGATGAATATACACTTTTACTTTTTGCAAAATGGCAACCATATCCGTGAAGTCATCGGTTTGAGTGGCATCATACGCCCGACTTACACCGTATTCCTTGCCTACCAAAATCACAAAAAACCAAATACGACCAATGTTATAGCAAGCATATAAAGGCTTTTCGAGAGTATTATTCCTAATCTGGGCATCAACCATCGCAATCAAGAGTTGCCCCTAGTGGGTCGTTGCCCGAATTTTTTTCCGGTTTATATTCTTGCAAAAAGAAAAAAGGTTTGCGCGGTATTTGCTTACCTGTAGCTACAAACCATTCTACCCTACCAGTTGCCTCTACTTCAGGGGTTTGTAACGTAAATAAACGTTGAGTAAATACTTTGTAGTGAGGTAGATTATTGAACCTAATTTCACCCAAAAGCATTGCTATAAACATTAGTTTGAGTTCATCTTCATTCCACATTTCCACATTTTTCATCAAATCAATGCGGAGTTGTTCTAATCGCTGTGATAATGGTTGTACATTAGGTACAGTAAGCCATTCTATAAGAGAAGGTAAGTTCTCTACCCTATCAATACCAAAAGTAAGTTCTACTTCTTCAAAAAGCCACTGCTCAAAAGGTTTTCGTATCATATTATGTACTGTTTTGATTACGTACAAATTTACACAATTTTTAGCGCACTTGTACCTTTTTGACAAACGTTTCGGACTGACAACCCGACTGTTGAAGGAATAGTTTTGCCCCTCTTTTGCTCACCCCTCGAATTCTTATTCCCCAAAAACGAGGGTTTATGCCCTTAGTTTCGCCACTTATGCCTTTTGTTTGGAAGGTGTTTTTTTATTTTTCATTTTGGGGCAAAATTCACTAATATAAATTTTAACGCTACTATTTGTTTACCCTCTTTTTTTGGAAACAGTGAAAAAAGCTGGGTGCTTAGGGGGAAATAATTATCACAAACAAGTTTTTTACCTCGATAAAAATATCTAATTATCATAATACAATTCAAAATAAAAAAAAACTTTATGAAAAAGGTTTTAATACCTCAAAAACCACACAGTCGAATGTGGTTCGCTTCGTTGTGGCTTTTCTTGGGACTGTTAGGGAGTCCCTTCCTTGCCTACGGGCAAATAACCGTTACAGGGGCAGATGGAGCTACCAACGCGGGCAGTCCTTACACTACACTTAAAGCGGCATTTGATAACATCAACCTTTCCTCCCAAGAAGGCAATGTGATTGTGATAAGCGTTACGGGCAATACTACTGAATCAGCTTCGGCTGTACTGAATGCAGGCACTTGGACGAGCCTCACTATCTCGCCTTCAGGGGGAGTTGTACGCACTATATCAGGTAACATCACAGGATTCACAGCACCTCTTATAGGTTTGAATGGGGCGGACAATGTTACTATTGATGGAACAACAACCAAAAACCTAACGCTTGTCAATACCAACAACACAAATACTGTATTACGATTTATAAATGGCGCAAGCAATAACGTAGTTCGCAATGTAAAAATACAGAGTAGAAATGCTGGAACAACAAGCGGTGCGGTATTATTTAGCACTTCTACAACAGGCGCGAATACCAATAACTTGATAGATAACTGCGAAATAAGTGGTGATGGCACAGGATTTCCTGCCAATGGTATTTATTCTGTTGGGAGTACCTCGCCTAATAATAATACAAATAATACCATTTCAAATTGTTTTATTTATGATTATTTTTTGGCGGGAGGTGCAACCAATGGCATTTTTTTATCTACTGCCAATGATGCTTGGACGATAACAGGTAACCGCTTTTACCAAACAGCCACACGCACTTATACAACATCAGGTAACACCCACAGGGCAATACAAATAGGTTCGGGCAGTGGATATACTATTACCAACAACATCATAGGCTATGCAAATAGTGGGGGAACTGGAACTTATACAATGGCGGGGGCAGTCGCAACTATTTTTACCCCTATTGAACTTACCTTGGGTACAACAGCAAGCAATGTAAGAGGTAATAAAATAAAAAATATTAGTCTTTTTTCTTCATCAAACAGTACAACAGGTATTTTTAGGGGAATTGTTGTTACTGCTGGGAATGTAAATATAGGAGGAACAGGCACAGGCGAAGGCAATGAGATAGGTGATGACGCTTCCAATGGAAATATTAGTGTTACAAGTAGTGTAGGAGGGGCGGCTATTTTGATTGGTGGCATTGTGAATACAGGCACAACCAACACTGTAAATATTCAAGGCAATAAAGTAGGAGGAATTACAGGTGTAGGCTCTGCGTCAGTTACATATAGTATGGTAGGTATTCAAACTGCAAGTTTTGGAAGCATTACCAATAACACAATTGGTAGCACTACCCTAAGTAATAGTATATTCAATAGTACCACTGCATCTGCAAGCACTGCAATTCCTTTGTATGGTATTTTTATCAATGGTTACACAGGAGCAAGTAATATTTTGATTGACCAAAATATCATAGCAAATCTCAGTAGCACACATGCAGGAAGCAATACAAGTGCAATAACCAGAGGAATTTATAGTACAGGAACTATGACAGGCACTTTGACTGTTACCAATAACCAAGTGTATAATATTTCTACCTCATCAACCCAAAATAATACAGGACGCACAGGTGCTGTATTAGGAGGTATATCAGTTAATGGTGCGAGTACCGTCAGTATTTCACAAAATCAAGTTTATAATCTCTCACAAGTGGGTGGAGGTAACGCCAGCAATATTTTAGGTATTGTTGCTAATTATGGTGCGGGTACACATACCATAAACCGCAATCTTGTGTATGATTTGACATCTACGAGCACAGGTGTTGCCTCTATTTATGGGGTAAATTTAACAGGAGCTACAGGCACAATGAATGTAGCCAATAATGCAATTCGTTTGGGACAGGGTGTTACACTTGCGCATTCTTTTTATGGGTTGTATGATGGAGCAGGCAACAACAATTTTTATTATAATACTTCTTACATTGGTGGAACAGGCGTAACAGGTGGCGCAAAAACCTTTGCGATGGCAAATGACGCAGGTAGTATACGTACTATCCAAAATAATATATTTGTAAATGTACGTTCAAATAGCACCACCAACACAGCCAAACATTATGCTTATACTGCCACAGCAAGCGGAACGCTTACCTCTGATTATAATATTATATTTGCCAATGGTACAGATGGAACTCCAATTGGTCGTGGAGGTTCAGGTGGTACGCCTACGCCTTTTACCACTTATAAAGATTACAGGGTTTCTATTTATTCTGCGCTGGAAATAAATAGTGCTTTTGGTAATCCACAACTTAATAATCCTACTGCTACAATTCCAGATTTGAGTTTGGCATTATTAAGTCCTGCTTTTCAGACAGGTACACCTATCGGAGCAGTAACCAATGATTATGCCAACCTAACCCGAAATGTAACTACTCCCAATATCGGGGCTTATGAAACTGTAAGTAGCGTGGCCAATGCAAGCACAGATATTTCTACGCCTGCTTTTAGCTATACTGCCCTCTCTAATATTTCATCAAGTGACCCTTCTCCTACTCGCACCATCTTAGTAACCATAAGCGACCGAGGGACTGGTGTCCCTACCAGTGGCGCATCTGCTCCTACTATGTGGTATAGAAATCAAACCGATGCAAGTGCCTGGGTAAGGGCTATCGGAGTTTTGCAGTCAGGCACCGGACGCAATGGCGTGTGGCAATTTACCTTTACTAATGCGAGTATTCCTACAGTTTCGGTAGGTGATGTAATTCAGTATTACTTTGTTGCCCAAGACCAAGCCACTACTCCCAATATATGGTTTGCCAAACTTGATGCCACTGTTACCCAAGGGAGCGATTTTACGGTGCAAGGTACTCCTCCAACTACCCCTGATAATTATACAATCATTGCAACTCAATACCGTACTGCAGGTGCCGTAAGTTTTGCTTCTTCGACCAACTGGGAAAGCTCGCCTGATGGTACGACTTGGAGTGCTTCTACTTTTATTCCAGGCGCAACTGATGGTAGCATCACAATCCGCAATACTCATACTGCGACCATAGGTGCGAATATCACCCTTGACGAACTCACAGTAGAGAGTGGGGGGATTTTGCAAGTCAATACCGGGGTTACACTTACTGTAGCCGATGGAGCAGGCACAGACCTAACCGTAGCAGGTACGCTTGATGTGCAAGGCACAGGCACACTTGCGGGGGCGGGGAGTTTTAGCTTGGCAAGTGGAGCTACTTTACGTACAGGTAATGTGAACGGCTTGGGTGCAGTAGGATTAACCGGCACAGAAACCTTCACTGCCGGAGCAAATTATGTATTCAATGGCTCGGCTTTGCAAACCCTCAACTCACCAATAGGCTTCTCTGCTTGTGGCTTGACTGTCAATAACAGCGCGGGCTTGCAATTGAATGAAGATATAGCCGTAACTTGTAACCTGACTCTGCAATTGGGTGACTTAGACTTGAAAAATAAAAATATAAACTTGGGTACTAGCGGTACACTCGTAGAGGATAGGGCAAATAATCACCTCCTCAAAGAAAGCACCACCTCCCTCAGCGAAAGCAACAAAGGGGGCTATATCCGAGTTACCAACCGAAGCACGACTGGTACATTAGCCGAAATTGCGGGCTTGGGCATCCATTTAGCTAATGCGGGTACGGTGAGCATCGACCGCTATCATTACGAGGGCGCAGGCATCGCGGGCGGTGGCGTGTTGAAAAATTATGAAATCACCGGCACACCCAGCAATGCCACCATGCGGATAGAATTTGCCTCGGATGAATTGGGAGGCGTTACGCCCGATAATACTTTCAAGCTATTCCGCTACAATGGTACAAATTGGGTCAATCAAGGCGGCACTTGGACTGATGCGGCGGTGGATTATGTCGAGCTATCGGGAATTACGGCATTTTCGCCTTGGACTACGGGTTCGGGCAGTGGGCCACTTCCGGTTAGCTTATTGAAATTTGAAGTTCAACGCCTTGATAATCAAAGAGTCATTCTAAATTGGCAAACCGCTTCCGAAATCAACAATCAAGGTTTTGAAATCGAGCAAAGCGAAAACGGGGCGGATTTCCAAAAAGTGGGTTTTGTAGATGGACATATCAATTCCAACCAAATTCGTAATTACTCATTCGTAATTCCTAATTCCAATGCCGCTTACTATCGCCTGAAACAAGTAGATTTAGATGGCAAGTTTGAGTACAGCCCGATTCGCTTGGTGAGTGCCGGAGAATTGATGGGACTCTTGGTTTCGCCCAATCCGGCAACCACGCGGGTGCGGTTGCGCTTTGAGCGCGGCGCGAGCCAAGAGGTTTTGCAATTAGCCATCTATGATGCTCAAGGTCGCTTGGTGTGGGAGGGCAAAGGCAAACTCGCCGATTTGGAAACCGAACTCAATCGCCAACTCCCTCAACAGGCAAATGGCTTGCTCTACCTGCGCTTGCGAAGCCAAGTAGGGGTTTTTGAGCAGAAAGTAGTGAAGTACTAGAACAAAAATAGCATACAGGATTATTTTCTTAATCCTATTCTGAGATGAATAGAAGGGACTCTTTGAGTTCCTTTTATTTTTTTAAGCGTATGATTAAAAATATATAACTCATTGATTATCAATATTTTATCTATTTTTTCAAGTTTTTTTAAAATTTCCCCTTATTATAAACTTTTAGATAACAATAGTTCGGACAGTTTCGGGTTTCTAGTTCCGAGTTTTTTGTTAAATACTTGATTATCCTCCAAAGGCGGACAAGGTCAGTTAGTTACAAGAAATATCTGAAATGGTATAACTATCTGATAATCAATTACTTATAAAAAATATCCGAAGTATTGAGATAAGGAATAGATACAAAATAAGGTAAACTTTTTAAAAACATAATCAATTGAAAATCCTCCAAAGGCGGATACGGTCAGGCAATTAAATAATTCCTAATTCCCAATTATTAACTCCTAATTCCTAATTCCTAAGCTATTGCCAAATCCTCAAAATTAGGCACTTACATTTAAAACTATCCGAACTATTGCAAATACCAACCGACTTAAAAACTCATCAAATCTTTGAATTTTAAAGTTTGACGGCGGGAAATCTCTACCTCTCCCCCACCCTTCAAAAATACCTTGAGTCCGCCGCTAAACCACGGTTCGATGCGCTCAATCCATTGCACATTCACGATTTGTTGGCGATTGGCTCGGAAAAACTTTCGTTCATCGAGGCGATTTTCCAAATAGTTGAGGGTGCGATGGATCATTGGTTGAAAATTGTCAAAATATACTCGAGTATAATTGTCGGCGGCTTCAAACAGCTTGATGTCGGCTAGTTTAACAAACCAGCATTTATCGCCATCTTTGACAAATACTTGGTCGGTTTCAGAAAGTTTGGTTTCTGATTTTTGCTTTTTCTGCTGAATTTTGCCTTGTATTTTTTGCAATGCCGCCGCTAGTCGTTTAGGCTCAATTGGTTTCATCAAATAATCCAGTGCATTGTAATCAAAGGCTTTGATAGCATAATCATTGTAAGCAGTCGTAAAAATCACTTCGGGCATATATTCTAAGCTCTCGAGCAGTTGAAATCCATCTCTGCCGGGCATTTGAATATCCAAAAAAAGTAAATCGGGTTGCCGGCTCTCGATTAGTTTTTGGGCTTCGTCGGCATTGGCGGCTTCGGCTACCACTTCCAAATAATCAAAAGCTTGCAAAAGATGCTTAAGCTCATTGCGGGCGAGGCGCGAATCTTCAACAATGACGGCTTGAATCATATTTCGTTCAATAAAGTAAACCGAGTTTATAATTTAATCGCTTAAAAATAAAAAAGATTGTTCTTTTTTACAATATTTGTTCAGATTCGCGCTGTTTCATTTCTCGATTATTATGAAAAAAGTATAGTCAGTTTATTTAATTTGTTGTTGTTAAAAGTGATATAAACACCTGATAATCAAGTATTTACATAAATTTTATTTGCGAAAGCTAAGGCAAGAATAAACTATTTAAACACCAAGAACACCAAGAAAATACCCACAAAGTCCACCAAGACCTTGGTGCTTCTTTGTGAACTTTGTGGTAAATTGGACAGCATTAGTTGTAAGTAATTGATAATCAGGTATTTATTTCAAAGACGGAAAGTTAAATTTATTTTATATTTTTTTCACCCAATTCTCATTTGCTATACAATCAAGGATAGCCCTTTTGCAAAGCAAATAGCTCGTAAATAGCTGATTATCAGT
>JALONJ010000578.1 GCA_025455045.1 Microscillaceae bacterium | reverse complement strand
AGTGTAGGGTTGCTTGGTTTCGTTGTTTCTTTTTTATCAAGAAAAAAGAAAGTTGTAAAAAAAAGTGTATTTATAATCACCTCATTATCAATTAGTTACGAAAGCCTATTTTTAAATATTCTAAAAAATTAAGTATTCGTTTAAAATTTCTACAGTGGGAGTTGCTGATACGCATTATTTTTTTCTTGTTCCTAACAAAAAATGCCGAGATGGGGAATCTCGGCATTGTCAAAAAAATAGATTGACTTAATCTCTTACTTTGCGGTGACGGTTTTTGCTACGGATTTTTTTGTTAAAAAACTCACCAATTGAGCTAGATGCCTTCAAATCGTCATATTCGGAAGGGCTTACATTGGAGTATTCATAAATACCACCTTTGCAAAATACAACTTCCAAAGTGCAGTCCAGCTCATTGTAGGCTAGTGAAGTGATTCCCGAAGAATTGGCGTGTTGTCTAATGAATTTACCCATATTTTTTGTTGGTTTATTATATACAAATATACGAAATTGGGGCAAAAAAATCTAATTTTTCGGCAATTATTTTTCGACTTTTATAAAAATTATCTCCCTGATTATCAATGAGTTATGATTTAATTCATCGTTTTTTTGAAAATTACAAAAGTCATAACTTGCTGATAATCAGGTACTTATAAAAAATCAATTTTTCAAACCCCAAACCCTCTGAAAAAATGTTTAAAATTCCTTATATCGTCATTTATGTGCCTTTTTTGAATTATGGCGGAATGGCACTTTTTCCGTTTATTCTTATCAAATATCGGCATTATCGCTACAACGAGTTTTTGATTCATCACGAAAAAATCCACTTGCAACAACAATTGGAGCTTTTGATTTTACCTTTTTATATTTTGTATGCCCTCAATTATTTGGGCAATCGCTTCAAATACCCAACCCACGACCAAGCCTATCGCAATATATGTTTTGAACGCGAAGCCTACACCCACGAATACGACTTGGAATACCTCAAAAATCGCCCTTTGTGGAGTTTTTGGCGGTATTTGTAAGGCTAATCTACTTCATTTGGAGTTTCTACAAAAGTTAAATACCTGATTATTAGTCTTTGGCGATATGGGTGCGATGTAAAACAAATGCTTCAGGAAATATAAATAAAATTGATAAAAAGCATTAAACTGGATATTTGTGATGGTTTTCCCCTAAAAAAACTACTCTATAACTAAGGGCTAAAAATCCTCCCCTCAAATAACCTTAAAAACCAACTCCTTCAAAATTTCCGCCTCCGAATCGCCGCCCGGAGCTATGCCTTTGGTTTGGAGGTCGGCTTGGCGCAAGTGGTGTATGGCTTGAATTACCTGCGCATAAGAATGATTTTGCATCGCTTGGCGATATTCTTTGACCGCATAAGGGCTGATTTTGAGCAGACTTGCCAAATTTTGGTCGCTACGGTCGTTGGTGCTATAAGCCAGCAATAATTTGGTAAAATAGCCAAAAATCATCGCCAAAGTCGGAATCAAAGGCTGTTTTTTGGGATTTGCCGCCCAATAATCCAATATTTGTTTGGCTTTGAGGTGGTTGCGTTCCCCAAGGGCTTTTTGCAATTCAAACACATTGTAATCTTTGCTGATACCCACATACGTTTCGATCAAATGTTCATCAATAGGTCGGTCTTTTTGGGCATTGAGGGTTATTTTTTCCAGTTCGGTATGGAGGCGGCTCAGGTCAGCCCCTATGGCTTCGGTAAGTAGTTGAGTAGCCTTGGGTTGAATGGCATAACCCCGCTCTTTGAGATAGTCTTGAATCCACACCGGCACTTGATTTTCATACATTTTTTTGGATTCTACAACCACAGCTCCCTTTTCCAAAGCTTTGTAGAGCTTGGTGGTTTTTGCCAGCAACTTATACTTATGATTGAGTACCAAAACAGTCGAGGGCAGGGGTTGAGCCAAATACTTCTCAAAAATCTCATTGGCACTTTCCTTGCCCCAATCCGCCATTTGGGTCAATTCTTTCACAATCACAACTTGTCGCTCCGCCATCATCGGAAACCGGCGAGCTTGATTGATAATTGTCCCGATATTGATGTCTTTGCCATACAACACCATTTGATTAAAGCCCTTTTCTCCGGCATTGAGTACATTTTCCTCGATATAATTGCTTATCAAATCAATGTAATACGGTTCTTCACCGTGTAAAAAATAGATGGGCGCAAATTTGCGGGCTTTCAAATCCTTTAAAACCGCATCGGCAGTTTGGAGCATATTAGTGGGTTTGATTTATAATTGCCTAATTATCAGTAAGTTGTATCTATTTTCAAGGCTTACACAATCAATTTCAAAATTTGGGCGCGATTTCCGGCTGTCGTGTATAGAGCCTCACTTGCGCCCTTGCTCTGCTTAGGGTGGGGTTTGCAAACCCCACCCTAAGCAGAGCAAGGGCGCAAGTGGGGTCTCTCCCTGCGGCTTCCATCCGGCGCGCAATAATGTTTAGCTATCCGACATCTAGCAATAGGCCGCAATATCAATCATTAATTTATTGATAATCAACACATTAGCCATTTATACTCAAGGGCTTAAAACCATAGCCCCGCCAAAATTAACGCTTTTCATCAAAAATATAAAAAACTATGGCGGTATCTATGAAATCATTTTAGAACTTAAATTGTTTACTCATTGAAAATTGAATCTTAAAACGCTTTACAGAATGAATATTGAAAAATCAAATCCCATCACCAGCCCCGAAACTTTACAAAAAGCGTACAACTACGCGCAATACCGCACTTTGATTGATAACTTACTTGCCGAAGGCAAAACTACCGGTCCCAACCAAACCACTGCCCTTACCGAATATACCCAGATGAATGTGCAAAGAATGAATCGTTGGGACAAAACTGCCATCATACGCGAAGATTTAAAAACCGCTCTGGAAGCCATCAATCGCCCTTTGATCTGGGTAGTATTGACCGAAGGCTGGTGTGGCGATGCCGCCCAAAACATACCCACAATTGTCAAAATGGCAGAAATTAACCCAAAAATTGAGCTGAAATTTTTGTTGCGTGACGAAAACTTGCCCATTATGGACAATTACCTGACCAACGGCGGGCGCGCCATACCCAAACTCATTTGTATAGATGCCGAATCGGGCGAAGAGCTTGGTACTTGGGGACCACGCCCAAGCACTCTCCAAGACTGGGTGATGGCAGAGAAGAAAAAAACGGACTTTGACTTCAAAACCTTTGCCGAGTATGTCCATAAATGGTATGCCACCAACAAAACCGAAGAATTGCAAGACGAGTTTTTGGCATTGGTACAAGGCTGGCAATAACTAAAATGGAAAAATGCCTCAAACGAGATCATTACTGCGTTGTTTGGGAGTATCAATATAAAAACAATTGAAGGTATATTGTTGGTTTTTAAATTACTGATAATCAATGTTTTACGAGTTAATAGCCCCTTTAGGGCAATGTTGTTAAGCTAAGGAACTGTTTCAAAATAGGATTAATCAATCGTTGATTAGAACGCAGATTTTTATGATTTTTAAGATTAGGCAGATTTTTATCATCACAATCTTAACAATCTGC
>JALONJ010000577.1 GCA_025455045.1 Microscillaceae bacterium | reverse complement strand
TTTATTTTAAACATAATTTATAATTTACCGAAAAAATGTATTTTTTACATTATAATTATTTGATTATCAATTAGTTATAAAAATATTCACGTTAATTAACAATAGTTCGGACGGTTTCTAAGCCGTCTGCCCCGAGGGGATTTAGTTCCGATTTATTTACTAATTATCTGATAATCAGCTAGTTATACAAATTATCATTATTCAATCAAAAACTGCAAAAATCACATAAATCTCTCACGTTTTTTCATACCAAAGCTAATATCCTGACAAATCATTGATTACTAATGATGGGGTAAGACACATTTTTGAGATAATATTTTTCTATAAGCTAAAAATAATCGGCTATCTCCCATTTTTTTGCTAAATTCGGGCATTTTCGCGCAAAAACTCAAATTAACTTTTTTTAACCAAAACAAAACTTAATTTTGAATAAGATTTTGCTGGTAGGTGGCGTTATGTTTTTCAAGAATTTGCTTTGTAAAATATTTTATAAAAATTTGTAAAATATTATAAATACCTGATAATCAAATAATTAATAAAAATCTAACCTAATTTTTATGAAAAGATTATTACTTCTTTTCACCTTCATACTCCTTTCTTACTCTTTTGGTCAAGCCCAAACCGACTCTGATATTGCCTATCCGCGAGGCAGTTGGTTTTTGGGTTTTAATGCCGGTATGGCTTGGCAACAGGCTGATGTTCGCACCCGCTTAGGCGTAGGCTGGGGGGGAACTCTGGAAAAATACCTCACTCGCCGCAAAACGCCCTACTTGGGTTGGTCTTTGCGTGGGCGGGTGTTGGCTAGTTATACTTGGGGCGGCGATTTGACTCCTTCTACCAATTATCTCAACAATCCAGCCTTAAATGGAACTTATAACTCTACCCTTAATTATAGTGGAGAGGATATTTACCATAATTACTTCACCACCACCGGAGAGTTGGGACTTGAACTCAAAGTGTTTCTCAACCGCGCTTGGCATCGCTCGGGCATTTCGCCTTATTTGTTTGGCGGTATCGGACTGGCTACCTATACCACAATGATTGACCAGCTAGGCGCGAATGGCAATATTTATGATTATTCATCTGTATCACCTTTGAGTGGCATAGCCCGAATGAATTTGAAAGACCTCCGCGATCGAGTATATGAATCACCCGCCGAAAATGAAGACCAACCCAGTTCGGTTTTTGCTCCCGGATTTGGCGCAGGTTTTAAGGTCAAATTGGGCGATGGGGCGGCTTTGGGCTTTGAGCATAAAGTTACTTTGCCTATGACCGATTTACTAGATGGGCAACGCTGGAACAAAAACAATCAACTCGAAAATCGGAATGACATTCATCACTATTCTAATTTTTGGGTCAATTTTAGAATTTTTGGGCGCAGAACGGCTCGTACTGCGGTCATTTATTATCAACCAACCTTGGTTACTTTACGCTCCGAAGTCAATAGTTTTTGCGAGAGCTACATCGAGTTGGAAACCAAGCACATTACTTCTATTTCCCAAATTCAAATTATGGCAAATGGAGTGCGCTTATCCTCAGCCGAATATTCTTTTGACAGCAATTCGGGACGCATTGTGATTCGTAGGCGCATCAGTGGCAATACAGCTTTTGAAATTTTGGTTGCCAATCAAGAAGGTAGCACCCGCCAAACCCTCAATTTGACTTGTGAGCGAGTAACCCCAGTAGTTTTGCCGCCTACGGTTACAATTTTGTCGCCTACTGCTTCGATTAATGCCAGTTGTGAAGCCAATATTCGCGCCCAATTGCGCAATGTGAGCAATAAAAATCAAATAACTGTTTTGGCTAATGGCTTGTCCCTCAACTCGGCAGATTATTCTTTTGACCCCAACAGTGGAATACTGGAAATTCGTGGTCAAATTCAAGAAAATACCGATTTTGTAATTCGAGTTACCAATCAAGGCGGCGAAGCTTCGGCAAGAGTGAGCTTTAGTTGTACTCAAAGGGTGGTTACACCGGCTCCGGCGATTGTGATTATCAATCCGAGTAGCAACCCTCATAATTCATTTAATTGCGATTTTATTTTGCAAGCTGATTTGCGCAATGTACCTCGCAAAGACCAGATTAACGTAGAAATTAATAACTTTGCCCTCAATCCTTCCCAATTTAACTACAATCCGACAACGGGCAGGCTTTCGGTCAGTTTGCAATTGTCGGGCGTGCCTACTCAGGTGCGCATTACCGCGCAAACCGAAGGCGGAACTGATGTGCAAAATCAGACTTTGAGCTGTCGGGTTGATAATCCGCCGCCGGTTGAGCCTGCCCCCACGATTGCTTTGTTAGACCCCAGCAATCCACGTTTTGAGACCTATGATTGTCCTTATAATGTGCGAGTTAGGGTAAATAATGTCAATTCCAGCAATCAAATCACAGTGTATAAAAATAATGCCCGACTTTCACAAAGTAGCTGGCAGTGGGATTCTCGAAGCCGCACGCTTACTTTCTTGTCCGATGGTGAAGGGCTGGCGCGTTATCTGATTGTAGCACAAAACACTGGCGGACGTGCCGAGCGTGAAGTCTCAATTGAATGTAAAGTAAGGATTTTGCCTCCCACAGTCAATATTCAAACTCCCGCAAGCAATCCTTATAATTCGGTCAATTGCTTTGAGCAAGTGCGGGCAAATATTGGCAACATTACCTCTCCTAATCAAATTGAGGTAAGGGTCAATAATACCCCCAAAGCCTTTTTGTTTGATGCCAACAATGGCGTTTTGACTTTGGATACTGAAATTAGCCAAAGTGCCAACATCACTATTCGGGCTACCAATGCCGCCGGAACTTCCAGCGATGAGGTGATGATTCGCTGTGTGCCGCCGGTACTTACGCCCACTGTAGCCATTGTAAATCCGGCACAAAACCCTTTTGAAACTTCGAATTGTGATTTGACCGTCCAAGCCCAAACGCAAAATATTGAACAACGCAGTCAAATTCGAATTACTGCCAATGGGCAAAATATTGCTAATTTCAATTTTGCTAATAATCGAATCAGTTTCCCGGTTCGTGCCAGCGAAGTTACCACTATCAAAATTACCGTCAGCAATGCCGGAGGTACGGCAAGCGACGAGACTGTAGTGCGTTGTATTCCGCCGGTTTTAGCCCCTACGGTTCGCATTACTGAGCCAAGCCAAAACCCGTTTGAGACGACTACTTGTGAAGTGAATATTCAAGCGCAAACGCAAAACATTAGTCAGCGCAATCAAATTATGGTTACAGCGAATGGCTTGGTAATCAGTAATTTTAACTTTGCAAATAATGTAATTTCATTTCCAATCCTTGCCCAAGCCAGTACAACCATTAAAATTTCGGTCAGCAATGCCGGAGGTACAGCCACCGATGAAACCGTGGTGCGTTGTACTCCGCCAGTGGTAGTTCCGACTGTGCAAATTACTGCGCCAACTCAAAATCCTTTTGAAACCTCGAATTGTGAAGTAAATATTCAAGCCCAAACGCAAAACATTGAAAGAAAAAATCAAATTTCGATTACAGCGAATGGCTTGAGAATCAATGAGTTCAATTTTGAAAACAATTTGATTTCC
>JALONJ010000576.1 GCA_025455045.1 Microscillaceae bacterium | reverse complement strand
AAAGCGTTGATTATCAAGTACCTCAGATTCTTCGCTACGCTCAGAATGACAAAGTCGTCGCATATTTTTTCTATATTCCTAAAAAGTGGTGAAGAACCATTTATAAGATTCTTTGCGCATTTTGAGCAAATTCTAGCTTTATGCTAAGTCTCAACTGATTTGCGCGGGTAGGCTAGACAGCCTGCGTTACAAATTTCCCTGAAAATTGGTGAAGAACCAAGTTTTTTATATAAATATCTGATTATCAGGTACTTAGCAAAATGACCCTGAACAATCAACCCAAAACAAGCAACTCGCAACTATTGATAATTAATCATTCTTATTTACTTGCGGTGGGCGATATAATGAAAAACTCCAGTTGTCTTTTTGAAATTCGGGCGGAATCATACCCAAGCTGTAGCCTTTGGCAGTGGTTTCCCAAAAAAAGTATTTTTTGCCTTGATGTTGCAAATGATAGCCTTGCGCAGGTAGGTTGATACCCAGCATAGCGTGCCGCGAACTGCCCAAAACGACTACATCGTAGCCAAAATGCCCCAAAACAGTATAAGCAAATAAAGCGCGGGTATCGCAATCACCTTTCAGATTGTACATAAATTCTAAGGGCGACTGTAAGCCAAAACGGCGATTGGGCAAGCAAGGCAGGCGGTCGCGGTGGTAAGCATCAGAAAATGGGTTGCGTCCCCGGTCTTCTTCGCAAGAATTGGGATGGATAAGTATGTAAGGCATACTTTGCACAAAGTTGATGACCATTTCGGCAAACTGATATTGATTGAGACGGCGCGATTGAGCTATTTGGGCAAACTGCTCATATACTTTGGGCATTTTGTTGTAATCGTTGGCGTATAAATGTGCATATACTACGCCCCAATAAGTACTCGAGTCGCTAGGCTCGCGGAGGTTTTGGCGATGTTTTTCGGATTCACAAGCCAATTGGGTAGCCAATACAAACCTGCCGTGGTAGGCTTGGTTTTGCTCATTGCGCCACTGGCAAAGGTGACGTACCAATTTGTGGTGGCTATAGCACGGGAAAATAGAATCGTATTTTCCGGCAAAATTGCTCAAAGTATCGGTATAATCAATTTCGTTTTTTGAATTGCCCCCCAAGTAGTCATCGTCATCGGGAGTATGAATTAAATCCAGCAAACCCAAAACCCACACGAATAAAACCCCCGAAAAAAATATCACCAAAAAACTATTGATAATGATATTACAACCTTTTTGAATACAAGCCATATATTGTTTTATGATAAGGTATTAACACTCTCGAGTATTTTTTTGATTCCAATTTATCATAAATATCGGCAAAAAAATTATTAAATTTTAGTTAATTTTGAATAGAAAAAACAAAGCAGGTATATGTTGCAAAAAATCACTATCCAAAACTTCCGCAGCCTCCAAAATGTAACGCTCAATTTGCAAGATGTAAATGTGTTGATTGGCGCAAATAATTCCGGCAAAACTAATTTTTTGAAGGCTTTGGAGTTTTTTAGAAATTTCATAAATGATCAAGTTCCAAAAAATGATGAACAATTTAAAAGAATCTGTTTTCAAAAAAAAGAAGTTATAATTTCTTCAAAAGGAAAATATAACCCAATCACAATTAATTTAACAAAAAAAGAAAAGCCAAATTATGAATATCTTTATGCTTTGGAATTATATAGTGCATTGAAAGGCTTAGAATATAGTCAATTAGTTGGTTTTGCACAAAATGAGATTAAAGATGATTTTATAATAAATGATTTAGATTATATTCTTAAATTTTTTTATGAATTTAGATTGCAAGTTTTTAAAAATACTAATTTTATGATAAATCCATTTGATGAGGATGATATTTATAAAATATTTACATCAAAAGGGAATAAAGGTGATTTTACTATATATAGACATAACCCTGGATCCAAAATACAAGAATTAGAGCATATAAAATTTGGTGGTTTCCTGAAAGAGTTTGCTACTTATGATGTTTTTGAAACACAACTTGTGGAAACATTTGAAAACTTAAAAATCTATCAACCCGATTCATCTAAACTTACTAAACCATATCCTTTAACTGGTGAAAAATCAGTCAATGCCAATGCTTCCAATTTAGTCGCTTTTTTAGATAATATGCGAGATGAATTTCCTGAAGTTTATCAAAATATTGTGCGCGATTTACATACTTGTTTAGAAGAATTTATTGATTTAAGATTTCAAAAAGTTGAGCCTTCCTTAGATAGCGAAGAACGCAAACTCTTTGGTAATCAGACTTTTAAAAAACTCGGCTTGGCAGATAAATTCGGTAACACCTACTGGGCAGAAGAACTCTCCGAAGGCACTTTATACTTTTTGGCTTTGTTGGCAATTATTCACCAGCCCAACCCGCCTAAGTTGTTGTTGTTGGAAGAGCCGGAGCGCGGTACTCATCCGCGTAGGATTAAGGAAGTGATGAAATTTATTTTTGACCTTGCCGAACAGAAAAAAATTCAAGTGATACTTACCACCCATAGTCCATTGGTGCTTGACCAATTCAAAGATTTTCCGCAAGGGGTTTTTATTTTTGATAAAGACGATGATGGCGCAACCCAAGTCAAAAATCTTTTGACCGATGTAATTGAACCGCTAGAACAAGCTGATGAAGCCAAAGGAGTAGAAATAGATTACACCCGCGATTTGGGGGAACGTTGGATAACTGGGTTTTTTGGTGGAACGCCTGAAAATATTGCTTATGCAAAGTCTTAAATATGGATATTTTGTCGAAGATATTGCCCAAGCAGTATTTTTAGAAAGTATTTTACCACAAATTGTAGATTTTTTGGGTCAAGCATCAAATATTGAGTTTTTAAAAGATGAAAAATTTGCCGAGGAATTTACTTTGGTGGCAGAAGGCAGAAATCAATTTGAAAAATTTTGTGCTGAAATCTGCGAACAAGGCTTGACAAAATTTGAACAGAATATTTTTTTTCTGGCGAGAGATGCCGGTGCCAAACAAGTTGAGGTTTTTGAAGAAATATATAACCGCTTGACAAACAGCCTTTTATCGCATCAAAACCAAGTGATTATTTTTGTTCCAATACGCTGTACCGAATATTGGTTTAGATATATCAAAGAAAGGCGAAAATTGGATTTTAATGAAAATAGCCAAATTGAAATATTTGAAGAACAAAAGAAAAATCGTATTAAAAACAATGTTTATCCCAAAGATAACGAAGGGAAAAGACTCTCGGAAGCCAAAATTTTACTTTTAAATGAATATTCCCAGAAGGTGGATATTGCTTTTTTAGCCAAACATTCATTTAGCTTCCGCCATTTCCTCACTCAAATCGAGACCTTTTTAAAACGAATTTCCTAAGCCTTTTGGCTTTTTTTTTGAATATCTTAAGAATAACTTTATTTTTGGCTTTACCAATCAAAAAATTTAAAAATTCAGCAAATCTCTAAATCAATAAATCAACACATAATTATATATGGCTACTAAGATATTGATGCCCAAAATGAGCGATACAATGGAAGAAGGCGTAATTGCCACTTGGCTCAAAAAAGTGGGCGATACCATAAAATCAGGCGATGTAATTGCTGAAATCGAGACCGACAAAGCTACCATGGAATACGAAGAAATCACCGCCGGAGTAATGCTTTGGCAAGCTCCCGAAAAATCGACCGTCAAAGTCGATGATTTGCTTTGCATTATTGGCAAAGCCGGCGAAGATTTCCAAGATTTATTGGGTGGGGGAGGGGCAACTGCCTCAAAATCAACTACTTCCAATGCTGCCGAAACCGTAGTGGTAGCGGAAGCCAAAGTTGAAACGCCGGTAGCCACCGTAGCAGTTACGAATGCCAAAGTGGTAACAATGCCCAAAATGAGCGACACCATGGAAGAAGGCGTAGTTGCCAATTGGCTCAAAAAAGTAGGCGATGTCCTCAAACCCGGCGACATCATTGCCGAAGTCGAGACCGACAAAGCCACGATGGAACTCGAGAATTATGAAAAAGGCACACTTTTGTATGTCGCAGTCGAGAATGGTGGCTCAGTTGCCATTGATGGATTGCTGTATATTGTGGGCGAAGCCGGTGCCAATTACCAAGCTCTTATCGACCAATTCAAAGGTGGTGGCGCAACTATACCGGCAAAAACTGAAGAAAAAACTGCCATAGCGACCAACGGACAAGCCAAAGCCGAAGAAAAAACCGAAATCATAGTTGAAACCGCCAACGGACGCATCAAAGTTTCGCCTTTGGCAAAAAAACTGGCTCAAGATAAAGGCATCAACCTAAGCCAAGTCAAAGGTACAGGCGAAGGCGGGCGCATTGTGAAAAAAGACATTGAATCTTTTGTGCCTTCGGCAAAACCAAGCGAAACCACTGCCAAAACCGAAACCAAACCGGTGACAGTAAGCACTGCCACTTTTGGGCAAGAAAGTTTTGAGGAAGTGCCGGTTACACAAATGCGTAAAACCATTGCCAAACGTTTGGCAGAAAGCAAGTTTACGGCTCCGCACTTCTACCTTACGATGGAAATAAATATGGACGAGGCAATGAAATCGCGCGAGCAAATCAATGCAATGATTGCCCCCAACAAAATATCGTTCAATGATATGGTGGTCAAAGCCGCCGCCATTGCGCTGCGCCAACACCCGGCGGTCAATTCATCGTGGCTGGGCGACAAAATCCGCATCAATCACCACGTCCATATCGGGGTAGCCGTAGCCGTTGATGAAGGCTTGCTCGTGCCGGTAGTGCGCTTTGCCGACCAAAAAACCTTGACCCAAATCTCCGCCGAAACCAAAGACCTTGCCGGAAAAGCCAAAAACAAAAAGCTCCAACCCGCCGATTGGGCTGGTAATACCTTCTCTATCAGCAACTTAGGTATGTTTGGCATTGATGAGTTTACGGCAATTATCAATCCGCCCGACTCTTGTATTTTGGCAGTTGGGGCTATCAAACAAACCGGCGTGGTCAAAGACGGGCAGTTGGTCATTGGCAACATTATGAAGGTTACGCTCTCGTGCGACCACCGCGTAGTGGATGGCGCAAGCGGCGCGGCATTCCTCAAAACGCTTAAAGACTTGTTGGAAGCCCCCGTAAGAATGTTGGTATAATATTTTTTTATAACTCGTTGATAATCAGGTGTTTATAAATAAAAGCCAATCAAAATTATTTGATTGGCTTATTTTTTTTACAGATGGTTTTATTTAAAAAAATCAAAAATTTGCTTCTTCACGCCTCTGAAAAAAACACTTTATCTGTAAAGGTGATAAGAATCAAAGTTTTAATGTAAAGTATTGATTTTCAGATACTTAGTAATATTTGAAAAAACAACTTCAGCAATTCCCACTGTAAAATAATTGAACAAAACTTTTATATTTTAACTTTTATATTTATAAAAATAACAAAATATATAAGTAATTGATAATCAGCATT
>JALONJ010000575.1 GCA_025455045.1 Microscillaceae bacterium | reverse complement strand
TTCAGGAAAATTGTAATGCAGGCTGTCTAGCCTGCCCGCGTAAATGAGTTGAGGCTTAGAATAAAGCCATAATTTCCTCAAAATGGGTAAAGAACCATTCAATTGTTTACTTTCAGCAATTCCCGCTATGGATAAGTGCTTGATTATCAATGACTTATAAAATTTTTATTAACTTGTTAATTTGGGGATTGAGTCCAAACCCTAAGGGTTTTTAAAACCCTTAGGGTTTAAATAATCTTGAAAAATTACTATGAATTAACCAAATTAACGATAGGGCCTGAATTATTTAGTAACTATCTGATTTTCAAAGGTTTATGAATTATTAATTCTTCACTATTCATTCTTCATTAAGCCCTAATACCCCGCCGCTTGCCCATCTTTGCGCGATTCGGAAGCTCCGTAATACACTTTTTTCTTGTCATCCCACATAATTGCCTGATAACCACCGTATTCGCCCAAGCGGTATCCTACTTTATGCCCCATCCGCATCAATTGTTGGATAACCTCAAACGAAAAGCCGCTTTCTAGCGTGATTTCGCCCCCGCGCGGGTCGCGCTCCTCCGCTCCCGTAGGGTCTGATGAGCCGGAATGATCCATCCGAGGGGCATCACCGGCTTCTTGAATATTCATTCCAAAATCAATTACATTCATAATAATTTCGCAATGCCCAATGATTTGATAATCACCGCCCATTACGCCCAAACTCATAAATGGCTTGCCGTCTTTGGTAACAAATGCCGGAATAATGGTATGAAAAGGGCGTTTGCCCGGCACAAGGGCATTGGCGTGGTTTTCGTCCAAGTTGAATAACTCGCCTCGGTCTTGCAACATAAAACCCAACCCATCGGGAATCATTCCCGAACCCATTCCGCGATAATTGCTTTGAATCAACGAAACCATATTGCCATCTTTGTCGGCTACGGTCATATAAATTGTTTCATTGGCAAAGGGCTGACCGGCTTCGTAGTCGCTTTTAGCCCGATTGAGGTTAATCAAAGCCCTTCGGCGAGCGGCGTATTCTTTGGAAATCAATTCTTTAGTAGGTACTTTGGCAAAATTGGGGTCGGCGTAGTATTTGGCACGGTCTTCAAATACCAATTTTTTGGCTTCGGTAAATAAATGCACGTGTTTGGCAGTGCCATAATCCTCTTTTTTAAATTCAAAACCTTCCAAAATATTCAGCATTTGCAATACGCCAATTCCTTGTCCGTTGGGTGGTAATTCCCACACATCATAGCCGCGATAATTGGTCGAGACGGGGTCAATCCACTCCGAAGTATGCGTAGCCAAATCTTCATAACTCAAAAATCCGCCTTGTTTTTGGATAAAATCGGCGATGGTTTTGGCGATACTGCCTTTGTAAAATTCATCGCGCCCACCTTTAGCAATTTTGCGTAAAGTATTGGCTAACAGAGGGTTACGAAATACATCGCCTTTTTGAATGGGTTTGCCATCTATCGAATACACTTCTTTGAAGTTGGGATAATCCTTCATTCCATTAAAACTGCGCGCCATATACGAGGCTATCAATTCGGAAACGGGAAAGCCTTTTTCGGCATATTGAATTGCCGGAGCGAGAATTTCGTCCATTTTGAGCTTGCCAAATTTTTTGTGCAACTCAAACCAACCGTCCACACAGCCCGGCACACTTACCGGCAAAGCTCCATAAGCCGGAATTTTCTTCAAGCCTTTTTCTTTGAAGTATTTGATAGTCAAGGACTTAGGCGAGCGACCCGAAGCATTTAAGCCATACAATTTTTGGGTTTTGGCATCCCACACAATCGCAAACAAATCGCCGCCTATGCCATTGCCGGTCGGCTCCATCAAACCCAAAGCAGCATTGGTGGCAATGGCGGCATCAATGGCAGTTCCGCCTCTTTTGAGAATATCCAGTCCGATTTGGGTAGCCAAAGGCTGGCTGGTGCAAACCATCCCGTTTTGGGCGATTACTTCGGAGCGAGTGCTAAAATTGCGCCCAATGTAGCGGTCTTGTGCGATAATTAAATTGCTTAACAAGTTGAAAATCAGGAAGATATAGCATTTTTTCATAATTTTTATAATTTCAAACCGCAGATTACCAATTAAAAATTGAAGAATAAAGCGAAATTTCGGGAAAAAGTTTGAAGGAAGGCGGTTTTTTATAACAAAAAATATTTGTGGAGTGGGGCTATTAGGAATTTAGGAATTATACTCAAACATTGTGATTTTTCCATAGCAACGGGTTTGCAAACCCGTTGCTATGGAAAAATCGAGCTATTTTTAAAAAACCATTTTATTTTGAATATAATAATGGTTTTTCGCCACTTTTCAAGAAAATTGTATCGCGGGCTGTCTAGCCTGCGTGCGTAAATGAGTTTAGACAGCATCTAAACCAAACAATTTCTTTGAAGTTGTCGAGAATTGTTTTTTAATACAACTAATTGATTACCAATTGTTTAACAAATAGTTCGGAACTAGAAACTGTCCGAACTATTGTTGTAACCAAATTAAAAATGAAAGCCTAGATTAATAGTATAAATCGGATAGATTGCCGCCAAAACTCCCTGCCGCCGTACCACTGTTTCAGTTTTATCCAAATCTAGTTGCGGGCGTTTATTTTCCCAAGATGTTTCCAATTTTTCAAAACGATACAAAATATCAAAAACCGCTTCGGTAGAAAAAGATATTCGAGAACTCAAAAAATACTTGAAACCAATTAAAGGAGATAATCCAAACCTTAAAGTATTCGCTCGGGCTTCATAAATGCTTGCAATGTCGTACCTACCTAAATCATTGTTAAATTGGTAATAATCTTCTGTATTTCTAGCTCTATTGTAATCAATCACTACATCAAGTCCATAGTGCAATTGAAAATTCCCAAAATTTTCTTGAATCTCGCGTCCAAATCTTGTAAAAATAAAATAACCTTCTCGTGTGGGCAAATTTAGCGATGCATTATACCCCTGACTATTGGTAGAGCTAATAGACTTATTTAAATCATTGTTGGCAAAATAAGTACCTAATCGCAGTCGATTGGCATACAATACTACATCTTTGATGCCCGGACTGTTGGCAACATCTTTCTTTTTTACTTTGTATCTTCTATAAAGCAACGAACTGTATCTACCGCCAGACTCAAAAGGATAATAGTAGCCAGACCAACTATAATTTACAAAAGGAATTAAGTTAGTCCCCGACAGGTCAATGGCGATTTCGTTTTTGTAACGCTTGATACTGCTTTTTTCTTTGCTTGGTTTTTCGGCAATAGTGTCTGATTGAGCAAAAATAGCTTGAAAATCAAACACATAACTAAAAATGAATACTTGAAAAAAAATAATAGTGGTAGTTTTCATCATTTGAAGTATTTAAAGGTAATGAATGGCTGTAAAGGTAGTTGAGACCTTATGTTCATAATACACTCATCGCGTTAAAATGTGTTAAAGCAATTGGTTAAAAATTGTTAAAAGCCAAAGGAGGATAAGTCTTGGTCATAATTAGCCAGCAACTCCCACCGTGGAAGTTTTAAATTAGTTTTTAGTATTTTTACAAATAAATTTTGTCAATACTTCGGGCAGTTTTTATAAGTAATTGATTATCAGCCAGTTATGCTATTTTAAATATTTCTTATAACTAACTGATTATCAAGCACTTAACGAAAAAAATCGGAAAAGAACCCCCTCCGGGGCAGTAATGTTAACTTCTAGTTGTATTAAGGAACTCTTTGATATTTTGCCCAAATAAAATTTGGGCATATTGAA
>JALONJ010000574.1 GCA_025455045.1 Microscillaceae bacterium | reverse complement strand
CTCACAAACAACTACGCCGTTGCTTGTGCCTCACGCCGTTGCTTGTGTCCTCACAAACAACTACGCCGTTGCTTGTGCCTCACGCCGTTGCTTGTGTCCCCACAAGCAACTTACGGAACCGAAATTTTATTTCAAAAAACTTATAAGCCATTGATAGTCAAGGTATTAGACTTTTTGTAATGAAATTAATTAATTTCTACGCCGTTGCTTGTGTCCCCACAAGCAACTACGCCGTTGCTTGTGTCCCCACAAGCAACTTACAGAACCGAAATTTTATTTCAAAAAACTTATAAGCCATTGATAGTCAAGGTATTAGACTTTTTGTAATGAAATTAATTAATTTCTAAATGATTTGGATAAAAAAACGATTTCTTGGCTAATTTTAATACATAACTAATTGATAATCAGATATTTAAAATATTTCAAAAAATATGTTAGTAGATAGATTTATTGAATTTTTAAAAATTGAATGGAATGATTGGGCGGGGGTTTATGACGAAAAAAAGACCGCACAAAGCTCTAAAACCGAAAAAAGCCTGTTTGAGCAATTTTTTAGCGTTTTTTCGGACGAAACCCACCAAAAAGCCTCGCCCGCCGACCGCGAAGCCGCCTATCAAGCCTACCAAAGATTTCGCAACCAGCAACAAACCGCCCAACAGCAGGCTCAACAAGCCCAAATTCGCCAAGAAGCCAAATATTTTGATGCTTTGGAAATCAATCCGACTCAAGATTTTGATGCCATCAAAACCGCCTACAAAAAAGCAATGAAAAAATACCACCCTGACCGCTATGCCGGCAATAGCGAAAAACAACAAATTGCCCAACAAATCTCGCAAAAAATCAACGAGGCTTTTCAATATTTTGAGCGTAAGTTTCAAAAATAAGGTACTGGTGAGCTAAAAATACTCGCCCAATATGGAAATGAGGCAGAGTTGAAAAAGTGGAGAATCAAAGCTGGTAAATCATAGCTCATCAAAAGTAGTTTTTCTGATAAAAATCGTTTCATTTATCTTCGGCAAAGTTTTAAACTTTGCCGAAGTTCAAAATCCAATTAGTTTTGAGGATAATTACAAGCCCAAATTGCTGGGAGTAGAAGTACCGGCACTTTTTTCGGGCATATTATTGACCAAATAACCAAATACGCCACCAAAAATCCCGCCGATGATGTGCGCAAATTGGGAAATTTGGTCGGGTTGTAAGGCGTGATAAATTTCTTTACCCAAAAACAACAAGGCAATCAAAATAAAAGTCAAAGGCAAAGTGCCGCGTTTGGTATTGGTAAACGAAACCAGCAAAATCATCATAAATACAATGCCACTTGCCCCCAAAAGTCCTTGGCTAAACAAAGAAGCATTTAAAACACCGGTGATAAGTGCAGTCAAAAAAATCATTATCAACAAACGGCGCGAGCCGTATTTTTCTTCCAAAATAGGTCCAATGAGCAAAATAAAGGTGAAATTACCAACCAAATGCTCCCAGCCCGCGTGCCCCATTGCGTGCGAAAACAAGCGAAAATAGGTAATCGGATTGGAGAGACTCATTACATCATACCCAAACGGATATACGGTAAACAAAGCCTGCGACAGCCAGCCGGGTTGTCCGCCGGTTGAGCCAAAAGTATCTAAGGCGGTAATAATCACACAAATCAAGGTATAGGTTAATACAACGGGCGAATTATAGGTTATTTTCATTGTTATTTAAAGTTTCTTGGTAAGATTAAAACTTAATTATTTGATAATGAATTAGTTATAAAAAAGTAATTTTTCAAAATCGAGCTTCAAGATAAAACGAAAAAATCTATTTTCCCAATTTCCAAGCCAATTCTCGATTGATTTGTTCAAAATCAAAGTAGGATTTGCCGCCCATATCAATCAAACTATCGGCTTCGAGAGCGATGGTTTGTGCGTTGAACAATTCTCGAGTTTGGTCAATGGCTTTTTGGCTTATGCGTTTGTCAATGTCGGGAATAAATTGCTGCGGGTAGATTGCTTGCGGTAAGCGTTTGAAAATTTCGCCCAAAATGATATAAGCGCGATTTTGACGGTCGATTTTTTGATTTGCCCAAAAAACAAAAGGCATTCTGCCCAAAGGAATCAAAAAGAAAATAATTGAGAAAATCAAAGGAATCATCAAGCTAAATAAAATAATCCACTCGGGCATAGTCGTATCTTCAAAAAGATACAATTGAATAATAAAAGTGGAGACAAAAGCCATCACAATATTAAAGGCATTTACGCCCATAATGGCACGATTGACCGATTTTTCGTTGTCATTCATTTTGACATTGGGTATGAGGCGTTCCCA
Source organism: Microscillaceae bacterium (assembly GCA_025455045.1). GTDB lineage: Bacteria > Bacteroidota > Bacteroidia > Cytophagales > Microscillaceae > JALONJ01. The sequence goes on along the minus strand of JALONJ010000574.1, from coordinate 1,258 downwards.
AATCGGTTTAGCAGCTTGGTCGGAGGCGGATTTTTGGGCTAATTCGGGAAATTTATATACAATGATGCCTTCATCTGTAACTTCGGCATCACCTTGGTAATTTGCCAAAAGTTTTGCCGCCTGATTTTGGGCTTCGCGCACCGACCAGCCGGTGAGTTGAACAATATCGGAAACTAATAGTACGCCATTTTGCTGGCTGATTTGTCTTAAAATCAACTTTTCTAAGGCTAGTTTGCCGGTTTGCGGGTTGCTTTGCCCAAAAACATAAGAAAATACTTGATGAATTACGCCGTTTTTGGTTCGGTCGGTGCGCCAAATCATTTTCCAAAGCTCTTGCACACCGCCACCAAATAAACGAAAAGCCCCCTCGAGCAAATCTCCACTCCGCGTAATGCCAATAATCGCCGCCAACAGCACCAAAGCATTGAACAATAGATAAGTAAACAACATCAACACAATCCAAAACTTGAAGCCGAAAGTAAAAATTTGCCAAAGCAACTGAAGAACCCAAGCTATACCGGCTTGGGCGTTTTCCCACAAGGATTTTTCTTGGGGGCTAAAATCAAATTTATAAATCAGCTCTCGTTGCTCATTAATCTCGAGATAAGCCGGAAAATCATTCAACAATTGCCTAAGCGTATAATCTGCCCATTCGGTAGGCAAACCCGTAGCTACTACCACTTCGCTCAAGCTTGCTCCTTGAGGTTTTGCTTTTAAAGCCTTGATGATCAGGGATTTATATTCTTTCTCTTGATAATTTTGCTTTTGCAATTGTGGAGTATTCATTATATTGGGGTTTAGGTTGGAATTAGGAATGAACAATTACGAATTAGGAATTATACAAATCATTGATTATCAGCAGGTTATATTTCCTAATTGTTTATTTTATTTTGTAGCTATTAGTTTGCCATATTGAATTAACGCAAAAAATAAAAAAGTGTCAAAAAAATGCAATTTTTATATTTCCGATACTTCGGATATTCTTTGTAAGCGATTGATTATCAATAGTTTATACTATTTAAATATGGGTGCATTTCAAATTTACGCGTTTCTATTGCCTCACCCTAGCCCTCTCCGAAGGAGAGGGTTATAGGTAGTAAATTTGAAATGCACCCTTAAATATTTTATGTAACACTGTTATACAGTTTTTTAACTACTAAGAAGCCGTTTTAAAATAGGATTAATCAATCGTTTATTAGAACGCAGATTTTTATGATTTTTAAGATTAGGCGGATTTTTATCATAACAATCTTAACAA
>JALONJ010000133.1 GCA_025455045.1 Microscillaceae bacterium | reverse complement strand
GATTATCAAGAGTTTCAGATTCTTCGCTTCGCTCAGAATCACTGAAATTGATAAATTTCAGAAAAAAAATTCTCATTCCTGAAAAGTGGTGAAGAACCAGTAAAACCAAATAACTCATTGATTATCAATTGATTACAAAAAAATTCAAAAAAATATAACTACTCTATTCATAAAGCAAAACCCCAACAATCAATAATTTATTATTCAATGAAACTAGATATTTTGGCAATGTGCGCCCATCCCGACGATGCCGAATTGAGCTGTAGCGGCACGATTGCCTTGCACGTAGCTTTAGGCAAAAAAGTAGGTCTCTTAGATTTTACACGCGGCGAATTGGGTACACGTGGCACGCCCGAAACCCGCCAAGCCGAAGCTGAGGCTTCAAGCAAAATTTTGGGCTTGGTAGCCCGCGAAAATTTGGGCTTGGCTGATGGCTTTTTTAAAAATGATGCCGAGAGTCAATTACAAGTCATTCGCAAAATTCGGCAATTCCAACCCGAAATCGTATTGGCAAATGCCATCAACGACCGCCACATCGACCACGGGCGCGCCTCACAACTGGCAAAAGATGCTTGTTTTTTGTCCGGTTTGCGCAAAATCGTTACTTATGATGACCAAGGACAAATACAAGCCCCTTGGCGACCTCGTCAAGTGTATCATTATATTCAAGACCGCTATCTTGAGCCGGATTTGATAGTAGATATTAGCCCTTATTGGCAGATTAAAATGGAATCGGTACGAGCATTCAAGACGCAGTTTTTTGTGGGCGAAGCCACTGACAATGAGCCGAGTACCCCCATCTCGACCCCCGATTTTATTTATTTTTTGGAGGCGCGCGCCCGTGAATTTGGGCGAATGATTGGCGTAGAGTTTGGCGAAGGTTTTGTAAAAGCTACTCCGCCCGGCGTAAAAAATTTATTTGATTTGATTTAAAAATAAAGGCTTTTTGCTATGCAAATGGATAAATTTGGTGTAAATACCTCGATAGTTAATTGACCGTATCTGCCTATGGAATGAATAGTGAATAATGTAAAATGAATAATTTTGTAATTACTTGAAAATCAATATGTTACCAAAAAATATTATTTACATTATTTTTTTCTTGTTCCTATGGTTGATAATCAGTTGATTACATAATGTAAGTTGCGTAGTATTATATTTTGAACCCCACCACTGCCTCGATAACTCGCTGATTATGAAGCCCCTTCCGCCAAAGGCTAAGAGGTGTTTGGGGTGGGGTTTTGAGTGAGTTTGCAGGTGCTAGGCAACTTGCATTAAATAATTCCTAATTCCTAATTCAATACTTTGGATATTTTTTATAAGTGCTTGATTATCAGTTAGTTATGTTATTTCAAGTATTTTTTATAACTAGCTGACAATCAATCACTTAGCAAATAACTAGGAAAAGAACCCCCTCCGGGGTCAGGGGGCTTAGAAACCAGAAACTGTCCAAACTATTGTAATTATTAATTCACAATTCCTTAGCTTCTGGACATTTTTTTGGACTTATTAATTTCTGCCAACCTTTGAAAAAGTTTAAGTTCTTCTTCATTCAAATTTTGGGGAGTCAAAACATTAATTTTCAAATAGGTACTGCCAAACACGTTGGGGTGTTTGTAATCGGGCATACCCAAATCCTTGATTCTCAGCACTTTACCATTTTCTGAGCCGGCGGGAATATTCAGGCTAATGGTAGTACCTTTGATGGTTTTTACTTCTGCCTTCCCTCCCAAGACGGCGGTATATAAATCAACGGCAATATCCTGATACAAATCCAGACCTTTGCGTTCAAATATATGGTGTTTGGCAATATTTACCTTGATAAGCAAGTCTCCGTTGAACTCAGGGCTTGAACCTTTGCCGCCTTTGCCTTTGATGCGGAGTTTTTGTTGGTCCTCGACTCCGGGTTTGATATTCATTCGCAATGATTCTCCATTGACCTCCACCATTCGAGTTGTACCGGTATAAGCCTCCTCAATCGTCAAATAAACCTCCGTGCTATAGTCCTGCCCTTTGAAGTTTTGTTGATAAGTACCGCTATCTCCGCCAAAAAACTGGCGGAAAAAATCCGAAAAACCACCCCCATTGCCCCCACTTTTGTTGCTGGTATTACCACCACCGGCTCTGCCAAAAATTTCGCTTAGGTCAAAGTCAAAGTTAATATCACCAAAACCCGTTTGTTCGTATTGTTTCCAATTTGCCCCCAATCGGTCGTACTTACGGCGTTTGTCCACATCGCCCAAAACATCATAAGCCTCAGTGATTTCTTTAAATTTCTCCTCAGCTTTTTTATCTCCGGGGTTTTTGTCGGGATGAAACTTGACGGCTAATTTTTTGTAAGCTTTCTTTATTTCGTCTTGAGTAGCATTTTTGGCAACCCCCAATACTTTATAATAATCTTTGTATTCCATTTTTCTAGTTTTTAGTTCTGAGTTTTAAGTTTCTAGCTTCGATTTTTTGGTCATTAGGTCATTTTTTGGGTCATTAAGTCATTAAATTCAACAAATCAACCAATCAAAAATTCTCCCGCCAAAGGCGGGCTAGGGGGCTTTTCTCCAAATTAACCCATCAACAAATAAAATCATTCGGGTCTATGATTTCACCATCTTCACCATTTTCACCATATTTTTATAAACGCAAACCCGCTATTTTAAGACCAAAATTGCGATAAAAAAAGTTAAATTTGAGCATTTTTTCTTGCGCAGATATACGAATATCAAAAATAAATAAAATACTGATAATCAATAAATTACCAATGCGATAAAACAATTATTGTCAAGAATTTGGCTTTTTTTATGGGGGTTTGGTTCACAAAAAATCTTGCCCAAAAAAAATGTTTAGCAATAATCCAAAAAAAATTTGCCAATTACTGCACCAAATCCAAAATAATATTAGTTTTTTTATAAAACCTTGTTAATTTAGTGGCTTGAGATAAAAAAAAATTAATCTTAAACTGATAAAAAGCACATAACTCACTGATAATCAATTAAATATCTCTAAATAATGGCAGTACAGTTAGAAAAAGAAATCACCAAAGTTGAGAAGCCCAATCTCAGCTTTTGGCAACTATGGAATATGAATTTTGGTTTTTTGGGCATCCAATTTGGCTTTGCTTTACAAAATGCCAATGTGAGTCGAATTTTTGAAACGCTCGGGGCAAAAGTCGACGAAATCGCTATTCTCTGGATTGCCGCCCCTACTACCGGCTTGTTGGTTCAGCCGATTATCGGACATTTTAGCGACCATACCTGGCACCCGCGCTGGGGCAGGCGAAGACCTTTTTTTACCTTAGGAGCTATTTTGGCATCTTTGGCTCTGCTTATTATGCCTCACTCTTCAGCCTTGTGGATGGCAGCGGGTATGTTGTGGATTTTAGATGCTTCTATCAATATATCTATGGAGCCGTTTCGGGCTTTTGTGGGCGATATGCTACCCGACCGTCAGCGCACTGTGGGTTTTGCAATGCAAACTTTTTTTATTGGGGTGGGGGCAGTCGTGGCTTCGGCATTGCCTTATATCCTGAGCAACTGGGTAGGGATGTCAAGTAAAGCCGGCGCGGGCGAAATTCCCCAGACCGTAATCTGGTCGTTTTATTTGGGGGCAATTGCCTTTTTTGGAGCAGTGATGTGGACTGTATTCAACACCAAAGAATATTCGCCTGCCGAAATGGAACAATTTAACGGCGGAGCGCATACCGAAGAAAGCGAAGGTTTTGCCCAAATTTTCACAGATTTTATCAATATGCCTGCCACAATGCGCCAATTAGCCTTTGTCCAGTTTTTTTCGTGGTTGGCTTTGTTTGCTATGTGGATTTATACTACTTCGGCGGTTACTTCACATATTTTTAAAGCGACTGATACCGGCTCACAAGCCTATAATGATGGAGCCGATTGGGTCGGAATTATGTTTGCTACTTACAACGGCTTATCTGCTTTATTTGCCTTTTTGTTTCCTCCCTTTGCGATGGCAACCAGCCGCAAAACCGCCCATATGGTCGGCTTGCTTTGTGGAGGCTTAGGATTGATTTCTATTTATTTTATGCCCAATAAAGAAATGCTCTTGCTTTCAATGGTCGGGGTGGGCTTTGCTTGGGCGAGTATTCTTACGATGCCCTACGCCATTTTAGCCGGAGCTTTGCCCCCCAACAAAATGGGTATTTATATGGGTATTTTCAACTTTTTCATTGTCATTCCACAAATTGTGGCGGCGGCAATTTTGGGTTTTGTTCTCAAAAACTTTTTTGGTGGTGAAGCCATTTACGCAATGATTGTGGGAGGAATATCAATGCTGATTGCCGCCCTTTTGGTCGTTTTTGTACAAGACAAAGACGATAAATCGATTATTTGATTGAGAAGCCTCGAGAGAAATGAAAAACTTAGGAATTATATAAATTACTGATTATCAATAGATTATATTTCTTAATTATTTATTTTATTTTCAATATTTCGGATAGTTTTTGCAAGTGATGGTCTGCCTCTGACTGATTATCAAGTACTTAGCAAATAACTAGAAATTGTCTGAACTATTGATTTTAAAAATATTACTAATGCTCCAAGCTTGAGGCTTATAAAAATTATTTACCCAAAATTAATTGGTTTTGAACATCGGCAAAAGTTTAAAACTTTGCCAATTTGAATTGAGCCGCTTCGATCAAAAAGCCTTTTTAATTGCGTAGCACAAGCCCGCAATCTTCACTCCTTACCAAACGAAGATGGCGGGCTTGTGAAGTTTTAAATGGATAAGGGCAGCTTTGGAAAATATTTTTTGGATTATTTGCCAAAAAAACTCCAACAAGCATAAATTGGTAAAATTTTGGCTTAATAAAATAAGAGATTTTAGGTTTTTTAAAACATAGTTAGCCCTTATAAAGTATTAATCAATAAAACAACTTACATCTGTAAGAAAGCCTGTATATCCTGCACAATTAGATTTGTATTATTGTATGTTTTTTGCTTAATTAGTAGCCATATTTGCAAGAGTTGTATGAGTGTGAAAGATTTTAATTTTTTTGAATATCATACCCAAATCAATCGGAATAATGTGTTGCTTTCTTATAAAGGACCATTGACCGATGTGCTTTTGTCGGAGTTTAGCCGAGATATTCGAAAAAAATTGCAAGAAGACCCCAAAACGGGCAAAAAAGTATTCGCCATTTTTATGGAATTAGCCCAAAATGTACTCTATTATTCCAAAGAAGTAAATCACTTTGGCAATAAAGACAAAGTAGGTACTCTGGTCATTGTCGATACCCCCGACCACTACAAGCTGATTACCGGCAATTTGGTCTTTAAAACTGCCATTGACCGATTGGTAAGCAAATTTGAAGTGATTAACTCACTTGACCGCGAAGCCCTCCGCGAATACAAACGCCAACTCCGCAACGACCCCAAAGGCGAAGAAAGCAAAGGCGCGGGTATAGGCTTGGTACAAGTGGCACTCACTGCCGAAAACCAATTGGAAATCAAAATCAAAGAATTTCCGGGCGATTTTGCTTTCTACGCCTTGGTGGTCAATGTAAGAAAAAACGCTGAAGTGAGTGAAGCCGAAACCGCCTGAAAATGTAAAATAAAATAATTTAAAATACTGATTAGCAAGAGGCTATTTTTTCAAATAATTGATAGAAAATACTGATTATCTCTCCGATAATTGCCTGTTAATTTTCTCGAAATTTTAGTTACCTTTGCAAACCAAGACTCAATAGTAATTTTTTATAAGGTTTTTTGATAAATGTATTTTGTTCATTATCAATAAATTATACACATCAAGGTTGAATTATTACTTATTTATCTAAAAAGTTTGTTTAGCGCAATATGGAAAACTTAGAAATCAAAGGCGAAAGTGGCGTTTATTTTATACCTGAAGTAAAACTCAATGCTACAAGTGGCGTTTGCGAAATTTCGGGCGAATCTTATTTGGAAGATACCGACGAATTTTACAATAATATCATCAGTTGGCTCGAGACTTATATCAATGAAGTAAAAAAAGCTTTGACTTTCAACTTCAAACTTACGTACTTCAATACCAGTTCTTCGCGCAGTATTTTAAATGTCCTGCGAGTGTTGAAAAAATATGAAGACGATGGCGGCAAAGTAACCGTCAATTGGTACTACCCCGAAGACGATGACAGTATTGCCGAAGAAGCCGAAGATTATATGAAAGATACCGGCTTAAAAATCAATATGTTTGCCTTCGAACCCGAAGACTAAAACCCATTTTTGACCAATCCAACGGTTTTTTTTAGTATCACAAACTTTGTGTTTGTTTGATTACTAAAAAATATATAACTGCTTGATAATCAGATAATTAGCCATTAATACCAAGATTTTAATGGCAATTTCTGTTTTGCTTAAAAATGAAAAAAATTTTGAAAAAATCAATAAATCTTTATCTTTGGGTTTTGTATTCCAAACAATCAGAAAATTAAGAATAATTGGGGTAATGGTTGATAAAGCATTGATTTTCAATCAATTATCAAACTATTCAAGGCATCTATTAATCATTGGCTTTTTGCGCGATTCAAACGCATTTTGAATGAAAATACAATTACGGATTTGGTTATTGGCATTACTTTGGGTAAGCATCAGCTTTTCAAACTCGGTGTGGGCGCAAGCCGATATCGAGATTGAAAAGCTCGAAAACTTATTAAAGCTCACCAAAAACGATACAAGTCGCGTAAATATCCTGAACCGACTCGCCGAAAAATACCTCAAAGAAACCCCCACCAAAGCCCGCCGATTTGCCGAAGAAGCCCTCGATATTGCCGAACAACTGCGCTATAGAGTGGGTATTCGCAATAGCACCGACAACTTAGGAATGATTTATCAAACCCAAGGGGCTTATGCCAAAGCTATTGAGTTTTATAACAAATCTTTGGTCATCAAAGAAAGCGAAAAAGACCGCAACGGCGTTGCGGACTCCTACAACAAACTGGGAAGTACTTATATTTTTGTGGAGGATATTGATAGAGCCATCGATTATTATAAACAAGCCCTCAAAATCCGCGAACAAACCGGCGACCTCAAGGGTATGACCGGTACCCTCACCAATTTGGGTTCGGCTTTTTATAAAAAAAATGAATACAGTGAATCCATTTCTTATCATCAAGAAGCCCTCAACCTTGCCGACTCATTGAGCGACAAAACCTTGATTGCCTATAACCTAAACCGCTTGGGCGAAACTTTTTTCCGAATGAAAGATTATCGGGAAAGTATGCGTTGCTATCAACAACTCCTACACTTGGGGCAAAGAATCGACAACAAAGCCGAAATCCAGCGCGCCTACTTGGGTATGTCGCAATTGGCGGCGGCGCAAGACGATTTTCGCAAGGCTTATCAATACTATCAGTTTTATTCGGACACCAAAGAAGGTATCTTGCGCCAGCAACAAGCCAGTAGCAAAGAAGCCCAAGAACTTGCCGAAAAAGGGCTGGAACTTGAGCGTCAGCAAAAAGAACTTATCAAAGAACAAAATGCCCGGCAGACCATTATCAATTATTTGTTTTTGGTGGTTTTAGCCTCAATATTGATTGTAACTTATATTATCTTTCGCAACTTTCGCCAACAACAAAAAGTCAATTCTATTCTTGAGCAACAAAAGAAAGAAATTGAACTCAAAAGCAATGCCCTCGAGGAGCAAAAAAACAAAATCGAAATTCAAAACGACTCTATCAATCGCAAAAACGAAACCCTTGAGGCAACTTTTAAAGAAATTGAGCGCAAAAACAAAGACATTACGGCAAGTATCAACTATGCCAAGCGGATTCAGGAGTCGATGTTGCCCCGCAACAGCCGAATTTTTGAAAGCCTGCCCGACCATTTTGTGCTTTTTCGCCCCCGCGATATTGTAAGCGGTGATTTTTATTGGTATGCTCACCGTGATGGCAAAACCATTTTGGCGGCTTTGGATTGTACCGGCCACGGTGTGCCCGGAGCGTTTATGACTATGCTGGGGGACTCGTATTTGAATCAAATCATCAAATTGCAAGGTATTACCGAACCCGACGAGATTCTAGACGAATTGCACAACAGCATCGGCATTGCCCTCAATCAAGAAGTAACCAAAAACCAAGATGGTATGGACGTGGCATTGTGTGTGATTGACCACACCAAAAAAATTATGGAGTTTGCCGGAGCCAGCCGCCCGCTTTTGATTGTGCAAGATGGGCAAGCCCAATCGATTGAATCGAGTAAATTGCCGGTAGGTGGATTTCAAAAAGACCGAGAGCGAATTTTTACCAAACACACTTTTGATATTAGCAAGCCTACGGTTTTTTATATTTTCTCCGATGGTTATCAAGACCAGTTTGGGGGCGCACGCGGGCGTAAGTTTTCTAAAAATCGCCTCGAGGAAGCATTGGTCGAGCATCATCATCTGCCAATGGTTGAACAAAAAAGAGCCCTCAACACTACCCTCATTGATTGGATGGGCGAAAACCGCCAAATGGATGATATTTTGGTGATTGGAGTGAGAGTATAGGCTAGAGCCGGTTTTTCAAATGCAATGCTTTGCGCAAAAATTGTATGCTAAATTTTCCCCAACAATTGTTATTTATTTTTGATTCGAATATTTATTCTAATTATATTTGTAAACCAAAGTTTTAGCCCAGAATCTCGATGGAAGAAGAAATAACCTCAGCCTCCGAAGAGGAGTTATATATCAAAGAATCGCCCACTACACCCGAAGTGAAGTTCAACTTCTTGACCGGCGAGCTTGAAATAAAAGGTGTGTCAATTCCCGAAGATACCGACGAGTTTTATAACCCCTTGTTGGAAGCTCTGGAAGACTATCTGGCAAAAAATGCCCCCGAAAAAATTACTATTTCATTCAAATTAATATATGTAAATACCAGTACTTCGGCAGTATTGGGCAAAATAATCAAACTGCTCGAACCCGAAGAAGGCGACCCGCGCCAAGTAGTGGTCAATTGGTATTATGAAATGGAAGACGAAGATATGAAAGACTTAGGCGAAGACTTTAACTCATTTTCAACCCTAAAATTTGAGTTAATCCCCTGCGAAGAAATAAGCTAAATGTGGCATAAAATCTCCTTTTACTCCAGTAACCAAGCAAAAAAATAGGCAATTATCTAATAATTGTCTATTTTTGTTTTATTGAACATAGCTCTATACTCATATTTTGACAATGGCAAGTATTTTATACGTTGAAGATGACCCGATTAATGCCCTAATTATCAAAAAATTACTGCAAAAAACTTATCATATTGAAATAGCGCAGGACAGTAGTTCGTGCCTCGATTGGTTAAAAAAGTATAAATTCGATTTGATATTGATGGATGTCAATTTGGGTGAAGAAAAAATGGACGGTATAAGCATTATGCAAAAAATTCGTCAAACGCCTCATTATCAGTCTGTTAAGGTATTGGCAGTTACGGCATTTGCCCTACCCGAAGACCGCGAGCGATTTATGCAATTAGGTTTTGACGAGTACGTTTCCAAACCCATCGAGAAAGACAGTTTGTTGAACCTAATAGCCAAACAACTTGGCATTAAGTAAAAATAATTGATAAAGAAATCTGGGCAACAATAGTTTGGATAATTTCTAAGCCCCCTGCTTCGCCAAAGGTGAAGATTATTTCTTGAGTTATTTTGTAAATACGTGATAATCAAATACTTATAAAAAAAATCAACCTTTATTCCACAATTGCCCCCAAACGTTTTACCAAGTTTTGCCCTTGTTGATTGAGTCGCGCCCCGCGAAAATCGGCTTTTTGCGCATTGCTAATTTCCCAATCACAATCATCGGTATCGCTTTGCCGGAAGTCGGTGGCATACAAATTGGTTTTTTTAAAACTCACTTGTCTTAGTTTGGTATTTTGAAAATTGGCTTTGCTCAAATTGGCTTGCGAAAAATCGGTTTGTACACCCTCGCAATACGCCAAATTAGCCAAGGTAAGGTCGGCGGAGTCAAATTGCGCATAATCTAAGTTAGCTTTGTTCAAATTGACTTGGCTCAGGTCGGCTTGGGTCAAATTAGCCCCGTGCAAAGTAGCCTCGGCAAGATTGCTTTCGCTCAAATTGGCAGAAGTCAAATTGGCAAAACTAAAAAAAGCCCCTTGCAAATCAGTATTCATCAATTTTGCCTTATCCATATCCGTATTATAAAAATTGGCTTGCGGCAATTGAGCATTCATTATCAGCGCATTTTGCAAATTGGCAAAGCTAAAATCGGCTTGCGACAATTTCAAATAACTCAAATTGGCGTTTTGGAGGTTTTGGTGGCGCAGATTGAGCCGGTAGGGTTGCGATTTTTTGACCAGAGCCACAAACTTATCCACCAAATCCAAATCAGTCGGTAGTACATTGTTGCCCAAGTTGAGTGCCGACAAAGCCGCCCAATACCCCACAAAAGTATTGCTGGTAATTTCGGCGGGGCTAAGTTGTGGGTACAAATCAGACTCGTGATAAAAAGAACTAGCAATAAAATCGGGTAAAAACTGCGCTAAACGTTCAGTTAGTTGTTGGCGAACCGCAAGGGGAATAAAATTGGCTTTTTCGGCTAATTGATTGATAGTGAGTTCATTGACACGAAAGGGCGCAAAAACTCTAAACAATTGATACAGCGCAGTTTCGGGGTGATTGATATGATACTCACCGTTTTCGGTAGTTTGTAAAAATATTTGTTTTAAATGGTAAAGAATTTCTTGCGCGGTCATAATTGAGGGGCTAAACTAGCAAAATTATTTTTTAAATAATTGATAATCAAATACTTATAAAAAAAATAAAATTTTGATTATCCTTCAACGGCATACACAGTCCATTGATTATGTGAATTTAGCGAAGTATCGTAAGAATAAAAGGTATGATAGGTTTTTTTTATAAATTAAAATATCAATAAGTACCTGTGCCGATCTAGTTTGTAGTATTAAAAATACATAACTCACGGATAATCAAACAATTAAGCCTTATAGAGTTTTAAAAAAAATTATAAGATTTATACAGGCTAATTTTGTTCTGACACTTACCTAAAATAACTTCAAAACCAAATTTTGAATATATCTTTCATTGATTTACTCCAAAACTATCACTTCGGGTGTTAAATTCACATAATTGCTCATTGCATTGCCCACCGCCGCCCCTATGTAAGTAGGGTCGCAAATCAGGTATTTTTGCTGGTTAAACATCGTAAAATCGCCGGTATAATCTTGTTTGAAACTCACTGCCGTAGCAATATGCCCCGGATAATCCAAGCCAATCACCGGCAAACCCAATAACTCGCCCACCAAATACGCAAACAAAATGGCGCGGTCTTCGCAATCGGAATACATATAATGCAAAGTTTCTTCAATAAAAAAGGTCTTTTCGCGCCCAAATTGTTCTTGGTCGGTTTGATAAGCAAAAGATTTTTGCACAAAAGCCAGCAAAAAATTGACCGCAGATAGCTCTGACATATCGGCGACAATCGGTTTTAGGTTGTCAATCAAGGACTTACGGGTAAACTCGCCGGGTTCGGCACGAAAAAATATGTAAGGGTCGGTAAGGGGGTAGTCTTTGCTAAACTCCACAAAACTAGGGTTGTAAGCCACACTAAAAGCATATTCCTTGCCTTTGTAAGCAAAACCCAGCGAGCGATAGGCTATTTTGTCATTCAGGCGTACATCTTTCAAAATATCCAAACTAATGATATTTTGGGCTTCGGGGTAGTCTTGAGTAAAAATATTGAGGCTTACTACTCCACCGGGTGCGTCCATTACATAATAATTGAGGTTATCGAATTTGTAATAAGTATTGCGATAAATTTTGGATTTGGTCGGCAATAAGATAAAAATTTGATTTTCGTTATAGGCAATTTTTGCCTTGTATCCCGATTGCAAAAGCATAAACCAAGTAAACAAGCGCGTTTGATTTGCTTCGCCATTGCTTATTTTGTAAGCGATAGACCGCAAAAGTTGGTAATAAGCCCAGTCATTGAGTTGCATTTGCACTCGGTACTTCAAAATTTGTTGCAAAAAATACAAATAGTCCTTTTGAATAATATTTTGCCAATAGTCTGCCACAACCCTTTCATTGAGGTAGGCGGGTATGTTGATACGCATATCTTGTGGATAGGGCAAAGCAATGGGCGTATCAAAATAGCTTACGTTCAGGTTATTTTGGGCTTCAGCAGCCGTTTCCTCACTTGGGGTGAGGTTGTATCGGACAATGCTAGGCAAGGTTGATTTATTGGTAAAAGCACTGTCCGGCGAGCGAAAAGGACGATTGGGTATTTGGCTTATGTCTTGAGGTTTGGTAGTGATTATAGCTTGTTCATCAGCTACGGGCTGGCGGTTGGGTTTGACGGTAGAATCGGATTTAAAACCGGCACTGGCGGCATAGTTGCGCCAATTTTTGCGCAGAGTTTCCAAAAAGGCTTCATCTAAACTTCGGCGGTATTGGCGGAAGACCTTTTCTTGTTGGGTTTTGAGTTGCCCAAATTCATCGGCTTGTTTGCGCTTTTCTTTTTCAAAATCTGCATCTTTGCTAGGATTACTGGGCTGGACAACGGGTTTTTCCTTTTTGGTGGGAGCTTTTTTTCGACTAGGTTTTTCTTGGGCATACGCAGGTGTGGCTAACCCAAGCAAGCTCCAAACTAAACCCACTAAAAATATCTTGCGCATAAAAAATAGATTTTACTCAAAAATCAAGACTCAAAATTACAACGCCTTAAATTCAAAAAATATATTTTGAAAAATAAATTTGTATCAAAAGAATCATTGACTATACCTTGCCCCAAGGATATTCTTTTTGCCTATTTTTTAAAAAAAGTTCTTTCCCCATTGTGAGATAGTTCTAGTTTTAAGCTAAGTTTAATGTGAATATTTTGATAACTAATTGATTATCAGATGGTTATGTTTAAAAAAAATCATAACTATTTGATTGCCAATTGATTACGAAAATTATATGGTTCAATCGTTAATTTGGGGATGGGGATTGAGTCCAAACCCTAAGGGTTTTTAAAACCCTTAGGGTTTAAATGATCTTGAAAAATTACTATGAATTAACCAAATTAACGACAGAGCCAATTAAAATAATTTAGATTCCTATAAAAATTCAAAATACCAAATTTTGAAAATTGCCGTTGATACTATTTTAACGTGAATATTTTAGTAAATACTTGATAATGAGATAGTTATATTACAAAATCTTACTATTTTCAGTGGATTATCAATTGTTTCAAAAACAAAATTGTATTATTTTAATATAATAAATATTTAATATAATTTTTGTAAAAAAATATAAAATACTGATAATCAATTAATTAGTGAAATAAATTTTGAATC
>JALONJ010000573.1 GCA_025455045.1 Microscillaceae bacterium | reverse complement strand
TTGTTTTTTGAATACTAGAAACCTGTCAGGTTTTATAAACCTGACAGGTTTGAATTAATTACTTTATCTAAGACGGACAGGATATTGTTTTTTGAATACAGAAACCTGTCAGGTTTTATAAACCTGACAGGTTTGAATTAATTACTTTATCTTCCAAGAACCGATTTTGTAATCGTCTGATTTTCAAGCACTTATAGGTTCTTGCTTTTAGGCAAAAGCCCCGATTTTTGGGGCTTCCAAGAACCGATTTTGTAATCGTCTGATTTTCAAGCATTTATAGGTTCTTGCTTTTAGGCAAAAGTCCCGCTTTTTGGGGCTTCCAAGAACCGATTTTGTAATCGTCTGATTTTGGGCTTCCAAGAACCGATTTTGTAATCGTCTGATTTTCAAGCATTTATAGGTTCTTGCTTTTAGGCAAAAGCCCCGATTTTTGGGGGCTAAGACCAACATTGGAGGGAAATAGCAAATTTCATAACTAATTGATAATCAGGTATTTGTAAATTTCATTTCAACAAAACCACAACATTAAGTAAGAATTCTTTTTAATCGCTGTAAAATTGTCCTACCTTTACGCTTACTTTAAATCCATCAAATACAAATTTATGAATAACTCTATGAAAACCATAGCCTTTTTGGGCTTAGTATGTCTATTGTGGGCTTGTGAGCCGGATAAAGACAATCCTGCACCCGAGAAAAAAAGAACCCTTAAAATCTCAAAATCCACTATATACAGTTTAAACAACGAAATTATCGGCTATCAAACTGAAAAAGCTGATAGTGCGACCGGCTTGAGAATATCTTTTATCAACTATGATGAAAATAGGAAAGTAACTTTAAAAGACACCTTTGAATATGATGACCAAGGGCGCGTTTTAACCAGAAAAACTGATTATTTATATAATCAACCACCTTATTCCACCACAGAAAAAAACGAATACGACAGCAAAGGTCTCAAAAAATCATCTACCTATAGAAATGAATCACTTGAGTATTATTATACTGTAGAATATGACTCTGAAAATCAGGCAAATAAGTATCTGGGTAGTGCCACAGATGTAATGCTGAAAATTACCTCAATACCTTTTCACTAATTATGTTCAGCATTATATTTAAGGCACTACCAGTATCTGTATTATGACCCTGCTAATAAATTATTTCAATATAAAATATTTGAACACAACAATGGGGTTTTAACCAAAGATATATTATATGATATAAATGAAGTTCTTTTAGCGCAAAGGAGCTATAAATGGATTAAAATTAAGGATCAAAATCGTCTCATTGAACTTCTCTCCACCTTCAAAACTAATGAGGGTTTTAAAAATTATAGAGACGTTTTTGAATGGAATGATAAACTTCAGCTTACCAAATCTTCCCATTATGATAATAATTTATTATTACGAGAAGCAATCTATATTTATGAAAATAATAGATTAGTAAGAATCAATGGTACGTCCTTTTATACCCTTGTAGAAGAAACATTTGAGTAAAAAACCTAGCTCAAGTATAAGCATCTGATTAGCAAATATTTATAAATTTTCCTAGTCTGCTAGGCTTCCAAGCCTAGCACGATATACTTACACGTTTCCAACGTGCCTAGCGCGTGTATAAGCAAGGCTTGAAATACGTATAAATACCTGATAATCAGATGTTTATAAAAAATAAATTGTAAAAGCTACTAGTTTTTTTATATTTTGCAGTAAAATATCTAAGTACTTGACAATCAATTAGTTATAATATACTTGGTAATTACTTCTAAATGGTAGAAATTTGTAAAAAGGTTTTTGATTTCGAGATTGCGGGATTTGAATTGAAGGGTTTTTTTGAATTTAGTCGGCAATTTATAATACTAACAAGGGTGCATTTCAAATTTACTACCTATCACCCTCTCTTTCGGAGAGGGCAGGGTGAGGCAAAAGAAATGCGTAAATTTGAAATGCGCCCTACTAACAACGAAGGAAAGCTACATTTGCTGGTTGAATCTGTGATTAATTACCTTATTGTTATGACCATTATTTCTAGCCCACCTTTTAGCTTTGTGGAGTGCTATCGCTTCTTGGCGCGCTCGCCCAACGAACTACTACACCAAACTCAGGACAATAAAATTCGTAAATTATTGAAAATCAATAACTTAAATGTATTGTTTGAGCTAAGTGAAGCCCCCCAAGATGCTATTGATCTGCTAGTTTTGAATCAAAAATCAACCCCAGAAATCTTGAGCGTAATAGAAAAATATGTAATTCAATGGCTCGATCTAAATACCGACCTCCAGCAATTTTATGCCCTTGCCCAGAGCGACCAAGTTTTGAAAAGATTGGTCAATCAATACTATGGATTGCGATTGGTAGGCATCAATGATTTGTTTGAAGCAATATGCTGGGCAATCATTGGGCAACAAATCAACCTCAATTTTGCCTACACGCTCAAAAAACGTTGGGTCGAGACTTTTGGCGAAAGCCTTGACTATGCGGGCAATCGCTACTATTTGCACCCTGATTTTGCCTGCATTTCCCACGATATTTATAAAGAATTAATCAAACTTCAGTTTTCCAAACAAAAAACTACTTATATCATTGAGGTTGCGTTGGCAATGCAAAATGGCGCAATATCAGTTGAAAAACTCCGCCAATTGTCGTTTGCCGAAGCCAAAAATCACCTCTGCCAAATCAAAGGCATTGGCAATTGGACGGCTAATTATGTCTTGATGAAGTCTTTGCGCCAGCGCGAGGCACTCCCGATTGAAGATGTGGGCTTGCACAATGCCCTCAAAAACCAATTGAATCTTTCGCAAAAGCCAACCTTAGCCGAAATCAAGACAATGGCGCAAAATTGGCAAGGTTGGGAGGCTTATGCTACGTTTTATCTATGGCGAAGTTTGTTAGACGAATAACTCAAACCGAATTGATGGCTTATGACTCGCAAAATTGGCAATTTTATTTAGGGCTTTCGCCAAATTTGCTGTATTTTTGCTTGGCTTATGGGCTTTGTTGAACCTGAGACTTTTTTATTAATAAACAGTTTATTTAACCGTTTGATTATCAAGGGTTTACAAAACTCAAAATCACCCCAATTAGTACAAAGCTTATTTTTAACAATTAACAATTATGATTCAAATTATACCATCAATGGCGATAAGCGAGGGTAAAGTCGTCAAAACTGTTTCGGGACACGTCGAGGAACTGAAGGTGTATGAAAAAAACCCGCTCGATTTGGCTATGGAGTTTGAAGACAATGGACTTAAGCATTTGCATTTAATTGATATTGACGGAGCCAATCGCCGCAAAGTAACTAACTACAATATATTGGATACCATTCGAAAATACACCAAACTTGAGATTGATTTTACAGGCGGGGTTACCAGTGATGGTGATGTAAGAACGGTTTTTGAATTTGGTGCCAAAACCCTGACTGTAGCTACGGTTGCGATTCAAGACCCCGAAAAATTCAAATCTTGGCTGGTTTCTTATGGCAATAGTCGAATTATTTTGGCAGCCGACTCGCTCAATGGTGTAGTGCGTACCGGTGGCTGGCAGCGCACCTCAGGGGTTGATTTGTATGAGCATTTGAATTATTATCAAGAACGCGGCATTCGTTTTGTCAAAGCCACCGAAATCGGGCGCGATGGCACACTTGCCGGACCCAATTTTGAACTCTACAAAGATTTGATAAATCGCTACCCCGACTTGAAGTTTTTTGCTTGTGGAGGCATTCGTTCTACGGCTGATATTGAAGAATTGGACAAACTCGGGGTTCACGGCATTATTTTCGGCAAAGCTTTTTATGAAGGTTTGGTAAAATTGGCTGATTTTAAAAAGTTTTTGTAATGATTAAATTTCTGGTTTCTGGTTTCTGGTTTCTGGTTTCTGGTTTCTGGTTTCTGGTTTCTGGTTTCTGGTTTCTGGTTTCTGGTTTCTGGTTTCTGGTTTCTGGT
>JALONJ010000132.1 GCA_025455045.1 Microscillaceae bacterium | reverse complement strand
AGCTAAGGCAAGCATAAACTATTTAAACACCAAGAACACCAAGAAAATACCCACAAAGTCCACCAAGACCTTAGTGCTTCTTTGTGATTACCTTTGTGAGCTTTGTGGTAAATTGGACAGCATTAGTTGTAAGTAATTGATAATCAGGTATTTATCTCAAAGACAGAAAGTAAAATTTATTTTATATTTTTTTCACCCAATTCTCATTTGCTATACAATCAAGGATAGCCCTTTTGCAAAGCAAATAGCTCGTAAATGGCTGATTATCAGTGAATTAAATGTAATTTAACGACAGCAAGTTAATGATTTTGAGTAGGCAATTGATGTAGATTAGCTTTTTTAATCTTCAATTATGATAACTTTCAAAGGCTTGACAAAGTTTTTATCATCTATCTAAAACTACTGATAGACATAGAATAAATGAAAAACCTTGTAATAAAATCACTTTTTTAGCGACAAATTTCGTATATAAAATTGAATCATAAACCGTAATCTTATATGCAACTAACGGTGATTTTCCAATTTATCTTTACGATGCCCGGTCCCGAATTTCTTTTATTCTTCGGGTCTTTGATTGGTGGAATAGGCGTGGGTAGTTTTGCCCTCAAAACACTGCTTACCCAATCACCCCGTCAAGGGCGGCTTCAATTGCCCAATTTGAGCAATACTTATTCAGCACTGAGCAAAATCTATCAAATTGCTTTTTTACGAAAAGGCTCGGCAGGTTTAGCCGAAACTATTTTATTGAGCCTCATTCAGCGCGGCTATTTACAACGCAACACCCAAGACGATTCCATCATTGAACAAAATCCTAACCCCCCGGCTTTGCAAGACCTGAGTGCTATTGAGCTAGAGGTTTTCGATTGTTTTAGTTATCCAATGAGTACCACTCAGGCATTTGCAGTACCTATGGTGCAGGACACAGTTGCCAAAGCGGGTAAGCATTATGAAGATGCGCTGGTAGCCAACGGCTTGCTATTGCGGCAATCTACGCTCAAAACCGTGGAATGGGTGGGGCGCATAGGTGCACTCACCATTGGTGGGGTCGGCTTGGCTCGTTTGGGCAATGCTTTGGCGCAGGGACATTACAATATCTTATTTTTGATATTAATGATCGCTGTGGGAGCTTATATTCCTTACCGGATTTGTAAAACCGATCGCATTACCAAAATCGGTAAAAAATATTTGAATGACCTGCGCCTAGCTTACAAGGGACTCAAAGAAAAAATCAAATCCGGTTCTTCGGAATTGCGACTCGCAGGGCAAAATGTAGAGTATTTGCCTTTGGTGAGTGTTTTTGGCTTGAGTGTGTTAGCCGATTCCGAAGACTTTGACACTGTGGGCAAACAAAACCGTGATTCTGACGGATCGTCGTGGGGGTGTAGTGCAGGTAGTTGTGGTAGTAGTAGCTGTAGTAGCAGTAGTGGCGGCGATGGCGGTGGCGGAAGCGGCTGTGGTGGTTGTGGTGGCGGCTGTGGCGGCGGTTGTGGCGGTTAAGGCTATTTGAGTTATGAATGATTAATTACGGATAAATAACTCATTGATTATCAGTCATTTATACTTTTAAATTGTAATTTTATTTTCTGCTTACGCAAATTTTCAAAATTTATCCTTCACACGTATCATTTTGGAGCTTTAGAATTACAAACTGTATAACTTATTGATAATCAATTAGTTAAATATTGTAAGGTTTTAAAAATCTTATAAGATTTGTATAAACTAAATACAGGCACTCATCATCAAAAAATTATGATTAAAAACAAATTGGCAAATATTGAAAATGGCAAAGCTCTAATTCGTTAATTTGCTGATTATCAAGTGTTTATAGCCTACTTTGTCAAATCAGCGAGTCCTAGCAAATTTCAATCACTCAAAAAATCAAATCCGCTAATTTTTTCGACAAAAGCAAAGTTTTTACTAACTTCGCGCTATGGAAAATTTTATAGTTTCGGCACGCAAATATCGCCCCCAAACCTTTGATACTGTGGTGGGGCAGTCGCACATCACAACTACCCTCAAAAACGCCCTCAAAAGCAATCATTTGGCGCAAGCATTTTTGTTTTGTGGTCCGCGTGGGGTAGGCAAGACAACCTGCGCGCGGATTCTCGCCAAAACTATCAATTGCCTTACCCCCACCGCCGACTGGGAAGCCTGTGGCGAGTGCGAAAACTGCCTAGCTTTTCAACGTAACGGCTCTTTGAATGTCTATGAACTCGATGCCGCTTCCAACAACAGCGTTGATGATATTCGCAATCTCGTGGACCAAGTGCGTTTTCCGCCCCAAAACGGCAAGCGCAAAGTATATATCATTGATGAGGTACACATGCTCTCGACTTCGGCTTTCAATGCCTTTTTGAAAACTTTGGAAGAGCCGCCTTCGTATGTGATTTTTATCTTGGCAACCACCGAAAAACATAAAATTATTCCTACTATCCTCTCGCGGTGTCAAATCTTTGACTTCAAACGCATCGAAACTCGGGATATAGCCCAACATTTGCAAAACATTGCCCAAAAAGAAAGTATCCAGACCGAATACGATGCCTTAGAGCTGATTGCGCAAAAAGCCGATGGAGGCTTGCGTGATGCCTTGTCTTTGTTTGATATGCTCTCGACTTTTTCACCCCAGGGCATTACTTACCAAGACTCGCTCAATAACTTACATATCTTGGATTATGACTACTATTTTCGAATGACTGAGGCTTTGTTGCAGGGCGACTTGGGAATGGCTTACCTTATTTTGGACGAAATCCTCCGCAAAGGCTTCGACGGGCATAATTTTGTGGTGGGTTTGGCAAAGCATTTCCGCGATTTGTTGGTTTGCAAAGACCCCACTACGCTCAAACTCCTCGAAGTAACCGAAAAAGTGCGTGTGCAATATGGCGCGCAGGCTCAACAAGCGGGTTTGTCGTTTTTGCTTTCGGCTATGCAAATTGCCGCCAATTGCGAAGCCCACTATAAATCGAGCAAACAACCCCGCCTCCACGTGGAGCTGGCTTTGATGAAAATAGCGCACTTGCAATCGGCTTTGGCTTGGACTCAACAATCCGCTTTGGTGGAGGAAGCGGAAAAAAAAAAGTAACTAATGGCTACGGCAACCCGAGTGAGGCAAAAACGCAAGTCAAGGAAGCCGGTAGCAATCAATACAGCCCGGCGCAAGGCAATCAGGAAGCCAAAACCGTAGTAATTCCCAAATTGACCGCCCTTGATACTACAATAAAACCACAAACTCCTCATAATCAGATAGTTGACAAAGAGTTTTCGTTGAATGATGTGCACCTAGCGATGGATTTTTACCGCAAAGTGAACAAACGCATCGAGGTCGACAAAATATTTAATGCCAACCCGCCCAAGATTTTGCCCGATTTTGTCTTGCAATTTGAGCTTACCGCCGAGCAAAAAGCGGTTTTTGCGAGTTTTGAAGCTGATTTTTTGGATAAAATTCGCAAAAAACTCGAAAATTCTAAAATCACACTAAAAATTATTGAGTATGTTCCCGAAGAAATAGAACCAACTTATACCAACTATCAACGTTTTCAATACCTTGCCAAACGCAATCCTTTGCTAGACGACTTGGTCAATACTCTGGGCTTGGAAGTAGATCATTGAGATTTTTGGATTTCGGAAGTGAGATTTTGGATTTTGGATTTTCTGACAACTACGGAAATCTAAAAAAAAATTGATTATTTAGCCATTATGAGCAATTGATATATCGCATAAGTGGACTTTTGAAAGCCCAAATTAGCTATTTTAGAAGCTGATTTTACCCCAAAGTTCACCAAGAAATACCCACAAAGACGCACAAAGAAAATGACTTAGGAACAGACTCAAAATAAAGTCATACTTTTAAAAATCAATTACTTCGGATATTTTTTATAAGTAATTGATTATCAGCTAGTTATGCTATTTTAAATGTTTTGTGTAACGAGCTGATTATCAGATACTTAGTAAATAACTCGGAACTAAAAACCAGAAACTGTCCGAACTATTGATTAGACTGACAACCGATAATTCCTTTATTTTTAAAATTACAAAAAATTGCCTTTTTCCAAGAAAAATTTGAATTTTAATTTTATTATCATTAATTTTGTAATATAAGCAATTCAACGCTTCAATTCATTTATTCTGGCAAATAATATTTGGTTTTAAGATTATGGCTTACTATTATAAACTCGGCAAACTCCCTCCCAAACGGCACATTCAATTTCGAAAACCCGACCAAAGTCTGTACTACGAAGAGTTGGTGAGTTCGTATGGCTTCAGTGGTATTTACTCCAATCTTTACCACGTTTACCCGCCTACGCGCGTCAAACAAGTATTGGATTCTCTGCCTGTTTCGGTCAAAATAGCCGAAAATTACCCTTTAAGACAAACGCACCTCAAGACCGCTATTTTGGGTAGCACCGGTGGCGACTATCTGGAAGCCCGCCAAGTACTGCTCAAAAATGCCGATGTAAGCATTGCGGTTTGTAATCCTAGTCAAAAAACAATGGATTATTTTTATAAAAACGGCGAAGCCGACGAGCTGATTTATGTCCACGACGGCAGTGGTTATTTGTATTCCCAATTTGGCAAACTGCGTATCCAAAAGGGTGATTATGTGGTCATTCCGCGCACTACTATCTATCAAGTAGCATTTGATACCGAGCCGGTTCGTTTATTGATTGTAGAGGCAATGGGTCCTATCGAGACAGTCAATCGCTATCGCAATGATTTGGGACAATTGCAGGAACATTCGCCCTACTGTGAGCGCGATATTCACCCCCCACAAGAGTTGATTACCGAGGAACGCAAAGGTAATTACTTGGTCAAAATCAAAAAGCAAGGCTTTATGCACCAATACATCTACGAACATAGCCCTCTGGATTTGGTTGGCTGGGACGGTTTTTTATATCCTTATACGCTTTCTATTTATGATTTTGAGCCGATTACCGGGCGTATTCACCAACCGCCGCCGGTGCATCAGACCTTTCAGGCACATAACTTTGTGATTTGTTCGTTTGTGCCACGTTTATTTGATTACCACCCTTTGGCAATTCCCGCGCCTTACAATCACTCAAATATCGATTCCGATGAAGTATTGTTTTATGCCGAAGGCGATTTTATGAGCCGCAAAGGAATTGAGCGGGGTTCGTTTACCTTGCACCCGGGCGGCTTGCCTCACGGACCTCACCCGGGAACGGTAGAAAAAAGTATTGGTAAGGTCAAAACCGAAGAATATGCCGTAATGATAGATACGTTTCGCCCTTTGTACCTCACCGAAGCCGCGCTCGAGTTTGTCGATGGCAATTATCCAATGAGTTGGACAGAGTAGTTGTTAAATGGGTGCATTTCAAATTTACGTTTTAAGACCTCACCCCTGCCCTCTCCTCTGAGAGAGGGAATCTAAGGAATAAATTTGAAATGTACCCTTGTTAAATTTATTTAAAAATTCATAACTAATTGATAATCAATTGGTTATTTATTTTTATTTATAAATAATACAGCTTTAGATTGTGTATAATTTATTGATTATCAAGTATTCATAACATTGTAACCCAGCCTTCAGGCTGTGCCTCCCCCAGCCTAAAGGCTGGGTTACATTTTTATTTGCCAAAAGTCAAAGATTATCAATTACTTACAAAAAACTGTCCGAAGTATTGGTCAATGAAAGTGCTATATTTTTGCTCGATATTGCTTTTTTTTGACCAATAATAACTACAAAAATCAGCCTTTCCTCACAAAAAAAAAACCAACGATTAGCTTGGGATAAAATTGATTTTCCTTGCCGATTTAACAATTCCTTGTACGAAATTTGTAGTTAATTCCATATTCAAATCATTTGCAAAAAATCATAAATTATTGATTTTCAGAAAGTTATGTATTTATTGATAAGGAACAAGAATAAAATAAAGTAAATAATTGAATTTATGAATTAATTGATAATCAATGTATGACATTAGCACATCAGCACATCTTATAATTAACCCATTCCTAAGATGCGACAATGGTTTTATGAACCTCCGAAATTAGAAATAAAACAAGATATTTCAAGGCAATCGCCACCAGTCTCTCAGTAAAGTTTAGATATTTTTGACCTATCAGATTGCTTTGAATAAAAACCCTCCACCTTTTGGGGAGGGTTTTGTTTGGCAAGTCCCGTTGTAAGAAATATTTTCTTTTGTCAAATCTTGTAATGCTTCCCAAAGCCAAATTATATTTGGTTAAAAAGCCAAATTTTGTCCTTTTTTGTGGAATAAATTATATTTTTTTAGGAAATTTTGAAAAAAATATGGTAGATTTGCCGAGTTTTTGGTATTAGCTTAAAATTTTATTCTAAAATATTATGATTATCGGTTGCCCCAAAGAAATCAAAAATAACGAAAATCGGGTTGCCCTTACCCCTGCCGGGGTTTCGGAACTTGTAGCCCACGGACACCAAGTATATGTACAGGCAACTGCCGGAGAAGGCAGTGGTTTTCAAGATGAGGAGTATCAACAAGCCGGAGCCGCAATGCTCGCTACCATTGAAGAAGTGTATGCCAAAGCCGAAATGATTGTCAAGGTAAAAGAACCCATTGCTTCGGAATACCCTTTGATTCGTGAAAATCAATTGCTGTTTACTTATTTTCACTTTGCTTCATCGGAAGAGCTTACCCACGCAATGATTAAAGCCAAAGCCGTGTGTTTGGCGTATGAAACCGTCGAGAAGTCCGACCGTTCTTTGCCGCTATTAGTTCCGATGTCCGAAGTAGCCGGTAGAATGGCGGTGCAAGAAGGGGCAAAATACTTAGAAAAACCCCTCAAAGGTCGGGGCATTTTGTTGGGGGGCGTACCGGGCGTAAAACCGGCTAATGTTTTGATTTTGGGGGGTGGTATTGTGGGAACTCAAGCCGCCAAAATGGCGGCGGGTTTGGGAGCAAATGTTACGATTATGGATATTAGCTTGCCGCGCTTGCGTTATTTGTCCGATATTATGCCTGCCAATGTGGAGACCTTGATGTCAAATAAATATGCAATTCGCCAAGCCCTGCCCCACGCCGACTTGGTGATTGGTGCAGTTTTGATTCCGGGAGCCAAAGCCCCGCACTTAGTTACCCGCGATATGCTCAAAATTATGAAAGCCGGAGCAGTAGTAGTAGATGTTGCCGTTGACCAAGGCGGTTGTATCGAGACTTGTACGCCTACCACGCACGAAAATCCTACCTATATCATCGATGAGGTGATTCACTATTGCGTAGCCAATATGCCGGGCGCAGTACCTTATACCTCTACCGTAGCTCTTACCAATGCCACCTTGCCCTACGCCATTCAGTTGGCAAACAAAGGCTGGCAAAAAGCTTGTCAAGAAAATGTGGAACTCAAGCTGGGTCTCAATGTGGTAAAAGGTGAGGTGGTTTACCAAGGAGTAGCCGCCGCTTTCAATTTGCCTTATGTTGATGCCGACAAAGTATTGCGCTAACATCTATTGCTTTGTAAAGCTTATTAATTTAAAAATATAAATCATTGATAATCAGATAGTTATAAAATTTTTTATTTTTTCAAGGAATTGCCTTCGGTGATTCCTTTTTTTGTTAAATATTTATTCGGCAATTTATAAAGAATATCTACCCAACTAAAAGAGGCTTTTCCAGCAAAAATTGCTTTATTCACTATGGAGGTGCTGTTCTGATTATGTAACTAAAGTTAGCCAAAAAGTGGGTATTTCTTAGAAATTTGGTTGGCTTGTCTTGATACCTTTAGCCTAAAAAAAGATAAGATGAGTAAGAGATGTAAAATAAAGTGACACTTTTAAAAATATAATTAATTGAAAATCCTCCAAAGGCGGACACGGTCAGGTAATTAAATAACTCCTAATTCCTAATTGTTAATTCCCAATTCCTGAGTAAGGGGACTTAAGCATGTTGCCCGGCAGCATTGATACAAACTCTTGTTATCACATTATTCATTTGTCCTCGATGTTTCTGCTGGCGTTTCGGGAGCTAGGGTTAAATCTACTTGTTCGTAAATGTCGGCAACCGAAAGATGGACGTCTATCGACTGCAAATGCACGGTTTCGGTCAAGGAATGATAAATAAAATACTGCCACTCACCCGGCGATTTTTTAAAAAAAATCTCCACCAAAACCACTTCAGGATTGATTAAAACATATTCTCTAAAACTAGGCAAGGACATATAATGCCGAAATTTTTCGCCTCGGTCGCGTAGTTCGGTACTTTCGGACAATACTTCAAAAATCAGAATCGGATTCTCAACAATATCCTGACGTTTTTCATAAAATTGAATTTCACCGCATATCACAAACGCATCGGGGTAGTAAAAACGATTTCGCTCGGCAATCCATACTTTATTTTCGCTGTTGAAAGTTTCACAAGATTTGCCCTTCAGCCTTGTATGAAGTCCAGAAACTAGATTTCTACATACTCGGTTATGATTAATTTCACCACCTGCCATCGCAATTACTTCGCCGTTGTGGTACTCGTGTTTTTCTTCGGCTCGGTCTTCCCAGTACAAATATTCTTTGACGGTAGCATAAAATCGTTCTTGAGTCAATGTGGAGATAGCTTTTTCCATATTTTTGCTTGTTTGTGATTGTATTGGAAAGCAATTTACAAAAATATTGGCTAAGATTGCCTTAGTGGATTGGGATTTTTTAAAAAGATTGAAGATTGAAGGCATAAAAAAATCCGCATAAAAAATTTACGCGGTTTTTTGTTTAGGTTAGTTGAAATAAAAATGGTAACATATTACAATTATGTAACTGAGCTAGTTGTCTGATAATGAATTGATTGCAAAAAATTACTTAACGGTTGATACATTCTGAGCCTTTAAGCCCAATACATCTACGGCATTGCGAACAATGATGGCTTTTTCGCTGCTGATAGCTATGGGAGTCAATAACAAAGCCGGCGTATGCGACAAAATTTTCAGCCAGTCGGCTTCCGCAAAATCTTGGTCGGCGTATTGTTGATACAATTCGTGTTCACGGTCTATGACATCGGAAGGTTGCAAACCCAAATCTTGAATGACTTGTTCCAATTGAAACTGCGTGAGCGGGTTTTTCAAATAATCAATTTCGCGCACATAATTGCAAATGGTGTGGGCATACGCCAGCGTTTTTTTACCCAACAATGAATCAGGGTCAAAGTAAAGGGTAATTTCGTTTTCGGGGTGTTTCATAATCGTAGGTATTTATCAGGTTCTTGATGATACAGGCAGGGCTTGTTTGCTTAGGTAAAGCTATCAAAATATAAGCTCTAAAGGAATGATATTTGTCAGTTTTGTGGCAGTGGCTCTGGATTAAGCAGCTTGGAAATCAACAATAGTTTTATAGGACTGTTTAGGATGCCTAAACTTGCCTGTGGAGACATAGGCGAGGGCGTAAGGGTGCATAAACTTACCTGTGGAGACACAGGCAAAGGCGTAGGGATACTTAAACTTGCCTGTGGAGACACAGGCAAGGGCTGAGAGCGTATCTGATTATCAATGTTTTAAATTCTTAAAGACTTGGATAAAATCTTTTTCGATTAAGGGTTATCTATATCTTCATTGATTTGATTGAGTCGGCGGGAGATAATTTCATTATAATGCTCAACCAGAAATCTAAAATCTTGGCGTTTGTTCAAATTCAGTCGATGAGTTTTTATAAACTGTCGCATTTTGAGGGGAGTTTCACCCATTATGCGCGCTATGTTATCTAAGCCGGTATATTTTTGCAGTTTTCCGGTCATATCCACCAAGTAAAATAAATCATCGGCTACATAGTACCCGGGTTTGCGCCATTTTTGATTACCGTCTTCGGGGTAGGCTTGCAGGCGGGTTTTTTCATAACTCATCAGCGAAACAAATCCCTCATACACTACTTCCATAAAAAGCGCGTCTTTGGTAGAGCGCGGGCTGGGGTTACTGAGCGTACAAAAACGCCTTGAGATTTTGCGTAGGGTATCGTAAAACGAAAACTTTTTGATTTGCCAACTGTTTAGAGTTTGAAGAGTGCCATCACTTTGCTTCAACAATACCACATTTTTATTGATTTGGTATTTCAAGTTTCCGGTTAGGGTCTGACCAGAAGCCAGCTCCACTTGTCCGGCGTGCCATCGGGCTTGAGCATAATCAGCTTCGACTTGGGCAAGTACTTCGCAATGGAGCATCCACCCGCCCAATATTCCTAAGATTAAAAAGTATAAACTTCGCATATAGAGTTACTTTGCTATGAGGTAGTAAAACTTTTATTTAGAGTGAAATGTTTAAATTCTTCTTCTAATAATTCTAAATAACATAATATATACGAGAAAACCAAAATTTTGCCGGTCGTATAGCTTTGTATATTTATTGAAAAACCAGTTGATTTTTGAAGCTATTTTTTAAATAATTGGCTAGTTTGAGAAGATTGATAGTTAAAAAATAAGTAATTTTTGATAGTTTTACTATTTTTTTTGATAAATAAGTCAAAAAACCACTTAGTTACACGCAAAAAAATATTTTTTCTGAGGTATCTTTCAAAAAGCCTTAAAAAGAATATGTTTTAGTTTGATTTTGAACCTACTTTTCGAAAAAATGAATCATTTTTTGAAAAATATGTTATTTTTTAAAGATGTTTTTCGAATATTTAATGAATTTTTAAAAAAATAGGTAAAAAAATGAATCTATATTTGAAAAATTAAAAATTTAATCCTAGCTTCACTTATCATTTAGAACAAATCATCTACAAATCGCCCGATTAGCCCAATTAAATATGCTCAAAAAGCATATATTAAGAATTTTATAATGCCGATTTTTTAAAAACATTTTTTATCAATTAAATTTTTTCACAAGGTATTTTTTTGACAGGCTTATAAAATTTACAATCGTTTAAAATTATTTTTTTGGAAACCTTTTCTCTAAACTTTAATAAAAATCAATGACAATTATGAAAAAAGTCCTACTCACTTGTGCGCTTCTACTGGTTGGTGGCTTGTATTGTTTGCAAGCTCAAGTAGATACGACCGGCGGCGGTAAATTTACTTTGTCGGGTTACATTGACTCTTATATCCTTACGGCTTTCAACAGCCCCAAATCGGGCAATTTGATGGGTTACGGGCAAATTGATGAATCTTATAAGGTGGGTAGAGCCTTTGACCGCCTCGACAAGCAATTTGCTTTGGGCTTGGTACAGCTCAAAATGGGCTACTCCAATGCTAAATCGGATTTGGTGATTGACCTTACTTTTGGACCTAGTGCCGATTTGGGCAATTTTGGCAATACCCGCGCCTCGGCTAACCTCTTTTTGCCGGGCAACAATTATGTCAATCAATTGTATGGTACTTCGGCGGCTATCAAACAGGCGTATTTTAATTACCGCTTTACCGACAAATTTAGTATGACGGTGGGGCAGTTTGGTACGCACATTGGCTACGAGGTGATTGACGCACCTATCAATTATCATTATTCACTATCCAATTTGTTCAACAACGGTCCTTTTTATCACATTGGTGCCAAAGCTACTTATGCTTTCAGCAGCAAAGTGAGTTTGATGGCTGGTGTGGTCAATAACTGGGATAACTTGACCGATGATAATACCCAAAAATCGTTGATTTCGCAACTATACCTCAATCCTGCCAAGGGCTGGAATGTATATTTGAATTGGATTGGTGGCTATAGCGATGATACTTATTTGACTACCATTGGGGCGGGTACTGCCTTGACCGATTATACCCGCAATTTGTTTGACCTTACGACCGGTTATCAGATTACTCCTAAATTTTACTTGGGTTTGAATGCCGCTTATGGTCGGTATAATTTTATGACTAAAAATACTGATGAGCAAAGCGAAATCACTGAAACTTATGGCAGTACCAAGCCTTCTTGGGGCGGGGTAGCTATTTATGGCAACTATGCCATTAGTGATGTGGTAGGTATTGGCGTGCGCTACGAGCATTTTCAAGACAAAAACTATGTGCGCTACATTGGCACCGTCAATAATTCATTGACCGTAACTGCACCCATTTCTCTAGCCGCCGGTAAATTGATTTTAAAACCTGAATTGCGCTTAGATACTTCGCCCGATAAATTTTATGAAAACAAATCCGGCGAAGCCATCAACTCCCAATCTACTTTCGGAATGGCATTTATTTACAAATACTAATGCCTAAGTTTTCTTTAGAAAGAGATTGATTTATAGTAAGTATTTGATTATCAATGTTTTATAAAAAAATCAAAGTATTTAATTAATTTAAAATCTGTGAAAAAAAGCCTGTTTATATTGATTTTATGCTCGAGCTTGTGGACTGTCGGCGTTGCCCAAAGCCCAAATTTTCCCTTAGATGAACGAAATAAAATTAATTTTTGGGAAGTGGTCAAAACCGATTCGGTCGCCAGTGCCAAGCTCTACATCAACGCCAAACGCTGGCTCAAGGAAAGTGGCTATCAAATCGTATCAGACGACTCATTAGCCGGAAAAATAGT
Organism: Microscillaceae bacterium; assembly: GCA_025455045.1. GTDB lineage: Bacteria > Bacteroidota > Bacteroidia > Cytophagales > Microscillaceae > JALONJ01. The sequence goes on along the minus strand of JALONJ010000132.1, from coordinate 1,998 downwards.
TGCCAAGCAATCATTGGGGGTGTATGATAAAGGCTATGTGAGCAAAAAACTCCACGGCAAAGTGGCTTATCAATTGAGCATTGACTTAAAAGACAGTAAATATCGCTATCAATTCACTGATTTTGTATTTCATTATTACCAAGAAGACCGCAATTATCAGTTTGCGCCAAGCGGCAAAGAAAAAGACTTGGAAGAAAAAATTGCCAAAGGCTGGCAGGGCTTGTGGGAAAATCATCAAAAAAATACTTTCAATACCATTCAAAAACAAATTGAATTATTGAAAAAAGCGATGCGCTGGCAAGCCCAACCAATTGAACCTGAAGTCAATAAACCGCGCACCGAAGATTGGTGATAGTTTTGGGTTTCTAGTCTCTAGTTTCTAGTTTCTAGTTTCGGGTTTCTAGTTTCTAGTTTTGGGTTTCAATTTTTAGTTAAATCATTGATAATCAAATAGTTAAATCAAAAAAATAGTAAACAAATCATAAACATTAATCTTAAAATTAATATTTAATTATGGAACAAGCATTATTTACTACTCACAATTTGTGGATGATGATTTCCACCGCGCTGGTTTTCATTATGCACTTGGGTTTTGCCTCGCTTGAATCGGGCTTAACTCGTTCCAAAAACACAACCAACGTATTGTTCAAAAATACCCTCACTCCCGGCTTGGGCTTGTTGATGTATGCTTTGGTAGGTTTTGGTTTGATGTATCCGGGCTTCAAAGCCGGTGAATCAATGGACTTCTTTGGCTTCGCGGGTTTCGGTTTGAATGTACCGGCAGGCGGCGAATCGGTCAAATACAATCCGGGCTATACTTATTGGACTGATTTCTTGTTTCAAGGTATGTTTGCCGCTACTTGCGCCACCATTGTATCGGGCGCAGTTGCCGAGCGGATTAAATTAATGGCTTTTATGCTGTTTTCAACCGTATTTGTAGCTTTGGTTTACCCAATCATTGGTAGCTGGAAATGGGGCTATGGCTGGTTGAATACTGTAGGTTTTTGGGATTTTGCCGGTTCTACCTTGGTTCACTCGGTAGGTGGTTGGGCGGCCTTGGCGGGTATTTTGCTCTTGGGCGCACGCATTGGCAAATACGAAGGCAAAAAAGTAAATACCATCGCCGGACACAGTATGCCGATGGCAGTTTTGGGAACATTTATGCTCTGGTTGGGCTGGTTTGGCTTCAATGGCGGTTCGGTATTGAGTGCCGACCCGGGAGCAGTATCAAGAGTATTGGTTATGACTTCAATGGCAGCCGCTGCCGGCGGAATTGCCGCCACTTTTGCCATTTATTTTGCTACCAAAAAATATGATTTGGGAATGGTTTTGAATGGTATTTTGGCGGGTTTGGTGGGTATCACGGCTGGTGCCGACCAAATGGGTGTTACTGACTCGGTTTTGATTGGAGCTATTTCGGGCGTGTTGGTCGTATTTGCGGTAATGGCTTTTGACAAAATTCGCATTGATGACCCCGTAGGAGCTTTGTCGGTTCACTTGGTTTGTGGCATTTTTGGAACTTTGGCAGTGGGCTTGTTTGGCGCAAAAGCTGGAATGAACCAGTTTTTGATTCAATTGATGGGCGTATTAGCTTGTGGTATTACGGCGTTTAGCTCGGCATTTATTATTTTCTTTGTTTTGAAAATGACTATGGGAATCCGGGTAAGTGCCGAAGAAGAAATCAACGGTTTGGATTACCACGAACACGGAATGAATGCCTACGAATTGCACCACTCCGCTATTGCCTCAATGCCGGTTTCATCAAACGGACACGCCAAAGCCGAAACTTTAGAAACTGTGTAAATTGCGTTTATATATTTAGTTGGTGAATTGAAAAAAACCGGAAATCTTACGATTTTCGGTTTTTTCTTATGGTAAGAGTGATAAATGCTAAAATAAAATGAAATTTTATAACTAATTGATAATCAAATAATTATAATGTAAAAAATACATTTTTTCGGTAAATTATAAATTATGTTTAAAATAAAATTGTATTAT
>JALONJ010000131.1 GCA_025455045.1 Microscillaceae bacterium | reverse complement strand
CAATTTTGTTTTTGGAATAATTGATAATCCACTGAAAATAGTAAACTTTTGCAATATAACTATCTCATTATCAAGTATTTACCAAAATATTCACGTTAAATTAACGTGAATATTTTGAAATATTATTAAAAAAATACAAATTTTATTTATAAATTTCAAAGGTTTATTTTAGAAATAAAAGTCATTTAACTTTTGTAAAATGTTTATTATCTAGGACTTTCGCTTAGGTCGCATAAACTTGCCTGTGAAGACACAGGCAAGGGCTGAAATATTCACGTTAATTAATTGATAATCAATGTATTACATTAGCACATCAGCACATCTTATAAACTTGTCCGCCTCTGGTGGATTAACTCATTACTAACTTATTTATTCAAAAAAAACACTTACCTCATCCAAGTCTTTGCGTTTCAGGTCAGGGACTTGGGTGTTTTCGGCAGGGTAGCCCACCGGAATCAACAAAAAAGGTTTTTCGTTTGCCGGACGATTGAGAACCTTTGCCAAAAAATTCATTGGGCTGGGCGTGTGAGTAAGAGCCACCAAACCCGCTTGGTGAATAGCCGCCAACAAAAGCCCACAAGCCAAGCCCACCGATTCATTGACATAGTAATTGTTGCGTTTTTGGCCATCAACCTCGTCATAAATTTTACGAAAAACTACAATCAGCCACGGGGCAATCTCCAAAAAAGGCTTATGCTCATCAGTCGCAAAAAGTTTTAAATCTTCAAGCCATTCTTCGGGCATACGCCCGTGGTAGTTTTCGTATTCTTCGGCTTCGGCGGCAAGCCTGATTTGGTGTTTGAGGTCGGGGTTGCTTACGGCGCAAAAAGTCCAAGGCTGTTTGTGTGCGCCCGAAGGCGCAGTAGAGGCAGTTTTGATTAAATTTTCGATAACTTCTTTGGCGATTAGTTGGCTCGAAAACTCTCGAACTGTGCGCCTTTGGTTCATCAATTGATAAAAATCGAGGCTTTTGCTTAAGACAGTTTCGGGGGCAAATATTTCGCGTTGATAGGGGATAAAAGTTGTAGATTGTTTCATTTTTACAAATTTTTTTGGACTTTTTGTGGGCAAATTAAGGGTTTGAATTGGAAGTAATTGTCGGCAAGATGGCAATTTATGAATTAGAAATTAATAATTAGGAATTGGGAATTGCATAAATATCTGGGTAGTGCCACAGATGTAATGCTGAAAATTACCTCAATACCTTTTCACTAATTATGTTCAGCATTATATTTAAGGCACTACCAATATCTGATTATTAATTAATTACATTTTACAAATGTCTATCTTATTTTCAATACTTCGGACATTTTTTATAAGTGCTTGATTATCAGTTAGTTGTGCTATTTCAAATATTTTTTATAATACTACTGTACAAAATATGTTTTCACGCAAAGACGCTAAGACGCAAAATGCTGATAATCAGGTACTTAGAGACTTTGTGTCTTGATGGTTCTAAATTTTGTATAGTAGTATTATTTTTTATAACTAGATGATAATCAATTACTTAGCAAATAACTCGGAAAAGAACCTCCGCCTCTGGCGGAGCAGGGGCTTAGAAACCAGAAACTGTCCAAACTATTGATTTTGTAATCGTTCCTTAATCATTTTGACGCTAAGTTTGATAGCAAAAAATACTCGGCTTTCCGAGTATTTTTATTTTGAACTATCCCTCGAAAAAGTGTAACTTTGCATTGACTTAATTGCAAACGTTTGTTTTTTTCATAAATGTCTGGTTATCAATTAATTACATAAAAAATATTTTGTCAAATTTCTTCATTAGAAATGAAGTTTTTTATGTGCCTCAAAACCCGACATCACAATTTTAAACCCGAAATCATAAATTCAAATTAATACAATGGTTGGTACAATAGAATTTAATGTAGCCGAAATGCTACCTCGCACTTTATACACCGAAGAACACCGCTTGTTTCAAGAATCGCTCCGCGATTTTTTGGCAAAAGAAATCACGCCTTTCAATGAAGAATGGGAGAAAAACAAAATGGTCTCGCGCGAGTCTTGGCGCAAGCTGGGCGAAGCCGGTTTTTTGGCTATGCAAGTACCGGCAGAGTACGGTGGCTTGGGCATTGATGACTTCCGCTACAATATGATTTTTACCGAAGAGTTGGGGCATACCGGCTGTGCCGGACCCGCCGTGGGCTATCCGCTTCATTCGGATATTGTATTGCCTTATATTTTGCATTATGGCAACGAAACCGTCAAACATAAATACTTGCCCAAAATGGTGTCGGGCGAAATGATTGGCGCAATTGCCCTTACCGAGCCGGGTGCCGGCAGCGACTTGCAAGGTATGCGCACTTTTGCCGAAGACAAAGGTGATTATTATTTGGTCAATGGCTCCAAGACTTTTATCACCAATGGTTATTTGTCCAATGTGGTGGTAGTTGCCGTCAAAACCGACCCCAAACTAGGCGCAAAAGGTACAAGTATGCTTGTAATCGATGATACAATGCCCGGCTTTACCAAAGGCAAGCCCTTTCAAAAGGTTGGATTGCACGCCCAAGACACTTGCGAGTTGTTTTTTGACAATGTAAAAGTTCCCAAAGAAAACCTGCTGGGGCAAGAAGGCAAAGGATTTGGCTATATGATGACCGAACTTGCCCAAGAACGCCTGATTGTGGCACAATCGGCGATTTCCTTAGCCGAAGCCTACCTCGAGGCTACCATCAAATATGTAAAAGAACGCTCGGCTTTTGGCAAAAAAGTCGCGGAATTTCAAAACACTAAATACAAATTGGCGGAGTTAGCTACCGAAGTGGCAATGGGGCGCGTGTTTATGGATAAATGTGTAGAACTGCACAACGAACAGAAATGCGATAGTGCTACAGCCTCGATGGCAAAGTATAAACTAACCGAAATCCAATGCAAAGTTGCCGACGAATGTGTGCAATTGCACGGCGGCTACGGCTATATGTGGGATTTTATGGTGGCACGCGGCTATGCCGATGCGCGCGTACAACGCATATATGCAGGAACGAATGAAATTATGAAAGAGCTAATCTCTCGCAAAATTTTGGCTTAATCACATTAGACTTACTACCCATTGATTATCAGATATTTACAAAATTTATATAAAAATACCTTAGGTTACAAGATGATATAGGGATCAAATTTGCTCAAAAATCGTCAGATCTTTGGTACAGACGATTTTTGAGAAAATTTGAGTATGCTAAGTAGCTGATAATCAACAGGTAGCAAGTCTAATAATCAACTGCAATTCATTGCAAAAGAAATCGACAATAAAATTGTCAATTGTTTTTTGGCGATCAAAATCATACCCCAGCATTTGCTTGCCTTTGAGGTGCTTCCAAAGTAATATTTCTGATAGCGTGCTATGGTTACGCAAATAACGAGCTTTTGCGACAAGGGCTTTGTTGTAGGGAAAATGGTTTTGCGTTTCATAAATAGATGATTTTGAACAAATGTAATGGTTTAAATTATTTTTTTGATTTTCAAGCCTTTTTCCAAGTTCCAGTCTTTGCTGTATGAAAATCAAAGATTTATAAAAAAAATTGAAAGATTCATTTTCAAAAAAGTTCCAAAAAAAACGCTTGGTTCTTGCGCCAAGCGTTTTCAAAATTTGGTATTGAAAGGGTGCATTTCAAATTTACGCATTTCTTTTGCCTCACCCTGCCCTCTCCGAAGGAGAGGGTGATAGGTAGTAAATTTGAAATGCACCCTATTGAAATATATCTCTAAAGCTAAAGCTCAAACTGCTCACCACGCTTGGGGGCGAGTGCTTGCGCATAGCCGGATTGATGCAATATTTGCACAAACTCATCTAAGACAGTAGGCTCGCCGTGTACCAAAAACAGCTTCTTCAATTGATTAATGTCTTGATAACCAATAAATTGCTTCAAATCACCGAGGTCGCCGTGTCCGCTAAATACATCAATGTAGCGAATATTGGCAAGCACATTGATTTCGCGTTTTTTGGTTTTGAGATTTTTTAGACCGTGAATCAGTTCGTAACCCAAAGTACCTTCGGCGGCGTAGCCTATCATTAGAATTGTGGCATAAGGGTTCGATAAGTTTTCTTTGACGTGATGCTCAATGCGCCCACCCTGAATCATTCCCGAAGACGACACAATAATACAAGGCTGGTTATAATTGGCTACGGCTTTGCTTTCTTGCAAATTCTCGAGATAGGTAAGATTCTCAAAATCAAACAGTTGTCCGTGTTCTGCCACAAATTGTTGGGCTTCGGCATTGAGCCAAGTTGAGTATTTTTGATAAATCCAAGAACTGCGCTGTGCCAAAGGGCTATCCGTAAAAATCCGAATCGGCGGCAGTTTGCCTTGTACCCGCAATTTGTTGAGGGTGTAAAGCATCGCTTGAGTGCGCCCCACGCTAAACGCCGGTACAATCAATCGCCCGGGAATATCGACACAAGTAGCCTGCACAATTTCCAAAATAGCCTCTTCGGGCGAGGCTTGGGTTTGGTGCAAGCGATTGCCGTAGGTAGATTCACAAATCAAATAATCAACCGATGGCATTTTTTGCGGGTCAATCAACAAGGGATAGTTAAATCGCCCCAAATCGCCCGAAAAACCGATTTTTTTAGTTTGTCCGTTTTCTTCTATTTCCAAGACAATATGCGCCGCCCCCAGCAAATGCCCCGCCGGAATGAGCGTAAAATAAACCCCGCGCGCCAGCTTAACTCGTTGATTGAAAGCAATGTGTGTAAAATTTTCCAAAACTTCATCTACTTGCTTGGGCAAATACAACTCTTTGAGTTGGGGATTGGGTGGTTGTTGTTTTTTTTTCTTTTCTTGTTGGGCTTTTTTGATTTTGTGCATATTGAGACCGGCGGCATCTTCCAACAAAATTTTGGTGAGTTGGTAAGTGGCGGCGGTGCAGTAAATTTGTCCTTCAAACCCCTCGCGTATCAAATTGGGCAAAAAGCCGGAGTGGTCGATGTGCGCGTGGGTGAGCAAAACTGCATTGACCATCGAAGCCTCAAACGGAAAAAGCCCCATATATTGCTTAGGATCAATATCGCGTCTTTCCATATCGTTGCCACAGTCAATCAAAATACGGTAATCGTCAGCCGTTTCTAATAAGAACATACTGCCGGTTACTTGCCGAGTTGCTCCCCAAAATGTTAGTTTCATATAATTTTATTTCCAAAATGAGATATACGTTTTTAAATACCGTAGCCAGAGTTTTGCCTACGGGTGCATTTCAAATTTACCACCTATTACCCTCTCCTTCGGAGAGGGCAGGGTGAGGCAAAAGAAATGCGTAAATTTGAAATACAACCTTGCATACAGTATTTTTATCAATTAAATTTTTATTGGCTAATTGTTTACAATTTTCCCGTTTTTCGCTTGGCAGCCAGCAAACCATTTAGTAATGCGTTAATTATAAGATGTGCTGATGTGCTAATGTAATCCATTGATTATCAATTAATTAATAAATTCAATTGTTTACTTTATTTTATTCTTGTTCCTTAATCAATACATCAAATTCTTTTTTTGATAAGTTTGTTTTTTTAAGGTTGTTATTTTTTCCTTAAAAAAATAATGTGCGTTCTAATAGCAACAAGATTTTGAGTATTAAGTTGCTTGTCATTCGGTCAGGGTAGATATGATGGTGGTTTCATCTTGATTTAATTCCTAAAATAAATAACTAGGACAATGACCAGCTAAAAATCTACCTGCACACAATCCCTGCAAAGGTAGATATCTGTGGTAAAAAATCTTATTTTTTTTATTTCTTTTGGGAGTTATTTGCAAGACTAAGGATAAGTCGAGGATTTTGTCTAACAATTCAAATTATAAGCAATTTTGAGAAAAAAACCTTGATTTAGGCAATCAAGTTTGATTAAATCTTCTCAATTTTTTCGGGATAAATAATCGTTATTTCGGGCTTTTGGGTGAGCATTGGCACGCCTTCACTCATAAATCGGGCAACGTGTGGCATTTGAAAATGTAAAGCCAAAACCTCTCGACTTTCCCAGATTTCAAAAAACAAAAAACGGTTAGGCTCAAACTCATCTTCGTACATTGAATACGCTATACAGCCTGCCTCAGCCCGCGAAAAAGGCAGGGTTTCGTGAATAAGTTGCAACCATTCGGCACGTTTGTGGACTTGGACAAGAGCTATACCGGTAACATAAATCATTGTTGTAAATTTGAAAATGTAATTAAAATTTGTTCAAAAAACCAATTTATCACGAACCCCAGTTAATATTTTTTGTTTTTAAGTAAAAATATAACTAATTGATTATCAATGACTTATATTAAAAAATATAGTTATCTCCACATATTAACCCCTAATTTTATTTCAAAAATATAGAAATTATCCAATTTTTTTGTAAATTATGAATAATTACAGTAAGATTGTGAATTATTTAAACTATAAAAACCTGATTATCAAGCACTTAATAAAAATTATATTCAACTAATAAATTGAAAATGACAGCAATTTTAGATATTCAATATCAGGAACTTGACCAGTATGCGTTTAAAGCCTATAATTACATAGGCACAGAAATTCTTGAATTTCAATATATTATCGACCAAAAACTGAGTTTTTACACCTTTCAGGGGTATATTCCCGATGAGCAAATCATCGAGTTATATAAATACACTGCCCAATGGATGGCAAAGCGGCAATTTTCGGTCTATAAAAGCATCACTGATGCCCGCGCGATTGAGGGAAGTTTTGATGGTATTAATGATTGGTTGATGAACAAGTTTATACGCGCCGCTATTATGATGGGGCTAAAATATGTAGCTACGGTGCGCACTCAAGAGTTTTACTCGAGTTTGGCTTTGCGTGAGCATGAGGATATGGTGAGTAAATTTGCGCTTGAAAATAATTATGAGCATCGTTTTTTTGATACCCTTGAAGAAGCGCGGACTTGGTTGGAAGCCCAACCTTAAAGCAATAAATAGTTCGCATTGTTTATAGTTCCGAGTTATTTGCTAAGTATCTGACTGCGCCTCGCCTCTGGCAGATAATCAGCCTTTACATAACGTACTTGAATTAACACACCTTGTTGATTATCAATTACTTACAAAAATTTGTCCGAAGTATTGTCATATAAAAATAGGCATATTACTCCCTCACTCCTCGCTCCCCAATTCTCACTCCTCGCTTCCCAATGCTCAATTCTCACTTATTATCTGTCAATGCCGAGCTTATTTCCAAGACTTTGAACTCAGTACGGCGATTGAGGCTGCGCCCGTGGGGAGTTTCGTTGGTGGCAATCGGCTCGCCGTAGCCATATCCGGCAAAGCTCAGGCGGTCTTTGTCAATACCTTTTTTGACTAAATAATCATAAACGGCTTTGGCGCGCTGTTCGGAGAGGGTTTTGTTGCGGCTATCACTGCCTATGTTGTCGGTATGTCCGGCGATTTCACCCTTGAGATTGCTGTTGATTTTCAAAAACTCGTACAGCTTGTCCAAAGCGGCTAAGGTTTGGGATTTGATTGCGGCACTGTTGTAGTCAAACAATGCTTTAAAATCTAAGGATTTGCTTACTTTGATTCTTTTTAAATAGATATTCAAGACTTTTTCTTGATTGACAACCCCAACCGGAATCTCAAAATACTCGGTATGGTACATATAGCCTTCTTTTTGCACGTGCAAAAGGTATTTTTTGCCCGTAGTCATTGTGGTATAATACACCCCGCGCGGGGTAGTGGCATTGATTTCCTCGACCGGCTGATTGTCCTCAATATCTATCAACGACATTTTGGCACTCAACAATTCATCGGTCAATTCATCGCGCACGACTCCCCGCAAAATCACCACTGCCCGCTTGGGTTCTTTGGTGGTAAGTGGCGCAAAACCTACGGAGACGGTTTTGATAGACAATTGAAAATCAATGGCTTCTACATCTTTGTAGTCGGGCATATCCACAATATAAATATCCTTGCCTCCCAAGCCTTCTTTTTGGTCGGAAGCATAATAGCCCCGCCGATAGTTTGCCGACAATACAAAGTGAATGTCATCGTGAACCGTGTTAATCGGGTAGCCCAGATTGGTGGGCAGTGTCCATTTATTTTCAATCAATTCACTGTAAAAAATATCAAACCCGCCCATCGTTTCGTGTCCATTGGAACTGAAATAGAGGGTTTTGCGGTCAAAATGGATAAAAGGTGAGTCTTCATCTTGGTCGGTATTGACCGGCTCGCCCAAATTGACCGGCTCGCCCCATTCGCCTTTTTCGTTTTTATCAACTTTATAAATATCCAACCCCCCAAAACCGCCCGGGCGGTCGCTCGAAAAATACAAAGTTTTGCCATCATCGGTAATCGAGACCGAAGGCTCACGATACTTGGTATTGATTTGATTGCTGAGTTTTTTGGGGCTTGACCAGTTTTTTTTGCCACTTAGTTCGGATACATAAATATCGCCTCCGTTTTCATCTTGATACACAAAAAGCTGTTTGCCGTCATTGGACAAGGCTATAGAGGCTTCGTGAAATTTAGAATTGATGCCCCTTCCGATGCTTTTGGCTTCTACCCATTCGCCTTTTTTCTTGTTGGCAATGTAAATGTCTTCATAATAAGCCAAGTCTTCGCGGTCTTTGCCGCGCCCCGAACCCGGACGGCGCGAAGTAAATATCAAGACCGTTTCATCGCCCGAAATGACCGGCGCGTAGTCGCTGTATTCCGAATTGATTTTATCGCCCATATTGCGCACGGTGGCTACGGTGGGGTCGGTCAAAAATTTGATACCGGAGCGACATTCCTTGAGCCGTTGGTTGAGAAGCAGGACAAAATCATTGACTGTAATATCGTCATTTACCACGGTTAGGAGGCGTTTGGGATTGTCTTGTTTAAATTTTTGCAAACAGACTTCATATCCGCGAATTGCTTCCGGCATTTGATTGTTAAATTTGTAGGCTTCCGCCAAATAATAATCCAATAAAGCCGAAAATTCGGGATTTATTTTTTGAACTTTTTGTAAATAAATCAGGGAATTGCGAACTGTAGTCGATTTTTGATAAGCAATACCCAGTTGGTAGTTGGCTTGCAAGTGGTTGCTGTCCAAATCCAATACTTTGTGATAGACCGGAATGGCATTGGAGTACTCGCGCAAACGAAAAAACTCGTTGGCTTCTTTGAGAAGTTTTTCAATTTCATTGGCTTGGGCATTGGAAATTATTAAAAAAACCGCCAAAACCGCCCCAAACCACTGCTTAAAAAAATAGATGTATGTAGCTATTAAAAATTTCAATGAATTTATCTTTTTGAAATTATTTGCCTAAACTGTGCCAAATTTTGCTTGAACAAATTTACACCCATTCCCCTTCTTTGACAAAGATTTTTGATTTTTTATAAAAATCAAGCAATTGATTTTAGACAATTAATCCATAAAGTATTGATTATCAGATAGTTATGAAATATTAATATTTTCTTGCTTGGATTGCGAAGAGTGGGATAATTTTGAAGGATTATTTCAACTTGTTCAAAAATCCTTTAAAATAGGTTTTTTTGGTTCTCCATTCCTTCATAGAAAAACAGTATTTTTGGTTATTCCGACCGAGTTGAGTAGCTGGTTCAAAGCTGACAAGCTTGCGGATTCATAGAACTTTGTGGTGAGTGCAGTAAGTTTTTTTTATTTAGAAAAATATACAAAAATTTTACAATAAGTAATGAGTTAATTATAAGATGTGCTGATGTGCTAATGTGCTAATGTAATACACTGATTATCAATTAATTAATAAATTCAATTTTTATTCTTGTTCCTAAGAAACTTTTTATTTGTTTGAAACATCTTAGACTTAGCGGTAAAACAATTAACATTCAAAAATATAACTAATTGATAATCAGATATTTATGATTTTTTTTTAATTCTTAAAAAATAGAAAACTAAATAAAAAAAAATTCTGTGTAATTTTAGGCAAAGTAAATCGTCTGTAAACTATCTGTAGTCAAAATGAGTGTTTGGTAAGTGTAAATTTTTTGTAAATCATTGATATACAATTGTTTACAAATTTTTAACCCAAAACTCCGGCGATAAAATTTGCAAATTGATTCTGAAAACTACTTATTTGTAAAAACTTAGCCGGTAATCTTCTTTTTTTTACACAACCGACTGATTATCAGATATTTATCTTTAATAAACATACCATTATACATTAATCACCAAGCATTACAATTAATCACTAAACATTATTTACTCATATAACCGTCTTCAAATCTTATGCGAAATCGAATTATTATAATCTTAGGAGTTTTGGTGGCTTTAGTAGCCACCTATTATTGGTTTTTTAGCGACACCGACTCCACCAAAGAAGTGTGGACTAAGGTCAAAAAAGGCAAATTTGTGGTTGCCGTTACCTCCTCAGGCGAGCTGTTTGCCAAAAACTCGCTCGACATTCGCGGTCCGCAGGGTATCAACAGCGTGGGCGTTTGGCAGGTCAAGGTTGTCAACATCATTCCCGAAGGCACAGTAGTCAAAAAAGGCGATTTTATTGCCTCGCTTGATGGCTCTGAATTGGTAACCAAACTCAAAGAACGCCAAGGCGATTTGGACAAAGCCCAATCGCAATACTCGCAAATTCAGCTCGATACGGCTTTGGACTTGCGCAAAGCCCGCGATGAATTGGTGAATTTAAAATTTACTCAAGAGGAAAAAAAATTAGTTCTTCAACAATCCAAATACGAACCACCGGCTACTATTCGCCAAGCTGAAATCGAGATGGAAAAAGCCAAACGAGGCTATACCCAAGCCAGCCAAAACTATCAAGTTCAACGCGACAAAGCGATTGCCAAAATGCAAGAAGCCGCCGCCAACCTATCCAATGCTCAATCTAAAGTAGATTACATCCAAAAAATATTGGAAAAATTTGAAATCACAGCTCCCGAAGGCGGAATGATGATTTATACCCGTGATTGGGAAGGGCGAAAAGTGAGAGAAGGTTCGCAAATCAGTACGTGGGACCCCGTAGTAGCTACTTTGCCCGATATGTCGGTAATGGTTTCGCGCACGTATGTCAATGAGGTAGATGTTCGCAAAATCAAAACCAATCAACAAGTAAGTGTGGGTTTAGATGCTTTTCCCGAAAAGAAATTGACCGGCAAAGTAATCAGTGTGGCAAATGTGGGCGAACAACGCCCCAACTCAGATAGCAAAGTATTTGAAGTAAGTATTCAAATTGACCAAAAAGACACTACCTTGCTTCCGGCAATGACTACCAGCAACAACATAATTGCCGAAACTTTGGACAAGGTATTGTTTGTACCTTTGGAAAGCTTGCACAACGAAAATAATGTAATCTATGTCTTCAAAAAGTCGGGGAATGGATTAGTGCGCCAAGAGGTAAAAGTTGGTAAAACCAATGATAATGAGGCAGTTATTTTAGCCGGACTCACCGAAAACGAGGCAGTTTTGCTTTCAAAACCGGCTAATCCCGAAAAAATCAAATTAATTACTTTGCCAAAAGACGCTCCAAAAAAAGTTGTAAGCTATGTTAAGTAGAATGTTGCTCAATTTGTCAATTGCTTGGGAAGCGATTTTGGCAAACAAACTACGCGCCGGTTTGACCGCGCTAGGAATTATTTTTGGGGTTTCGGCAGTAATTGCTATGCTGGCAATCGGCAATGGCGCACAACAAGAAATCTTGGAGCAAATCAAATTGGTAGGGGTCAATAATATTGTGATTACGCCTTTGAATGAGCAAAAAGAGGAGAAAAAAGAAGATGCCTCGGGCAAGGAAAAAAAGCCCAAATTTTCGCCCGGGCTTACGCTTTTAGATGTTGAGAGCATTCAAACCAAAGTACCTAATGTGCTGAAGGTCAGCCCCGAAGTGATGCTTGAAACTACAGTAATCAAAGATGGCTTGCAACGCTCCAGCAAATTGGTGGGCGTAACGCCAGCCTACTTTGATTTGATTAACTATCAGGTGGATAAAGGACTGATGTTCAATGAATTGCAATTGGCGCAGGCGGCTCCCGTATGTATCATTGGGCGAGGTGTACAAACTAAGTTTTTTAGCAAAGAAAACCCTCTGGGCAAATCTATCAAGGTAGGCAATCATTGGCTAAAGGTAATCGGAGTATTGGAAAGCAAAAATATAACCCAATCCTCCATAGCCAACTTGGGAATACGGGATTACAATATGGATATTTACACCCCGGTCAAAACTGCCTTGGTGCGCTATGTAAACCGAACAACCTTGACCAAAGCCAGTATTCAAAAAGCCAATAGCCAACAACAACAATTTGTCAATCAGATGAGCGAAAAAAAAGAAAAAAAAGCCAATAACTACCATCAACTTGACCGCTTGGTGGTACAAGTTGTCGAAACCGAATACTTGGCTAGTACTGCCGAAATCATCGCCCGAATGTTGCAAAGACGGCATTTGAATGTAGTAGATTATGAAGTATCGATGCCCGAATTGCTACTCAAACAACAACAACGCACCAAAGATATTTTTAACATTGTATTGGGCGTGATTGCCGGAATCTCGCTTTTGGTGGGTGGTATCGGGATTATGAATATTATGTTGGCTTCGGTATTGGAAAGAATTAAAGAAATAGGTTTACGCTTGGCTTTGGGCGCGAAAAAAACCGATATAGTGTCGCAATTTATGCTTGAGGCAATGCTTATCAGTGTTTCGGGGGGCATTATGGGAATTATTTTGGGAGTAGTATTGGCAGTCAGTATCAGTCAAGTAGCCGGAATCCCAACGATTATTTCCGCCAGTTCGGTGATTGTATCTTTTGTGGTGTCGGCTTCGGTTGGTTTGATATTTGGCATTGCGCCTGCACGCCGGGCTTCGGAGCAAGACCCCATTTCTTCCTTGAGGTATGAATAAAAGCCCCCTAGCTCCCGGAGGGGGAAAAGCCCCCTCAAACTTCTCCGAAGGGGGAGGGTTTGCTAATGTACTGATATATAATGACTTATTGACCCAATGCCCCAAATCAATGACCAATAACCCAAATCAATGACCAATGACTCAATAACTTAACGTGAATATTTTGAAATATATTAAAAAAGTACAAAAAATTAAATTTTTAAAAAAACAATCCAAAATCCCCCAAGTCGTCATCCTGCGTGGA
>JALONJ010000130.1 GCA_025455045.1 Microscillaceae bacterium | reverse complement strand
TTAACATCAAAATTTGCCATATTTATTGGGTATTTGTTGTGATTTATCCAATATTATGGCTTTTTTTTAATTCTCAAAAAAGTTTTGTCATAGACTCAGGCGAAAACTAATATTCGCTATCATTTACCCTTAACTGCGATGAATGTTTCGCCGGTATTCATACCTGCCAGTATATTTATTCCTACTGCTAACGGTTTTACGGAGATTGATATGACTAACAGTTATCTGACTACTGATTTTTCTTTGAGCCAAGGTTTTAGCTATAGCATTGCCGGTGGTTATAACTTGAATAAACAAATAGCTTTGGAGGTATCACTTGAATATTGGCAAAGAAATAAATCATTAAGAGGCAATCTAATAGTAAGCCCGCAAGGTAATTCAGTAAGTGAGTGGAGGTTTAATTCCTTCAACGTTACGCCAACAGTGGTACTCAGACAAGCTTTTAACAAATTTTCTCTAAATGCCAAAGCTGGGCTGATTTTGGCATTTGCCGATTTACAAAAAACGTATATTCGAGAGCTTATAATGAGTCCCAAAACTATAGATATGCGTAGAAACCTCAATCTTGGTTATTATTTAGGCTTAGAAGGATTGTATCAGATGAGTCAAAAAGTTAGTTTGTCTGTCGAGTTTGGGATTCAAGGAGTATCATATTCTCCCAACAAAGGGAAAATAACGAGCGATTTTACAACGGTTATTCCTTTTTCTGAAATAGTTTATAAAAATAAAATTGAGCAAAGTATATCGGCTGATCCTACCCAAAGACTCAAAGATTCGTTGAAGTGGAACAGTATATTTGCTGGAGTCGGCTTACAATTTCAATTTTAAAAACTACAATTATGAAAAAATATTTAGCTAATTTATTGATAATCATTGGTTTGATAAGCATTTCAAATCAAGTGCAGGGGCAATTTTATGTCAAAGGTTTTACAGGATACAGCCTTAGTACCAATCCTTTCAAAGCAAGATACGAAATTCGGAGCAACAATCAAATCTATAGAATTACTGAAAAGTACCGCTTCGGGCAGGGATTGAATCTTGGTTTGGGTTTGGGCTATCAATTAAGCCCAAACTTTGGGTTTGAACTCGATATAAATACGCAGTTTTTGACTCGTTCGCAGTTTGAGGTAAATTTAACTGATTATGGTACGCTCAATCAGGTGTATGTTTATAGTATAGGAGGCGGAATTATGGGTTTAAATCGCACTCGACATCATATCATTCAAGCAAGCCCGCAATTCGTATATACGATACCCATCAAAAACTTAAAACCGTATTTACGAATGGGTTTGAATATTTTGTGGGTAAATATGCTCAGTTATGAACGGTCTGAACCCGATTTCAATGGCAATAGCCGAGAAAGTGAAACAAGACATTATGGAAGACCTAAAATTGGCTTTCAAGGTGCAGGAGGCTTGAGTTATACTTTTAAGACAAATTTGGAAATCTTTGGGGAGTTGCAAATCATCAATACTAGGTATCAAATGACCAAATTTGAGGTCCAAAAGTATAAAATCAATGGGAGAGATGCCCCCTCAGCTCTGCAAAAAGGAGAAGCTGAATTTAAGCTTGACTTCAGTAGCATAGGCTTAAATTTTGGGCTAAAATACAACTTTGGCAAATAAACCTAAGCCGGTCTAGGGTTTATCACTCTAGACGGGCTTTATTTGCTCTTCCTCCGTTGTTGGTGCGCACGATAAATAAATGAAAAGTCTCTGACTTTTCCGGCTTTGCTGAGCAGACCTTCAATAGACAAAAGTTCAATTACTATTTTCTCTCCAATTTAAACAAAAAAATAAACCCAAAAATCATTTCGAGTTTAATTTTACGTAACTATCTGATTATCAGCTACTTGTATTCTTAGCCTATCGCCAAGCTAAAGCCACCCACACCTGCAAACCACTTGAGGAGGTTAGGAGGTCAGAGACCTTCTGTTTCAGTCATCGTGTCCAGTCTCCCTTCGAAAGACTTGAGACAGCTAGGGTTACAATTTTACTCAAAAGCGGTGAAAAACTAAATGCTTATACAACCATCTGATTATCAGGTACTTAATAAATAACCCGAAACCCGAAACTAGAAATTGTCCAAATTATTGAAAGCAGAGAATTGCTGAAAAATTACCAACAAATTGTATATTGCTTTGTAAATCAATTAGTTATCATTATTATTGCATTGATTTAACTGAATGACAGGTATGCAAAATCAGCCTTTTTTACTCAAAATTTTGCTTATTGGGCTGGCTTGGGCTTTTTGCTCGGGGCAAGCCGAAGCACAGGTGGACGACAAAGAAATCGTGGTCGAAAAAGAGCGCGAAATCAAAATCAAACCCGCCAACAAAAGCTTTGAAAAAATCGCCCCTATCAAACCCAGTAAAGACATCGAGACCCTCAATTATCAATACAACGAAGCTAAATTTGCGCCAATTCCCCTCAAAATCAGCCTCAATGCCCCCAAAGCCGATGCCGATTTGAACGACACCGAAGCTACCGAAGACGACCTGCCCCTACGCGCTTATGTGCGCGCCGGAGGGGGTAATTATGGCACTACTTACTTGGAGGGCGATTTCCAGCATCGTTTTTCTGAAAAATTGAATTACGGATTTAATTTTCGCCATTTAGCTGCCCAAAACGGACCGGTAGCCCAAGGTTTTTCGGGTTTTAGCGAAAATTCCGTCAAAGCCCACGCCAAATACTTTCTCGATAATTCAGTTTTGAGTGCCGAGATTAGCTATCGCCGCGATATGCGCCGTTTCTATGGCTATGATTTGGCAACTTTGGCTACGCTGGACAAAGCCGACTTTCGGCAAGTTTTCAATCGTTTTGAGGTCAATCTCAACCACGCTACAACCGATGTAAAAAAAGCCTTTCGCCATTCACTGGGTTTAAATTTCAATTTGTTGGGCAATAATCGAGATTTGAGCGAAAATATAGCCGGATTGTTGGGCAAAATCGAGTATGATTTTTCGGAAGAATTACAATTCAAATTAGATGCGCAAGCATTTGTGATGCAATTTGGGCAAACCAACAGCAAAATCAATCGCAATTTTGTGCAATTGAAGCCCAGCGTGCGTTATACTTGGGAAAAATTTTGGGTTGAGGGAGGAGTAAACTTGGCTTATGACAACGATGTTTTGGTTGTTGATAAAAATTTTAAAGTATATCCTGTTTTGAAGGCTGAGTACCAATTGGCGCAAGCCTTACAAATATATGGCGGTGTTTCGGGCGAATTGCAACGCACTTCTTTGCACGATTTTAGCCGACAAAACCCTTTTTTAAACAATCAGAATTTGTTTCTTTTTCATACCAATCAAACTCTAGAGCTAAAAGGCGGACTGAAAGGCAAGTTGAATCAAAGTTTGACTTATGATGCCAATGTTTCGGTGAGCAATTACAAATATTTGCCATTTTTTATTAATAGTGGGCAAGACAGTGCCAAATTCCAATTGTTGTACGATTTTGAAACTTCTCAAATTGTTCGCTTGGGGGGCGAATTGGCTTACAGCCCCAATCCATTGTGGCAAGTGCGCTGGCAAGCCTATTACTACGGCTACAACCTCAAAACCATTGCCGAGCCTTGGCATCGCCCCAATTTTACCAGCAACTTGCTGGCTACCACCCAACCGATTGAAAAATTGAAATTGAACCTCGATTTGCAAATTTTGGCGGGTTTGCGGGCGTACAACTTTATCAGCAATCGCCAAACCAATCTGCAAACCATTGCCGATTTGAGTTTGAAGGCTGATTATTTGGTTTTAGACAATTTTTCGGCATTTTTGGCAGTTAATAATATTTTGGGAACTCAATATCAACGTTTTTTATACTATCCTACTCAAAGCATTAACTTTTTAATTGGATTGACTTATGGTTTCGGCAGATAATATCAAGGAATATTTATACGAATGGTTTTTGGAAAACGACCGCCTTACCGTACCCGGATTGGGGCAGTTTGAGGCAAGTTATGTGGGAGCTACTATTCAGCCCGGAATGCACAAACTTACGCCGCCTAACAAAATCATTACTTTCAACCCCACTCAACAAGCCGATGATGGGGTGTTGGCAAGCTATATTGCCCAAGAAACCGGCATTAGCCCCCAAGAAGCCCAACAAGCCATTCGAGATTTTGTCGAAAATATCAAAGCGAATTTACAAACCAGCAAAAAAATAAAACTTAAGGGCTTTGGGATGTTGGTACTCCAACCCGATGGGAGTATTGGTTTTCGCAGCGAAGAAGATACCAATTATTTGGGCGATAGCTTTGGTTTGGGAACAATTTTTACCAAGCCCACCAGCAAATACGAAGCCGAAGAATCGGTAGTGGGCTTAGACAATGATGACCTTGATGAACCAATGGGCAGCCAAATGGGGCAGGTAAATATTGATAATTTGTTGGCAAAAGATGAGGAGATTCTGGAAGAGGAAGAAGTCGTGGACAATTCTGCCAAGCGAGCCATTACCATTCTTTTGGTAGCTATTTTGGCAATCTCGAGCTTATTTGTTTATTTTTTGATGACCGACACCAATCCTTTTGAATTGTTTAGTTCGGTGGAAGTAGCGGACAAAAAAACCGAAACCCAAGAGCCGGAAATCGAAAAAGAAGAAAAGGTTGAGAACAATTCAAAAGCAGAAAAACCGCAAGAAGATACCAAAACCGAAACCCAAAAGCCTAATAATCAGACGATTAAAGAAAAACCTGAAATCATTAGCCCAAAAATTAACTTCCCAACCGATGATAGTTTTGTCAAGGGTTTTGCTTACAATCCGCAAGCCCCTGCTAACTCGGGCAAAGTAATAGTCAGTGCCAGAGCTTCGCGGTATTTTGTGGTCGTGGGGAGTTTTGGTAAGGTGGACAATGCGTATTCTTTTTATAACAATTTGATTAATCGGGGGGTAAACACTGCCAAAATAATTCCTCCCGGAGCCGATAATAAACTGTATAGGGTATCGCTGGGCGACCACGCCAGCGAACAAGCGGCAATGAATCAGGGCAATTCGTTTGGCACACGCAATCGCTTGAGCTATTGGATTTATGTGTATTAGTATTCCTAAAATATTCACGGCAAACTAATTAGATAATTTTAAGCATAGATGCCTATGGAGTGAATAGTGAATAATGTAAAATGAATAATTTTGTAATTGCCTGAAAATCAATACGTTACTAAAAAATATTGTACGCATTATTTTTTTCTTGTTCCTATTCAATAAAGTTATAAATTGAAATTTTGAATCTAAAAAAGAAGACTTCGCCAAAGGCAAAACATAATCAATGGATTGTAAAAATAAAAATTAACATACTTATAAAAATAAATTCTTCCAAATGATAGCAATTTTGAATTTTATCATTCTACAAACCAAAACCACTCCGGCACTTGATACCGGCGAATCCATCTCATTGCTCGAGTTGGCAAACAAGGGCGGGGTAACAATGATTCCTTTGTATGTATTGTTTATTTGGGGATTATACATCTTTATCGAGCGAATTTTTGTCATTCAAAAAGCTACCAAAGACCCCCAGCCTTTTATGGAACAAGTAAAAAATATGGTGCTCAAAGGCGATGTGCAAGGGGCTAAGGTTATGTGCGCCAAATTAAACTCGCCCATTGCCCGAATGATTGAAAAAGGCTTGAGCAGAATCGGCAGTCCACTCAAAAACATTGAAACCTCCATAGAATATGTAGGCAAAATTGAACTATACCGACTCGAAAAAAACTTGGCAATGTTGGCTACTATTTCGGGAGCCGCGCCTATGGTGGGTTTTTTGGGTACGGTTATCGGAATGATTGAGGCTTTTATGACCATAGCCCGCCTCAAAGGAGCAGTGGACCCGCAAGTGCTTTCCGGCGGAATTTATACGGCTTTGATTACGACTGTCGCAGGTCTGATTATTGGTATTTTGATGACCATTGCCTATAATTATTTGATTACTCGTATTCAAAAAGTAATTCACAATATGGAATATACCGCAATGGATTTTATGGATTTGCTACAAGATCCGCGCTAGTTCTCGATGAGTAAAAAATCACAATGATATTTTTTTGTAAGTGCTTGATTATCAGGTGTTTATAAAATTTATTTTACTTTTAAATACAAGTTTCATTCCTCAATATTCTATTAAACTTTGATTGATTTTGTTTTTTGCTTACCTCACATATTGGTTCAAAGCGCAAAATGAATACGCCATTCATTCGCCCTTTGTTTATCAACTTTATACCCAAGTTATCAAACCTTTTAAGCGATATTATGCTTTTGCTGAGGTAGAAGCCTTAAGGCGCGAACTTTGGCAAAGTACTCAAAGCATTGAGGTGCAAGACTTGGGCGCGGGTTCGCGGGTGCATCAATCCAACCGCCGCAACATCAGCGAAATTGCTCGTTATTCCAATGCTCGAGCCAAGCAGGGGCAATTGCTGTTTAAATTGGTCGCTCATTTTCAACCCAATCAAATCCTTGAGCTAGGCACTTCTTTGGGAACTTCGACTTTGTATTTGGCTAAGGCAAAACCTTCCGCCCAAGTTTACACCTTGGAGGGGTGTACACAAACTGCCCAAATTGCCCAACAAAATTTTAAAAAATTACAAGTATCTAATATTCAAGCACTTATCGGCAATATCGACGAGGAATTGCCCAAGTTTTTGCCTACAATTGACTGCTTAGATTTGGTTTTTTTTGATGCCAATCATCGTTTTGCTCCAACAATCCGCTATTTTGAGTGGTGTATGAGCAAGGCACACTCGAACTCAATATTTATTTTTGATGACATCCATTGGTCGGCAGAAATGGAAAAGGCTTGGGAAACCATCAAAGCCCACCCCAAGGTGTCGCTTACCATAGATTTGTTTCAAATGGGCTTGGTATTTTTTCAAGAAAATCCGGCAAAACAACATTTTATTTTGCGGTTTTGAAGCAGTTTAGGAATGAATAATGAATAATGTAAAATGAATAGTTTTATAATTACTTGAAAATCCACCTTTGGCGGAACACGCCCACCAGAGGCGGACACGTCAATATGTTATCAAAAAATATTGTACGCATTATTTTTTTCTCGTTCCTTATTTGTCAAAAGTCAAAGATTATCAATTAATTGCAGAAATATTTTTCAATACTTCGGACAGTTTTTATAAGTAATTGATAATCAACAAGTTATGTTATTTCAAGTATTTTGTATAACTAGCTGATTATCAGATACTTAGCAAATAACTCAGAACTAGAAACTAGAAACTGTCCGAACTATTGATTTTTAAAAATAACAATTCAACAAAGTTTCACGCAGAATGACGAGTGGGGGATTTTGGATTTTTTTTAAAAACTTTAGTTTTTTGTACTTTTTTGATATATTTCAAAATATTCACGTTAATTACTATTTCAAATGAAAGCAGCATATTTATTGGTCATTTGTCTTTTGTCATTTCATTCGGTTTGGGCGCAAGTAGATACGCTCAAAACCATTGCGCAACGTTGGGTAATGGACAATGAAGCCTATTTGCAAGAATTAATCAAAAGTGGGGTTTCGGAATCGGTCATTGCCGAAAACAGAGCCGAATTAGCCGCACAACCGGTAATTTATATTCATTTTAAAGCCGATGGAACGTATGAAACCAACCAAAGTGATGGGAGAAAGATTGAAATTGAACAATGGGCATACTTACCCAAAGAAAAAGCAATTAGTGTAAAAGGGGCTAAATTAATCATAAAATCGCTTGCCAAAAACAAAATGACTTGCACTTCTAGCGACCAAGACAAAATAATATTTACATTCTTGGTCGATGCCTCCAAAACCAAATCAAAGTAAGATTTTGATTGTACTATTGAATGAAGTAAGTGATTGATAATCAGCTATTTATTTCATATTCAAAATAGTATAATTCAAACTAATTTCCTTGCCAAAATTGTTGAGTTTGCTTGAATAATCGCAACATTGCCTTATATTTGCAAGCCCAAATTAATGCGTACAATGAACAAACAAGAATTTGAAATCGAGTCATTAGGCATTCGTTACGCGCTGGAACGCAACGAAGATGGTAATTTTATTTCCTTAACCGAAGATGATTTTGAGAAAATATTTGACAAAATTCGAGAATTGCAGAGCCAAGTAGCCCATTTGCAAGACCAAATGATTGATGATTTGAAAAAAATAGCTTTGATTAAAAATATTCTTAATTCTTAAAGGCAATTCTTCCATTTTTTATAAGTGCCTGATAATCACTAAGTTACAATTTAGTTACTAATTATCCATAACTCACTGATTATCAAGTACTTAAAGAATCTCTTACAATTCAACATAAACGTTCAAAATGTGATTGAGCTAGGACTTAAGCCTGACTTTCAGCCTTCAATTTTTCTACTTCTTCACTTAAGCGGCTGATTTTGAGGACTTTAACCGCCGTAGTCGGAGCAGGCGAGGTGGGAAGCGCAGCGATTTTTTCGTTTTTGTTTTCGTATTTATTTGTACCTACCAGTACATCTTGTTTGTTGGCAAAATTTTCGCGTTTTTGTTGGGCAATTTTTTCAATTTCGTCCTGAATGAAACCTTCGCCAAAAGCCGCCAAAAATCCACCTCGCTGTTCAATTCTGTGTAGCCACTGCCAAGCCCCTTCCACTAATTGTTTGGTGATTTGCTCAATATAATAGGCACCAGCCGCCGCATCGGTTACTTTGTTCAAATGACTTTCTTCTTTTAATATTGTACTTATGTTACGTGCTATTCTACGAGCAAAATCATCATTTTGCGCCAATCCGGTATTGTAAGGCAATACACTGAGGGCATCTACACCACCAATTACCGCCGACATAGCTTCGGTGGTGGCTCGAAGCATATTGTTGTATATGTCGGTTTGGGTTTTGTTCCACTGCGCCGGACGCGCGTGCAAGCGAATGGGTCTTCGATCAATTTTATAACAAGCTTGCATAATGCTACCTAAGGTGCGCCAAGCTCTAAATTTGGCAATTTCCATAAAATAATTGCTGCCAATTGCCGCGCAAAACTCGATTTGCGCAAATGCTTGTACTACGCTCACTCCGCGTTCAGTTAATTGGTGGATATATTCACCCGCCATTGCCCAAGCACAACCAAGTTCTTGGATAACATTGGACCCGGCATCTACAAATTGCTCGGAGTGAATTTGAATATTTAGGCTAATTGATTGATTACTAGCAAGTTGTACTATATCGGCTAGGTGTTGCCAATCGGCTTCTTGGAGCGTACCCGAGGTGGTATAATGCCCCAAAAAGTCAAAATCCAGCGAGATTGATTTTTGGGTTTTGGCTAACCTTTGGTAGAGGTTTTTGTCGGCTTGAGCTACTTTGATTTTAATCGGAATGTGGGCGGGTATTTCTTGCACAATTGCCTCATAATCAGGGCTTTGCAAATTGCTCGTGTCAATACACAAAGCTTCAGCACCTTTGGCGAGGGCTTCTTTGACTAAGGATATAATCTCTTGATTATCAACACTTTGTATAAATTCTTGATTGAGCCAATTGCCTCGGCTACCAAAGTCGGCGGCTTGTAAATGACTAGGGGCAGAGTCTTCGGCGGTATAAAAGGGGCGGAGGGTGATACCTTCATAGGTGGGTGTTTGTAAAATATCCAAACCGGCTTGTTTGATGATTTTGAGGGCTTCGGCAGTCCATTCGGCTTGATTGGTAGGGCTAAATTCGGCAAAGAAGTTCATATTTATTGGGCTTTATTTGAGTTCAATTTTCAATAAAAAAGCAAATAAATAAATAATTTGGGAGATTCCGTTGATAAAAGTCATTGCACCCTAATCATAAATTGTCATAAACTTGGATTTTATTTGTAAAACATTTATAATCAAAGAGTTATAGATTTAGTTGGGGGGCTGAAAACTACAAATCAAAATTATCTTTTTTGATAAATAACTGATTGATATACAGTCGGTATTCATACCTGCCTTTGCGAAGGCTGTGGGGGAGTTTTTGGGTGCCATTGTAATAAAAACAATAACTTTCTTCGCTTAAATCGCCGCCTTCACTTTGCTGACCCGAAGTAATAGCGTCTAACTCTGCCGGAATTTGGTCAATTTTGATTTTAAATTCTTGATTAAAAAGCAATTGCCGGTTTTGCAAATCCCAACATTCAACCTTGACGGGCAGGCGTTGCGGTGGAGTTTTGTCCGGTACCAGCAGATAACAAGCCTTGATTAGCAAAGTCAGAGAGTCGGCACGCAGATAAGAGTTGTCTCGAGTATGATTCTCGATAATCGGTTCTAAGGTTTTTTGTAATTTGCGAATCAAATGATTTTTTTCTTGCAATTCTTTTTGCAAAATGGCATTGGCTTCGCGTTGTTTTTGATTGAGTAGCGTGAGCGAGTCTATTACTTCTTTTTGCGATAGATTTTCGGCTTCCAATTCGGCATTGACGGCTTCAAGTTCTTTGACTTTGTCTTGCAAACTGTCTAGTTTTTTTTGATAAAATGCTACTTCTTCATTCGCATTTTGGAGGCGTTCTTGCAGTTTTTTGATTTCAATTTTGGCTTTTTCCAAGGCATGGTTGGTTTGGGCAATTGCCCAAGAGCAAGTTATTAAAATTGCTAAAATGCTGATTTTCAATTGATTATAAACTAATTTATAATGAATTGTTGAGCCTGTTTTTTGATACAATGGATTTATCATTATCACCTATCTTTCTAAACTGAGTATTATAAATTTACGATATTTCACAACTCATTCAATTCTTCTTGCAAAGTTTGTAAGTTTTGCCCGATTTCGGTCATTTCGGTTTTTTCTTGGCTGGAGAGTTTGGTTTTATTGAGCCAATTTTGTAAAGTATTGATGTCGATGGCTATTTTTTCTTCTATTTCTTCTAAACGCAAAATTTGGTCTTTGATTTTATATTTTTGTTCGGCAGAGGCTTGCGTCAATTTTTGCTTGAAATCGTTTTTTTGTTCGCGGACAAGTTTCAAAAAATCTTTCAAATCATTTTGCAAAGATTCAACTTCGGTATTTATTTTACTAACTATCTGATTATCAGTATTTTGACTTCCAATGCTTTGCTTGGGCAAATTAGTGGTTTGGGGTGGGGGAGAGGTATCTTGATTTTTTGGGGGGCTGGTTTCAGTTTGGGGTTTCGTATCTTCTTTTTTGCCGGAACTGCTGCCAGATGAGGCAATATAAGCCCCCGCGATGGTAGCCAAAGCCCCAATCAAAGCCACAGCAATGGCTTGAAAGGCTTGAATTTTGGCAGTAGATTGTTCGGAATTTTCTTTTCCCATTTTGGATTATTTAATTAAAGGCAAATTGATAATTTGAATTGATTAAACGCGATTTTCTATAACAAATTGATTATCAATTGATTACGAGAAACAAGCAATCATGACTGCACAACTGCTTACTAAAAAATTACGAATTTTGACCGCGAAAGTTAAATCAAAACAATAATTTGCCTAAAAAATTGAAATAAATTTTAGTCTAAGCTAACGTGAATATTTTGGCGTAGAATGACTGATTACAGGGGTTTATTAAATTCTTGGGACTGAACCTCCACCCCTGGCGGGGCAGGGGGCTTAGACACTATGCAAAAACAAAAAAATAATGCGTACGATATTTTTTGATAACCTATTGCTGTGTCTCGCCTTTGGCGGGTTTTTCAAATGATTAAAAATTATTCACTCTACGCTATTCACTATTTATTACTATCTGAACCTATTGACTAAGAAATCTTAAAAACTCAATTGATAACCCACCGTATAAACCTGCTCGCGCGATAAGCCATCAGGATTGCGCTCGCGCTGCAGCCATCGGTCGCCAAAAATCAATTTAATTGCCGATTGTGTATTGAAATGGTAGGTTGTGCCTACAATAAAGCTCAAAGCCGAACCATTGCTATTGGGTATTGCTACCCGATTGCCATTGGTGGCGGTAACTTCATCTTCGCGGAAGCGGTGAATATTGAGCAAACCTATGTGAAAATTGAGATTTGAAAAGCGAAAGTTTCGCTCTACTCTAAGCATTACATCGGCACGGCGGCGGAGGTTGGTGCCATTGGGATAGGCTTTTTTGGGATTGCCCGGTTCTAGGCGAGGATTATCGGCTTGCAAAATCGGATTAAATTGATTGCCATTGTCGGTCAAAGGCTGTTGATAGCCTACTGCAATGAGCCAATTGCGAGAAATAAACGATGCCCCGGCAATAAAATCAAAAGTACCCAAACTGGGTTGCTGGTACATTGAAATAGTGCGCCCTTCGCGGGTGAGTTGATTGGCGCGATTGCTCGGAATTTTAGTGCCAATGGTGGCATTGATTTGATACTTTTCGGTTAGCAACAAATTGCGACTGAAGCTCAACGAAAAATCGCCTAAGCCATTCATATTGCCCAAAGTAGAAAGTATGACCATATAAGGCACTTTGAATTGAAAAGTGTTTTTTTTGCCAATGCCGATATTAAAATCCAAAGTAGTTGCCATTACATAATCATCAAACTTGGTGCGCCCGATATAATGACTCAACTCAATAGAACGCAATTTCACATCCATCGATTTAATGAATTTTTGGTCGGGTTTCATTGCCCCCATCGTGCAAAAACCGGCATCCGAACAACCCTGCGCCCCAGCCCATAAATGGATTAGAATGAAAGCAAGGGCTAAAAAAAAGACTTTCAACAGAAATTTCATTTAAAAAATACGTAAGTGATTAATAATCAGTTAGTTATATAATTTAAAGTTCAAATCAATCAAGGGAATGTTTTTTGGCTTTAGGGCAAAATATTTCACCCAAAAAATTAATCTTTGCCAAAGCCAAAGAAAGCGTTTATTTTTGCAGGCTTTCAATGAAATTTGAAATTACATAAAGTTTTTGAATTATCAATGAATGTATTTGGAAAATGATAATCAGAATCCTCACCCTCCGACCCCCGAAGGGGGGGGTGAATCTGAATTTTGAATATAAATCTTGAATTTTATAAGTAAATGTGCTAATTTGCTGATAATGAATTAATTGTGTAAAATATAATATAAACTAATTCCTTCTGTATAAAATTAAGTGGTGAGGCAAATCGCTATATTAACTTACTGATTATCAACGGATTACAATTAAATGATATTACTTTCCCCTGAGAG
>JALONJ010000572.1 GCA_025455045.1 Microscillaceae bacterium | reverse complement strand
CAATTTTATTTTAAACATAATTTATAATTTACCGAAAAAATGTATTTTTTACATTATAATTATTTGATTATCAATTAGTTATAAAAATATTCACGTTAACTTAGTTTTAGAAACTAGAAACTAGAAACTAGAAACTAGAAACTAGAAACAAGGAACTAGAAACTAGAAACTAGAAACTAGAAACTAGAAACTAGAAACTAGAAACTAGAAATTCTGAACCATAAACCAAAACTTAGCAAATACTCAAATGAAACTTAAAACATTAATTATCAGCCTTTTAGCGTTTTTTTCGATTGGACAAATAGTTGGACAAGAAAAACTTAGTTTAGAACAAATCATAGAACTTGCCAAATCCAAATCTCCCAATTATTTGCGCGTAGCAAATATCAAAAAAAATCGCTTCTGGCAATACCGCACTTTCAAAGCTGATTACGGACCGCAATTGGTGTTGCAAGGCAATTTGCCCAATTTCAACCGAGCTATCCAAGGCATTGCTTTACCCGATGGAAGGCAAGCTTTTGTGAGCCGGAGTTTTATGTCTAATCGTTTACAATTGGGGCTTATTCAGCAAATTACTGCTACCGGCGGCTCGGTTTCGGTGAGTACTGCTTTGGAAAGAATTGATATTTTGGGCGATCAATCCAATACATCCTACCTTTCTACGCCCTTTTTTATTACGCTCAATCAGCCTTTGTTTCAATTCAATGATTTGCAATGGAACAAAAAAATTCAGCCCTTGCGCTACGAAGAATCCATTAAAAGATATAATGAAGATTTAGAAGTTATTTCTATCCAAGCCAGCAATTTATTTTTCAATGCCCTCAGTTCCCAAATTTTGTATGAGGTAGCCCTGCGAAATAAGGCAAATAATGATACCATTTTTACCATTGCCAAAGGACGCTACGAAATGGGCAAAATTGCTGAAAATGAACTGCTTCAACTCGAATTAAACTCAATGAATTCTGCCCAACAAGTAACGCAAGCTCGCCTAGATTTTGAAAACAATTCTTTAGCTTTACGCAATTATGTGGGTCCTTCCAATCTCGCCCAAAACTTTAGTTTGTTTGAACCAGAAACAATCCCTGATTTTGAAATTGATGAAAATATGGCGATTAGTCAAGCCCGAAGCAACCGACAAGCCTTTATTGAGTTTAAGCGGCGGGTTTTGGAAGCCGAGCGAGATGTGGCGCAGGCGCGGCGCGGGGGGCAAGGGGTCAATCTAGAAGTAACCGGCGCGCTGGGTTTCAACCAAAGTGCGCCCAGTTTGGGAGGAGCTTATCAAGGTTTGCAAGACCAACAAATATTTAATGTAAATTTGCGCGTTCCGATTTTGGATTGGGGCAGGCAAAAGGCGCGCACCCAAACCGCTCTGGCAAATGAAGAAGTGGTAAAAACCACGGTCGTTCAAGACGAATTGAATTTTGAACAAGAAATATTTACCAAAGTAAGGCTGTTTAAAATCTTGCGTGAGCGACTTAATGTGGGCATTAAAGCGGATGAAATAGCCCAAAAACGCTATGATATTTCCCAACAAAGGTATTTGATTGGCAAAATATCGATTACCGATTTGGTGATTGCTTTGCAAGAAAAAGACCAAGCCAAGCAAACTTATATAACTGCCTTGAGCGAATTTTGGCGGGCTTATTTCGAAATTCGCCAACTTACTTTGTATGATTTTGAACGCAATGAGCCGATTGGTACTACAAAACCATAGGAATTAGGAATTAATAATCAATAGTTCGGACAGTTTATAAGCCCCCTGCCCCGCCAGAGGCGGGGATTTAGTTTTGAGTCATTTACTAAAAATCTGATAATCAGCTAGTTACATAAAATACTTGAATTAGCATCAGCAATTCCCACTATAGAATAATTAAACAAATATTAAGATTTTAATTGTGTTTGCTAAAAAAATCACTTATTCATAAGTCATTGATAATCAAGATATTAACTGTATTTTCATTAAATTGCCCTTAGCGAAATACCTAGAATTTTGCCCGCTAAACCGTAAAAATTCATTATGAAGCGAGCAAAGCGAGCGGCTAAATGAATTTTCGGTTTGGCGGGCAAAATTCAGGTGCAATTTCGGCGTAGGCTTGATTTCGTTGTTTCTTTTTTATCAAGAAAAAAGAAAGGAAGGTAACAAGCTTTTCTAATAAAGACCTCATTATCAATGCTTTATGTAAAACTCAATTTATAAAAATTCTAAAAAATTAAATATTCGTTTAAAATTTCTACAGTGGGAATTGCTGAATTAGCATAATCTTTTGATCGTGTCCGCCTTTGGAGGATTATCAGCCAGAGGCAGACACAGTCAATTACTTACAAAAAACACCCGAAGTATTGTCTAAATCTAAATATGTACCTTATTTTGTAATCGTTTCTAAGATTCTCACAATTCAAAAATCACATTCGCCCAAACCAACCGTGAAATATGTAAGCAAGCGCGAGAAAAATTTTTAAATTCAAAATATAATTGTTAATTTGTCCAAAGTTGAGCTTTTGATTTAGATAAACCTTTGAAAATCAGGGAGTTGCAATATGGAAGAAGAATTTAGCTTATTTGAGTATTATAGCCTTACCAAAAATCCTAATGTGTTGATTTGCTATCGAGGTCCGGTTTCCGATGTTATTTTGCGCGAAATCAGCAAGGATATCCGCGCCAAATTTTCAGAAAATGTGCAGGTTAGTCGCAAGATATTTGCAATTTATATGGAATTGGCGCAAAATATCTTGTATTATTCTTCCGAAAAAATAATGATGAGCAGTCGGCAAGATAGTGTAGGCACTATTTTGCTTACCCAAAGCGAGGATAATTATGTGTTTTCGTGTGGCAACTTAGTCGAAAATCGTTATTTGGACGAATTGGTAGAAAGTTGCGAAATTATCAACTCTATGAACCGAGACGAACTCCGCGAATACAAACGCCAACAACGTAGCAACGACCGCAAAGAACGTAGCCGAGGTGCCGGCATCGGTCTGATTCAAGTCGCCCTCACCTCGCGCCACCCCCTCAAAGCCGAATACCGCAAACTCGACGAAGTTCACTCCTTCTTTTCGCTGGCGGTGCGGATTTCCAAACTCATTGAACCTGATACCGAAGATTGAATTTTAACTTGCTTTAATTTTGTTAAATAATGATCTAAAATCATATCAATATCTGATAATCTTTGACTTTTGACAAATAAGAATGTAACACAGCTTTTAGGCCAATGCCGTTAAGCTAAGGGATTTAAAAATTGTAATTCATTGATAATCAAATAGTTATAAGATTTCATTTGACTGTATATTTTTGGCTATTTTGGTCGTGAAATTTCACTAGATTTATGTGAATATTTTAAAGTATATTAAAAAAGTACAAAAAATTAAAGTTTTAAATTGTTGTTATTAAATGATATTTAACTTATTGGTAATCAAATATTTAAGCGTTATTTATTTACAAAAGCAGCAATTCCCACTGTAAAATAATTGAACAAAACTTTTATATTTTAACTTTGATATTTATAAAAATAACAAAATATATAAGTAATTGATAATCAGCATTTTAACTGTATTTTTTCATTAAATTGCCCTTAGCGAAACCCTAGAATTTTTGG
>JALONJ010000571.1 GCA_025455045.1 Microscillaceae bacterium | reverse complement strand
ATTTTGCTTGGTAATGTTCAGAATCACTGAAAAGCGAGAGCTTTTCAGAATTCAATGGAATTCCTAAAGGCAATTCCTGAAAAGTGGTGAAGATCCTATTATAATTTACAACTAACTGATAATCAATTGGTTATAATAAAATCAACCCCTCAATCCTAGCGATTGGCATATTGAAGCTCATAATATTTTTGGTATTCGCCCGAAGTTACGTAGCTCAACCATTTTTCGTTTGCCAAGTACCAATCAACCGTTTTTTCCAGTCCTTCTTCAAACTGTAGCGAAGGTTGCCAAGCGAGTTCGGTACTTAGCTTGGTGGCATCAATGGCGTAGCGGTGGTCGTGTCCGGCGCGGTCGGTTACATAGGTAATGAGTTTTGCGGATTCGCCTTCGGCACGATTGAGTTTTTTGTCCATAATTTGGCAAAGCAATTTGACCAAATCAATGTTTTTCCATTCATTAAAGCCCCCAATGTTGTAAGTTTCGCCGATTTTGCCTTGATGAAAAATCGTATCAATGGCGCGGGCGTGGTCAATGACATACAGCCAATCGCGCACATTTTCGCCCTTGCCATATACCGGCAGGGGTTTATTGTTTTGAATATTGTGAATAAACAAAGGAATCAGTTTTTCGGGAAATTGATTGGGTCCATAATTATTGGAGCAATTGGAAATAATCACCGGCAACTTGTAGGTGTTGTGATAAGCCCGCACAAAGTGGTCGGAACTTGCCTTAGAAGCCGAATAAGGCGATTGCGGGTCGTAAGGAGTAGTCTCGACAAAAAAGCCTTCTTCGCCTAGTGAGCCATACACTTCGTCGGTAGAAATGTGATAAAACAATCTTCTTTTTGTATCTTCGGAAGGGTTGGTTTTCCAAGCGTTTTTGGCAACATTGAGCAAATTGACCGTACCCAGCACATTGGTTTTGACAAATTCAATTGGGTTCAAAATAGACCTATCCACGTGCGACTCGGCGGCAAGGTGAATAACTGCCGAAAATTGATGCACCGCAAAGAGGTCTTGCATAAAATCGGGGTCAGTAATATCGCCCTTGACAAAGTGATAATTGGCTTGGTTTTCTATATCTCGAATACTGCCCAAATTGCCGGCATAGGTCAGATTATCGAGGTTAAATATTTGATAATCAGGATATTTATTTACAAACAAGCGAACTACGTGTGAGCCAATAAAACCTGCCCCACCGGTGATAAGTATTTTCATCAGTTGTATTTTTTGCTACAAAATTGCACCAAAAAATCACAAAAATCAATGAGTCGGCTCACTATTCCCGCCCAAATGCTTTATTAACCTAAATCAAAAACTGCAAATACGATTATTTTCCCTTTTGCTTCAATCAAATATAAAAACTCAACAATTATTTGGCTTTTATTTTTAAAAATCGTAACTTCACCATCAAAATTATTTACCAATAAATTATATTTATGAGGACATCTAATCCTTTTTTCAAAAGCAAAGTATTCTCGAATTTTCAAACTGCCGGAACTCTCACCCAAACTGATTCGGCTGATGTAATGACGGTTCAGGGCGCAGTCAATAAAAGCTATATTTTATTGGCTTGTGTGTTGGGCGGAGCCGCTTATGCTTGGTACACTTTGGTTACGATGGGTATTGCTTTTTACCCAATGCTGATTGCCAGCTCTATAGTAGGGCTTATTTTGGCGTTGATTACTACTTTTGCCCCGCAATATGCCGGATTTACGGCACCGCTATATGGGGTAGTAGAGGGTATATTTTTGGGTGTGCTTTCTACATTGCTTGAGACGATGTTTCCCGGTATTGTCTTACAAGCAGTAGGACTTACCTTGGGAGTGTTTTTGATGATGTTGGCAGGGTATCAAATGGGTTATATACGAGCCACCGAGCAATTTCGCTCAGGGGTAATTATGGCAACCGGGGCAGTATTTTTGGTTTATTTGGTAAGCTGGATTTTGCGAATGTTTGGCACGCAAATCCCTTACATTCATCAAGGCGGGTTGATAGGCATTGGCTTTAGCTTGGTAGTAGTAGCAATTGCCGCAATGAATTTGATTCTCGATTTTGACAATTTTGAAGAAGGCGCAAAAGACCGTCTGCCCAAATATATGGAATGGTATGCCGCTTTTGGGTTGTTGGTTACTTTGGTCTGGTTGTATGTCGAGATTTTGAATCTTTTAGCCAAACTAAGAGGCGATGACTAAACCTTGTTTTATCATTCATTGCATTGATTTGAAATACTCATAAAACTTTGCCAAGGTGTAGGACAATGCTTTGGCAAAGTTTTTTTTATAATACACTGATTATCAGATAATTAAATTGAATATTTTGAATTACCGTTTTTTATTGCTCAAATTCTTTTTGAGTTTGAGCTTGGGGGGCAAATGTTTGCTGGGGTTTGCTCAAAACGACTCCATTCAGCATTTGCCGGTTGCGCGCGCTATCCAAAAAGAAATAGAAAGCCTCAACCAAACCGGTAGCGAAGCCATTGCCCGTGCCGATGGTTGGTTGGTGGGTTTTAATGTATTGGCGCGCGCCCTCAACCTAGCCCGTGAGCATCAATACCGCGAAGGCGAAGCCCAAACTTTGCGCCTTTTGGCACAACTAGAAGCAAATACCGGACAGCGCAAAGAAGAAGCTCTGGCTTATTTTATGGCAGAACTCAAGCTCCGCGAAGAATTGGGGAATCTTGCCGAAGTAGCCAATACATATATGAATTTGGGCAATTTTTTTCAAAACAAACTGCACGACAGCGAAGAAGCCGTGGGCTATTTTCAACAAGTACTAGCCATTCGCCAAAAAAATCGCCAAACTCTGCCCGAAATCAACGAGGCTCTGTTGGCAATTGCGCAAACTTATTCGGCAATGGACAATTATCAGCAGGCGATTCAATACTATCAACAAGTCTTAAAAAACCTCAAATCCTTGCAAAAATCCGAAGTTGCCGCCAAACTTTGTCTCGATATTGCGCAAATGTATGCCCGAGCGCACAATTACGCACAAGCGATGCAATATGCCCAGGAAGCCCGAACCTACCATGCTTATAACGCTAACTCGAAATTGGAACAAGAAATATCTTTGTATATCATCTCTTTGCAAAACCTGCAAACGGCGGCTCGTATGGAAGACGAACAAAAAAGCTATCGCCAATGGCTTGGGTGGGTGATAGGGCTTGTTTTGGCATTGGGAGTGGGTATGGTATGGCTAAAAATAAACCGCAGAAAATAAGTGTCTATCGAAATTACGATAGTGTATAGTGCTATTCATTTGTCGAACTTATTTTTAAATTTAACTGATTGATAATCTTTGACTTTTGACAAATAAGAATGTAACCCAGCCTTTAGGCTGTGGGAGGCACAACCTAAAGGCTGGGTTACAATTTTATGAATACTTGATAATCAATTAGTTATTTGATAGCAGAAAGATTTACCAGCAATTCCCACTGTAAAATA
Organism: Microscillaceae bacterium; assembly: GCA_025455045.1. Classification (GTDB taxonomy): domain Bacteria; phylum Bacteroidota; class Bacteroidia; order Cytophagales; family Microscillaceae; genus JALONJ01. Next base: position 159 of record JALONJ010000571.1, on the reverse strand, counting down.
ACTGAACAAAAGTTTAATATTTTAACTTTTACATTTGTAAAAATAACAAAAAGTATAAGCAATTGATAATCAGTATTTTAACTGTATTTTTTCATTAAATTGCCCTTAGCGAAACCCTAGAATTTTTGGAACGAAAGCCGAAAATTCGGTTTGAAGCGA
>JALONJ010000570.1 GCA_025455045.1 Microscillaceae bacterium | reverse complement strand
ACAATTTTATTTTTGAAACAATTGATAATCCACTGAAAATAGTAAGATTTTGTAATATAACTATCTCATTATCAAGTATTTACTAAAATATTCACGTTACATTAGCATATCTTATAATTAACTCATTACTATACAAAATTAAGTGCTAAAATAAATGGTTCTTCAGGGATTTTAACGCATAGGGCGATAATGGTCGCTTCCGCCTTGGGCGAAGGCAAGTATGCACTAAAAAGTCGGAAAAACCACTTTTTTGCTATAATGAAATACAGTTGAGGGCTTATGCTTACTTTTATTGAATGTGGATTCGCTTTTTGCCAGCGATTATTTTGCCCGTTTAGTGCTGCAACCCGTAATAATTTGCGGACAACTAAGTATTCTTATTTTCGGCAATAATATTGTGCTGTTTTTTTCAGCCTAGACTTGGAAGGCAAAAAATTGAAAAATTTTTATTTGAATTAATTTTAAATACAAAAAATATTATTCTTATTTATATAAATTTTGCAAAATATTATTTTATTTTTAATCATTTTTTGATTTATTTCAAAATTTTATTCCAAATTTAATTAAAAAAATATCAGCGAAATTTCGCTATTTTATTTCTCATTACGTATATATCATTGTAATAAAACTTCAAAATTTATAAACATTATGGCAGAAGAAAACCGCGAACGCGACCTAGTCTTGGCTCCCAATGAATACGCTTTTATTTCCGACCAAACCAAAGGAAATATCAATGTGTATGTCGGTCCTTACAAAACCAGTTTGGCAAATACGGATAAGCCCGTGATTTTTGACGGCTCAAGCAAACGTTTTGAGAGGGTGTCTTTAGATGAATCAATTGAAACTTTTGTTACTGCCCCCGAAGGCTGGTATGTGGTGATGAAAAACCCACCCAAAGACGGACATCAACCCAAAACCGGCACCACCAACAACCTCGCCGAACTCAATGTCGGTCGCAAGGTCAATATTCCGGGTCCTATCAACTTTGCCTTGTGGCCCGGGCAAATGGCAAAAGTCTTGCGCGGACACAATTTGCGCTCCAATCAGTACCTCTTGGTACGCGTGTATGACGAAGACGAAGCCACCAAAAATTGGACAAAAGCCGTCATCAAAACCAAAGACGGCGAAGGTGCACCCGACGAACTGACCGAAACGCAACTTGACCTGATAATGGGTAAAATGCTGGTTATCAAGGGTTCGAATGTATCATTTTATATCCCGCCCACCGGCGTAGAAGTAGTACCCGACGATGACGACGAATATGTGCGCGAAGCCGTAACTTTGGAAAGGCTGGAATACTGCATTTTGTTGGACGAAAATGGCAACAAACGCTTTATTCAAGGTCCGGCGGTGGTTTTTCCTGAGCCGACTGAGGAGTTTATTTATCGTGAGGGCGTGAGGAAATTCAAAGCCATTGAATTGAACGAAATGTCAGGCTTGTATATCAAGGTCATTGCGCCTTATACCGAAGGCAAAATTAGTTATAAAGAAGGGGATGAGTTGTTTATCACGGGCAAAGACCAAATGATTTATTACCCACGCCCCGAACACGCCATCATCAAATACGGCAAAAAAGAACGCCACTATGCCCTAGCGATTCCGGCAGGGGAGGGGCGATACTATTTGAATCGCAAAACTGGCAAAATTTCTTTGCAAAAAGGCCCGGCGATGTTTTTGCCCGACCCGCGCGAGGCGGTTTTGGTACGCCGTATTTTGCACCCTAAGCAAGTAAGTTTGTGGTTTCCGGGCAATCAAGAGGCTTTGCAATACAACCAACAATTGCAAAAATTGGCAAAATCAGATGTGCAAGACTTCATTTCAGATGATGTAATTCAAATGGAGCAAGAAATTTTGCAACCCATTGCCTCCGCCAAACCAATGCCCGAAAAGAAAAAAGAAAAAGTTTCTAAAGAGATTGCCGGCGATGAGTTTGAGCGCGGTGAGCAATTTACTCCGCCCCGAATGTTGGTGTTGGATACCAAATATGATGGCGCAGTTACGATTAACCTCTGGACGGGCTACGCTATTTTGATTGTGAGCAAAACCGGCACGCGCAAAGTGATTGTGGGTCCGCAATCTTACTTGTTGGAATATGACGAAAATTTGGAGGCTTTTGAACTCTCGACCGGCACGCCCAAAACCGAAGACAACACGATTAAAAGCGTGTATCTCCGAGTTTTGCACAACAAAGTTTCGGATATTGTGAGAGCCGAAACTTCGGATTATACTCAAGTCAATATTCAATTATCCTATCGGTTGAATTTTGAAGGCGACCCCGAAAAATGGTTCAATGTGGAAAATTATGTCAAGTTTTTGACTGACCACCTGCGCTCGTTTTTGCGTAATGCGGTCAAAAAACATACGATTATGGATTTTTATACCAATGGCATTGAAATTATCCGCGATACGATTTTGGGCAAACCGACCAAAGACGAAAAACGCCCCGGACGCACTTTTGAAGAAAACGGGATGCGGATTTATGATGTAGAAGTCTTGGATATTCGCTTGAGTGATATTAGCTTGGAAAATCTATTGATTGCTACCCAACAAGATGTAGTCAAACAAACTTTGCGCGTAACTTCCGAGCAACGCCGCCTTGAGTTTACCAAAGAAACGGAAAAAATCAATCAAGAAATCGCCCTTGCTAAGTCCTCGACTGCCCGACAAACCATTGATTTGGAAAACGAGGAAGTGAAAAAAGCCCTTGAGTTGGCTTTGGTTAAGATTGAATCGGAAATCCAAACCCGCGACAAACGCCTCTTGGCTGAACTCACCGAGCAAGATACTTTGCAAAAAATCAGCGAAGCCGAACTCCTCCGCCAACGCGAGCGCGAAGCCTTGCAAATTGATTTGGCAAAACAAAAATTGAATCAAGAATTGGACAAACTCCAAGCCGAAGTCAATGCCGTAGTTGCCAAAGCTCAAGCCGTGTCGCCCAACTTGGTGGCGGCTTTGCAATCATTTGCCGACAAAGCCCTTGCCGAAAAAATGGCGCAATCGATGTCGCCTTTGGCGATTTTGGGTGGCAAAAGCATTGCCGAAGTATTGGCTAATTTATTGAAAGGTACGGTATTGAGTAATGTGTTGGAACAAAGTAAAAATATATTGCCGGAAAATGAATAAATCATAAGTGCTTGATAATCAATGAGTTGTATAAAAAGGCTGTAATGAGAATTACAGTCTTTTTTGTTTTGATAACTATTTGATAATCAGGTTATTACGTGTATTTTTTTGATTATTCACCCCTTTTCAGGAAAATTGTAACGCCGGCTGTCTAGCCTGCGCGCGTAAATGAGTTTAGGCTTAGAATAAAGCTAGAATCTCCTGAAAATAGGTAAAGAGCCTAAGTTTTTTCTAAATTTGTGAGTTGGAGTTGCGCCGGGGGCATTTCAAATTTACGCGTTTCTATTGCCTCACCCTAGCCCAGAGCCTCCCCCCAGCCCCCTCCGAAATAAGAAGGGTTGTTAAGTTCTGAATACAACCCCACCCGACCTCCCCTTGAACTAATCTCCCTACAGAATTTTAAAGTGCTGATAATCAATCACTTAACTATCATTATTTTTAATTGGTGTAGTAATTGATAATGCTCAATAATTAAATTT
>JALONJ010000129.1 GCA_025455045.1 Microscillaceae bacterium | reverse complement strand
ACTTGATAATCAACGCTTTAGATTCTTCGCTACGCTCAGAATCACTGAAATTGATAAATTTCAGAAAAAATCTTTTCATTTCTGAAAAGGTGTGAAGAACCTTTTATTTGAATCTTTGCATTTACAAAATTCAATCAACTGTTTCCTGAGTCTTTAAACATATTCCTAAAAAAATTGAAAATGAATCGGAAAACCTCAAATCTTTTGCTAAATAAATTCATAACCAATTGATTATCAAAGATTTATAGATAATATATTGAATAAAAATCAAATCTTAAACTAAAAACATTATGTTTGCATTTGCCTATCTGATAGCCGGTTTGGTAATCATCATTTTAGGGGCTAACTGGCTTGTTGGTGGCTCGGCTGCTATTGCCAAACGGATGAATATTCCAGATTTGGTGATTGGTTTGACCATTGTAGCCATTGGTACTTCTACTCCCGAGCTTACAGTAAGTTTGGCTTCGGCGGTCAATGGCAATACCGACATAGCCATCGGCAATGTGATTGGGAGCAATATTGCCAATATTTTACTGATTTTGGGAGTTTCGGCACTCATCTATCCCATCAAAGTTGAGCGCAAAACTCAAGTAATAGAGATTCCCTTGGCACTTTTGGCAGTGATATTGGTTGGTTTTAGTGCTAATGATGTATTGTTGGATTCAGCCTCTCACAATGCCATATCGAGAATTGACGGGTTGTTTTTTTTGGCTTTTATGATTGTGTTTTTGTATTACACTTTTTATGTAGCGCAAGCCTCCAAAGAAACTCCTACCGAAGATATTATTCCTCTACCGCTACCCAAATCCATCGCCTTGATATTGATTGGCTTAGTTGGTTTGTTTTTTGGTGGACAAATTATGGTAAGCGGCGCAGTTGAAATTGCCAAAATGCTGGGTATGAGCCAAGCAATGATAGGACTTACCATTGTAGCCATTGGTACTTCACTGCCCGAACTAGCTACTTCGGTAGTGGCGGCACGGCGCGGCAACTCGGATATCGCCATTGGCAATGTGGTAGGGTCTAATATTTTTAACGTGTTTTTAATTTTGGGGGCTAGTGCTTTGTTCAAGCCTTTACCGCTGCCCCAAAACGGTAATTTGGATATTTTGGTAGCTATTTTTGCCAGTTTACTGCTATTTGTTTCTACTTATACTTTTCGGAGTCGTACTATTTTCAGGCTAGAAGGAGGCATTTTCTTGTTGATGTATGCTACCTATTTAGGTTTTTTAATTTGGCAAGGCTAAGACAAGGTAAAATATACAAGGTATTTGTACAATCCTAACATTTTTAAAAGCTATCGGCTTTGCGAAAAGGGATAAATATAAAAAAATTCTTCACAAATTTTTAGGAACTATTGCTCGATGTGCCACAAAACAAAATGATTAAAAAACGCATTGTCATTTTGCTAGACAGGGGAAAATCAAAAATTGTAAATCTCTGATAATCAGACAGTTATTTTAATTATTCACCCCAAAACTTGGGCTTTTGCCAAGCATTGTTTAGTTTTACGGTTTTGGGAAGATTTGGCAAAAATAGCTATACATTGATTTCAAAATTATCTCTGCCAATAAAAATTAACCCTCAAACAAATCATTTTATAGACAATGAAAACAATTGAAGTATGCCTCACCCCCGATTTATTGGAATATGAAGATGCCGAAGGCAAATTGGTCGTGGTAATTGATATTTTGAGAGCCACTTCTTGTATGGTAACGGCTTTGGCAAGTGGGGTAAAAAGCATTATTCCGGTATCTTCGCTCGAAGATGCTCAAAGTTTGCAAGCGCAAGGCTACTTGGTAGGAGCCGAGCGCGGCGGCAAGCAAGTAGAGGGTTTTGAATTGGATAATTCGCCTTTTAGTTATATGAAACCCGAATTACAGGGCAAAACCATTGGGCTTACTACCTCCAACGGTACTTTTGCCATCAAAGAAGCCCAAAGGCGTGGGGCAAATGAAGTGATTGTGGGTGCTTTTTTGAACAAAAGCCGTATCAGTCAATACATTCGGCAAAGCCAGCAAAATACGATGCTAGTTTGCGCCGGTTGGAAGGGTAAAGTCAATCTGGAAGATGCTTTCTATGCCGGAAGTTTGTTAAATGATGTAATCAAAGATGTACAATTTGCCAATGATTCTTGTATTTTGGCACGCTCCATCTATCATATCGGGCAAAACAATTATAAACGTTTTTTGAAAGACTCCTCGCATTTTCAGCGTTTGATGGGCTTTGGCAACGAAATAGACATTGACTTTTGCTTGACCGAAAACCGTTATCAAATATTGCCCAAAATGCAAGGCAATGAACTGGTGGCTTGGGGATAAGGAATTAAGAATTAGGAAATAGGAATTAGAAAATACGAATGAATCTTCGCTACTTTTCAGAAATTTCCTTCGGCAATTCTATTGAATTCTGAAAAGCTCTCGCTTTTCAGTGATTCTGAACATCACCAAGCAAAATGAATATTTTGCGAAGGTAGCGAGCGAAGCTCTGAAGAATCTAAAGCGTTGATTATCAAGAGTTTCAGATTCTTCGATTATCAAGAGTTTCAGATTCTTCGCTTCGCTCAGAATCACTGAAATTGATAAATTTCAGAAAAAAGATTCTCATTCCTGAAAAGTGGTGAAGAACCATACGAATTATATAATCATTTGATTATCAATGAGTTATGTATTTTTAAAAGTTCTTCACCACTTTTCAGGAAAAATTGTAACCCGGGCTGTCTAGCCTGCGCGCGTAAGCAGCTTTGGAGCACATCTAAGATAGACAACTTCTTTAAAGATGGCAAGAACTTTTGTAAATGTTGATCCTATTTTGCAATCATTCCTAAGGTGTTGTGGACAATAATTTTGCTACAATGATTTTTTTTGAGCATCAAAAACTGTCAGGTTTTTAAACCCCTGACAGTTTTGAAAATTTATAAAAAAATTATCTAAAGTAATTCTATTCGGTAGTTCGAGAATTTATAAAAAATATTAAATCCCTGATAATCAATAAGTTATCGTATTTTATTGGCAAAAAACAACCCTTCAATCCGCCAATAATATAGCCATCGCACTTGTCATAAACTATCAAAACTTGATGAAATTTCCCAAATCCGAAAAACTGTGCAACGAAATCACGATTCAAAAACTTTTTAAGTCGGGAAAAGCCGAGTTCCAATACCCATTTCGTTTGGTTTATATTCCCAATCCCGAACCCACCGACTTGCCTCCGCAAGTAGTAATCAGTATTTCGCGCAAAAACTTCAAAAAAGCCGTTGACCGCAATTGGATTCGCCGCCGCATCCGCGAAGCCTATCGCCTCAACAAAACCAAACTGCTCAACAATGAACAAAAATATACCGTAGCTTATTTGGGAATTATGTACGTAGCCAAAGAAAAAATTGCTTTCGCCGAAATTCAAAAAAAACTTATCCGCCTTTTGCCGCGTTTACAATAAAAGTGTGTATTTTTGGTTTTATGGTAGAGTGGTGAAATGGTGTTATGGTGAAATGGTAATATGGTGGTATTAATGACCAATGACTATTGACCCCAAAAATGACCAATGACCCTCAAAAAATGACTTATAATTCAATAATTTAATCCCCCAACCCTATAAATATAAACTCCTCTCTCAAAAGAAGCGGGAAAAGTTTCCATATAATCTTGATTGTTTGATTTTTTAAAAATTAAAAACTTTATGACAAAACGATTCAAATATTCGCTCTTGTTGGTACTGGCTCTTAGCGGGGCTTTAGTAGCATTTCGGTATAACGACCGCTATTTCGAAATCCAGAAAAACCTCGACATTTTTGCCTCTTTGTTCAAAGAAGTCAATATGTTTTATGTAGATGAGGTCAATCCTAGTACTTTGATGAAAACGGGCATTGATGCAATGCTCAATTCGCTTGACCCATATACCAATTATATTCCCGAAGACGAAATTGAAGACTACCGCACAATGACTACCGGGCAATACGGCGGCATAGGGGCTTTGGTAGGCAGTCGGGAGGGGCGCACCTTGATTATAATGCCTTACGAGGGCTTTCCGGCTTTTAAATCCGGTCTCAAAATCGGCGATGAAATCCTCAAAATCAATGGCGTAGAACTCCGAGGCAAGTCTTCGGCGCAAGTAAGCAAAATGCTCAAAGGACAAGCCGGAACAAAAATTACGCTAGAGGTAAAATCGCACGGACAATTTATGAGTCGTGAGGTGAGTATGAACCGCGAAAATGTAAAAATTGACAACGTGCGGTATTATGGAATGGTAAGTCAAGATGTGGGCTATGTTCAATTGACCGATTTTACCAATGGAGCTTCGCGCGAGGTCAAAACTGCCATCGAAAAACTCAAGACCGAAGGGGCGAGCAAACTGATTTTGGACTTGCGAGGCAATCCGGGAGGCTTGTTAAATGAAGCAGTAAATATTGCTAACTTGTTCATTAACAGGGATTTAGATGTAGTAAGCACCAAAGGCAAAATCAGCGAATGGAACAAAACCTACAAAGCCTTGAACCAACCTTTGGATATTGAGATTCCGGTAGTAGTCCTCATCAACGGACGCAGTGCTTCAGCTTCTGAAATTGTGGCTGGGGTAATCCAAGATTATGACCGTGGCGTACTGATTGGGCAAAAAAGCTTTGGCAAAGGCTTGGTTCAGGCTACCCGCCCACTTTCTTACAACTCGCAACTCAAAGTTACTACTGCCAAATACTATACCCCTAGCGGACGTTGTATTCAGGCTTTGGACTATAGCAATCGCAAAGAAGACGGCACAGTAGAAAAAATTGCCGATTCGCTCAAAACGGCTTACAAAACCAAAGTAAGTGGCAGAACGGTATATGACGGAGCCGGAGTTGACCCTGATATATCGCTCGAAGCCAAAAAATATGCTTCCATTACCAATGCTTTGCGCAACAAAAATATTCTTTTTGACTATGCCAACGAGTATTTTCTCAAAAACCCGACTATCAAAGCGGCGCGGGAGTTTCGCCTAAGCGAAGCTGAGTACCAAGATTTTATCAAATATGTCAAAGGTAAACAGCTCGACTACACCAACCAAGCTGTCAAAGCCCTCAAAGAATTGGAAGCCAAAGCCAAAGAAGAAAAGTTGAATACCGGCATCGAAGCCCAAATCAAAGCCCTTGAAGCCAAACTAATGCCCAACAAAGACAATGACTTATTGGTGCATAAAGAAGAAGTAAAAGCCGCCCTCGAGTCGGAGATTGTTGCCCGTTATTATCTCGAGAAAGGGCAAACCCAAGCCTCTTTCAACTATGACCCTGATTTGCAAGCCGCCCTCGAGCTTTTCAAAAATATGGACAAATACCACAAGATACTGAAGGGTAAATAGCAAATAAAAATTGCTAAGTAATTGATATACAAGGATTTACAAAAAAACAAGTAATCAGCATTGCTTGTTTTTTTGTTTTTAGGTATGAAGGATATAAATACTTGATAATCAATTATTTAGCTAAAAAAGGCATTTCAAATCTAACAAGTTTCAAGCTGAGAGTTAAATAACTGATAATCAAATACTTAGCTAAAAATAAAATCTTTCAACTTCAACTCTCACTTCCCAATTCTCAACTTCTTATGTACTCCCTTTGCCGTCGTCAGCGCGATTTTCTTCGGGCAAAAACCGATTCGGATTGGGCAAAGTATAAGTAGGAGCTATGACTTCGGGGGGCATATCACCTTCAAACTCCAACAGACTTACTTCATCTAAAAAATAATAAGCTCCCAACACCCCTTTGGGGAAAATGATTTGATATTTGATTTGCGAGGCGGCTAAAAAATTGCCAATTGTAAGATACTGATAGCGTTGGTCGGCTATAAAATCCATTTCTATCAATTGCCATTTTTGCGGAATCAATACACTGTCGGCTTGCCATTGTGGGCGATATTGCAGAAGTTCCGAGCGTTTTTGCTGGGGTTTTCGCTCGGTAAAACACACGCCTAAGCCATTGCTTACTCCTTGAAAATACGGGCTGTGATTTGCCAAACTGATATAAAAACGCAAACGGTAAGATTTGCCTTTTTTGAGTGGACGCAGCAATTTGATAGAAATATACTCGTGATAATCAATATTTTGCCCCGAATACACCAGCAAACCTACCAAACCATTGCCGGCTTTGGGCTGAATGCTCCCAAAAGCTGTCTGTGGAACTTGTGCCGAATTGCTCCCCCAACGATGAAAAAAATCGGGGGTACTTTGGCTAAAATCACTGCGGTAATACAAATTATCCCAATTTTTGAGATAGCCAAAAAAACAGTTTTCTTGATGGGGCAAATAATGATATTCTTCAAAACCACCATTCGGAATGAGATTTTGTGCCACCAGAGATTGGGTAAATAAAATCAAGCACCAGAGTTTTTTCATCGAGCATTGCGCTTTTATCCAATTAAGTTAAACAAAATTATGGTATTACCCAATCTTTGGCTCTAGTTTTTTATTGAGTAGGTATCGGCTAGTTTGAATTTTGTTGCGTACCGGATTTAGCTTGCAATTCTTGAGTAGTTTGGCGACTGCCATCGTGCGACCAGCCCGGACGACCAAATATATATGCCCACCGCTCGCGCCAAGTCAGGTTTTTTTGGCTCACATCTTGCCCAATAGCCCACCATTCGTGCAACAAAACTGTCAAAAAATGTTGATTTTTTATCTGATGAGTCAAGCCGTATTTGGTGGGTTCGGGGGCGTTTTCGGCTTGAAAGGTGCCAAACAATTTATCCCAAAAAATAAAAACCATTCCAATATTTTTGTCCAAATAAGGTACGTTGGAGGCGTGGTGTACCCGATGATGTGAGGGTGTAACCAAGATATATTCCAAAAAGCCTAGTTTGTGGATAAACTGCGTATGAATCAAAATCCCATACACCTGTGTAATACTATACATCAAAATAATATCGGCAGGCTGAAAACCCAAAAAAATAAGCGGCAGAAAGAAAACAAAGCGATACAAGGGTTCAAAAACCGAAGACCGAAACCCTACCGTAAGATTGAATTTTTCGGAAGAGTGATGCGTAACGTGAACCGCCCAAAAAAAACGGCTGCGATGCTCGGTATAATGCAAAAAATAAAAACAAATATCCTGACACACCAACAAAGCCAACCAATACACCCAAGATGGTTGCCAGTCAATCCAACGAAATTGCAAAAAATAATAAAAAATCACGATATAAATGACCCGAAAACTCACATCAATCAAAGCATTGAGCGATGACAAGCCCACATTAAACAGCGTATCGCGCCAAGTATAGTATTTTTTGCCTCCAAAATGACTGGCGAGGATTTCGATAGCTATCAAAACGGCATAGATAGGCGTGATTATTTTTAAAAATTCTTGTTCAAAAGTTAATGGCATCTTAGTTTGTCGTTTATAGGCAAATGGCACAAGCAAGCTGACTCAGGAATTAGGAATTAATAATTATGAATTAGGAATTATACAAATCGTTGATTATCAATAGGTTATATTTCCTAACTATTTATTTTATTTTTCAACTATTACTAAGTCAAATAATACTTATCAACTCGCCAAATTTATCGCTATTTTATTTGCACCAAAGCCCTACGATATTCAAAGTCTTTAGAATTATCTAAATTAGGCTTATTTACAGATAATTGAGGTGCAAAGTTAGACAATAAATTACATTCAAAAAGCATTAGTTTTTTGGGTTTGGCGAGAAAAAATTAGATTTTTTTGGGAAAAAACTATTTTCTTGCTTCAATCACCCGATACATCTACTCGACAAATATGCAAAAAACGATGCACCAAAGGCGCTAATAAGATGCTCTGAGTAGTCAAAAACGCCAATCCGCTAAATAAGGCATAGAATGAAGCAAACAATTTACCGACATCATTACGCATTGGATTGACAGGTCCCATACCCGTCAAAATCATCGAGGCATTCAAAAGCGAGTCTATCCAGTTGAGTTCGCCAAAATAATGATAACCCACTACGCCCAAAGCTAATGAACTAAACAAAACCAAAGCCGAAAAGAAGAAATAATACAACACCCGCCGCAAAAAACGGGTGCGATTCAACAAAGGAGTACTATAATTTTCAAACATAATCTATAAAAATTTGTGAAAAAATTGTTTTTACCGATAAAGATTCCTCACTCCTCAATCTCCACTCCTTATTAATTCCAATAAATATCTGATAATCAATTACTTATCCAACTTTCAAACCCTCAATCTTAACTCTTGATTTCATAATTGAATTGATATTAGCCTAATTTTCATTTTTTGGCTATAAAATTGCAAAACTTTTAGTTAATACTCATAGTCCTTGATTCGAATGAATTATTTTTACCCTTATTATCACCAATTTTGCTGGGTTATACTTTTCCTAGCCTTTTTTTCGGCGGCAAATGCCCAAATTGACACCAGTAAAACCACTTATTTTCTCACTACCCCCGATAAATTATTGGATAGTGAAGATACCACCCGCCAAACAACGGTGAGTATTGCCGCTAAAAGCAACCTGAGCATTGAGCAAACCCCTTCGGTGATTAGCCTCATTACTCAAGAAGATATTGCGCGCTACGGTTGTCGTGATATAGCCGATGCCTTGCGAATGATTCCGGGGTTTGAGTTTGGCATTGATGTCAATAGCTTGATTGGCTTGGGTTTTAGGGGTGTATGGGTACACGAGGGCAAATACCTGATTATGGTCAATGGTATGCCTTTGAACGATTTGGGCTATGGCAACTACAACTTTATGGGCAGTATTCCTTTGGCAAGTGTCGAGAAAATAGAGATTGTTCGTGGCTCGGGCAGTATATTGTATGGCTCATTTGCCGAGATAGCCACCATCAATATCATCACCAAAACCGGCGAAACCCTCAAAGGTTTGGAGCTAAGTTCGCAAATGGGTTTGGTAGGCAATGAAGGTTTTGCTCGTCAGTTCAACCTTACTGCCGGTAGTCGCTTTCGAGATATTGAAATTTCCTTGACTGCCGGATTCAACGCCCGCCCCTTGGCAAGTGGTACGTACGAAGATTTCTTTGGTAATCAATTGGCATTGAACCGCCAAAATACCGACCGAAAATTTAATTATTTATACACCAAGATAAAGTATCGAAATTTAAAAATCAGCTACAATCGAAGCTCGTTTGAGTATATTGGAATGGACGGAGCTGACCAAGTAGTGCCTATCCTCCCCAATCAAGAACTACCCGAACACCTGAATCATACTATCCAAAATACATTGATTGAATACACTCCCAGTTTAGGGGCAAGAACTCGCGTGGGTTTGTTGGCTGAGATTACCCAAGGCAATACGGCTACTACTTCGCATTTGGCGGCGAGTACTACCGGCACTTTTAATTTTATTGGTGGCGTTGACCTGCGCCGCTATCGAGGCGAAGCCAGCCTTATTTTTGATTTTGCCAAATCTGGCGAGCTGACCATCGGCACGGGCTACACCCGCGATGACTTGCACAACAATTCGGCATTGGGCTATCCGGGCTTTTGGGGCGGACGCGGAACAGGCGACTCAGTACTCACCCGCTACACTGAATCTTTGGCTTTGTTTGGGCAATATGTAGGCGTTTTTGGTAAATTTGGAGTTACGAGTGGGATTCGTTATGAAAATACTACTTTTGGACAAGCTACCGCCGGTAGAGCCGGACTGACCTTTAGCGAAGCAAAATTTAATGCCAAACTTTTGATTGGGCAATCCTTCAGAATACCCTTGGGCTGGCAGGCTTTTTCACGCGATTTGACATACAATCCTGATTTGATTACCGAAACTGCTCACACTGTTGATTTGGAACTGGGCTACAAATTTTCCGATAATTGGAGTTTCAAGTTGAATGGTTTTTTTATCAATATTATCAATCCTATAGTTTATACCGGCGTGAGCAATGCCTATATCAATGCCGGCAAAGTCCAAACCTTGGGGCTGGAGTCCGAACTCAATTTCAAAACACCCAAGTATGGCGGTTTTATCAACCTCTCGTGGGCGCGCCCTACGGCAGAAACCTCACCCGATTTTCGTGACTCCGATAAGTTGATGAGCTTGGGTTTGCCCCCTATTAAATTGAATGGTGGGGCTTTTTATAAAATTCAAAACTTTAGTTTTTCTCCGCAAGTTACGTGGCTTTCAAGTCGTGCCGGACAAACTGCCGAGTATGCCCGTGGTGAAACTGATGACGCATTTGACTCCCAAACTTACCCTTCGGTTCTACTCCTCAATTTGAATATTGCCTACCTAGAACCCTACAAAGGGGTTGATTTTAACCTTTCGGTACACAATCTGCTCGATACTCAATATCTACTCATTCAACCCTACTATGGCGGACACGCCCCCATTCTTGCCAATAGTCGACAAATAATGGCGGGTATTAAACTAAAGTTTTAGCCCGAATATATTTATCAATAGTTCGGACAATTTCTGGTTTTCTAGTTCCGATTTTTTTGTTAAGTACTTGATAATCAGTCAGTTGCAATAAATATTTAAAATAGCATCATACTACTATAAAAAATATGTTTTCACGCAAATACGCTAAGACGCAAAATATTGATTATCAATGATTTATATTTATCAATTTAAAATTTGTACAGTAGTATCAAATAGCATAAATAGCTGATAATCAATTACTTATAAAAAATATCCGAAGTATTGATCCATGGAATGATTTAAAAATAAAGTAAACCATCAATATGTGGGACAGTTTTTAAAAGTTAGTTTGTTAAAACACATAACTACTTGATAATCAGCAAGTTACATAATTTAGCTTAAAAACATAACTCGTTAATAATCAGCTAGTTAGCTATTTTTAATAATTAGAAAATTAATTTTGTTACACATATTGAACAATATTTACTATTAATTAATTGATAATCAATGTATTACATTAACACATTAACACATTAGCACATTAGCACATTAACACATTAGCACATTAACACATTAACACATTAACACATTAACACATTAGCACATTAGCACATTAACACATTAGCACATTAACACATTAGCACATTAGCACATTAACACATTAGCACATTAACACATTAGCACATTAGCACATTAGCACATTAGCACATTTTATAATTAACTCATTACTATTAAACACCTGATAATCAAATACTTACAAATTAGGAATTAATCATTGCTAATAAACTTTCTCAAAAATCAACAAATGCCTTTACAAAGAAAACAACGCTTAAGCCCCCAAGTTTATATTGATGGTATTTTATCGCACAATCGCGTGATTTTTAGTCAGGCGATTACCTTGATTGAAAGCCAATTGCCTAGCGACCACGAAATTGCTCAAGAGGTTTTGGCGGCGATTTTGCCCCATACCGGGCAATCGGTTCGGTTGGGCATTACGGGGGTGCCCGGAGTGGGCAAAAGCACTTTTATAGAGTCGTTGGGTAAGCATATCACGGCGCAAAACAAAAAACTGGCAGTTTTGGCAGTCGACCCAAGTAGCCAAATTTCCAAAGGCAGTATTATGGGTGATAAGACCCGAATGGAGCAGCTTTCTACCGACCCTCTGGCTTATATTCGCCCGACTCCGGCGCAAAATTCATTGGGCGGGGTGGCAAGGCGCACCCGCGAAACGATGCTGGTTTGTGAAGCCGCCGGATTTGAGGTCATTTTTATTGAGACAGTTGGGGTAGGGCAGTCGGAAACGGTGGTTTATGGAATGGTCGATTTTTTTCTCTTACTAATGTTAGCGGGTGCCGGTGATGAACTACAGGGCATCAAAAAAGGAATTATGGAAATGGCAGACGCGCTCGTCATCACCAAAGCCGATGCCGACAATGCCCACCGCGCCAAAGTAGCCCGTGCCGAATATCAAGGGGCTTTGCACCTTTTTCCGCCGGCCGAAAACGGGTGGTTTCCGCCGGTATTGACTTGTTCGGCTCTGCAAAATCAGGGCATCAATGATATTTGGCAAGTCATACTCGACCATCAACAAAAACTGCAAGCCAATGGCTGGTTTGCCAAAAAACGCCAACAACAAAACCTTAACTGGCTACACGATACCATCAAACAATCTTTGGAAGAGAGGTTTTACCAACACCAAGCCGTCAAAAACGCCTTACCTATGCTTGAAAATGCTGTCAAAAATGGGCAAATTCCGGCAATTAGTGCGGCTTGGCAACTTTTGGAATTGTATGAAAAGGGGTAGTTTGAAATGTGTATTGAATTAATGCTTTGGGAAACAATCGCAGTAGTTGAAAACTTTATCAGCCTACATTTTCATTGATTATTCAAATTGCCATACTGATACACAATCAAGGCGGCTAACTTGGCGATGATTTCTTCGGCTTGCTCAATTTCCTTGAATTTCTCGACAAATATACTGATAACCAAAGGCTTGGGCGAAAAAACAATGGCGGCATCGCCGCGTACATAGTCGAGCGAGCCGGTTTTGTGGGCAATGCGTAAAGAACTTGGCAAATAGCGCGGAATGGTGGTGTGGTCATCACAAATTTCTAAAATTTGCAATACTTGTCGGCAAAGTTTCGGGGTCAAGATTGTTTGATTCAAGACTTGCAACAACAAACGATTGCTTTCTTGAGCATTGATGTAGTTTTGTCGCCCGTATTTAATCGCTTCAAAATCCATCATTTTGCGCTGGAGCATTGTCTTGGGGCATTGTTGATTGCGCAAAAATTGGTTGATGTTTTCCATTCCCAAATGTTGAATTAGGATATTGGTAGCGGTATTGTCGCTGGTGCGAATCATCTCGCGGGCTAAGTACTTGATAGTGAGCTTTTTACCGATTTTTATTTTTTGGACTTCGCCTTCGCCGCCGGCTTTGTCGCTCTCCTGAAGGGTATGTTTTTTACTCAGTTTTATCTTTTTTTGTTGCACTTGATTAAACAATTCCAACAATATAGGCACTTTGATTACACTTGCCGAAGGCACTACACTATCGGCTTGTTGGCTGAGTAAAGACTCGCCCGAAGAAGTTTGGACCAAGATACTAATTTTATAAGTTTGATTGAGAGAGTCCAAAAAACTTGTCAATTCAAGATTTTGGGCGACAAGGCTCAAGGGAAGGCATATATTCAGTATAAAAAAGATTTTTTTCATTGGATTTTAATTTGTTGTTGTTAAATTATGATTAATTCATTGATAATCAATATTTTACACTAAATGATAATATCAATTAATTTGTTGCACATACTTATTCAATAGTTCGGACAGTTTCTGGTTTCTAGTTCCGATTTTTTTATTAAGTACTTGATAATCAGTTAGTTACAAGAAATACTCGAAATATCATAACTAGCTGATAATCAATTACTTACAAAAACTGTCCGAGGTATTGTTATTATGAATTAAAAGAATGTTTGTAAGATTTCAAAAAATTGTAACGTAGGCTGTCTAGCGTGCGCGCAAGAGGTTTTGAACTACATTTAAACTAAACAAGTCCTTTTGAAGATGCCGAGAAACTCGCTTACTTTTCCCTCAACCAATTTTCAATGATTTGTTTACCTGAGGGAGTCATAATAGATTCGGGGTGAAATTGCACGCCGTGCAAACGCCAAATTTGGTGGGTAATTGCCATAATTGTTCCGGCTTGACTCAGGGCAGTAATGTGCAGATTGTCGGGCAAATCCTGCGAATCAATTGCCCAAGAATGATATAAACCGACTTTTATTTGATTTGGTAAGCCTTTGAAAATCAGAGCCTTAGAATCTGAAATCAGTACCTCCTCTTGAATACCGTGCTTCAATTGGGGCAAGCGAATGAGTCTGGCACCGCATACTTCACCAATGGCTTGATGCCCCAAGCAAATGCCCAAAATACTCTTTTGCGGGGCGTATTTTTCAATCAATTGGCAAGTGATACCGGCGGTATGTGGTATATCGGGTCCGGGGCTTAGTAAGATTTTATCAAATTTGGCGACTTCCTCGAGGCTTATTTCATCATTTTTACAAACTGACAAGTCTATAACTCCCGCCTGTTCAAGCATTTGCACCAAATTGTAAGTAAACGAATCGTAATTATCCAACAATAAAACTTTCAATCTTTTTGAATTAAAATGGTGATATGGTAATATGGTAATATGGCGCAAATAACCAACCAAAAGGAGTGCATTTCAAATTTACTACCTATAACCCTCTCCTTTGGAGAGGGCTAGGGTGAGGCAATAGAAACGCGTAAATTTGAAATGCACCCACCAAAAGTTAATAACTCCATAATTAAGCACGAAAACTCGGAACCCGAAACTCGAGACTAAAAATTATTTTCACCAAGTTTTTTCAAATGCTATTTTCAGTTCGCGCATACATTTGAAATGTCCTTTGGGGCAAGATTTGCGCCCCGATTTGGAGCAGGGGCGGCAAGCGAGTCCTTTATTTTCCAAAATCTGATATTCCGTACCATAAGGAAACGCGACTTCGGGAAACGTAGTGCCAAAAATCGCATATACTTTTTTCTTAAATGCCGCCGCAATGTGCAAATGCCCGGTATCGTGACCAAAAACACAGAGGGCTTGCTTGACCAAAGAAGCTGATTGATTGAGCGTATATTTGCCACAAGCATTCAAAATCGGGAGTTTTTGGGCAAAATAATTCAGCAATTGTTCGCCTGCGGCTTCATCTTCTTTGCCACCAATCAAAACAAGTGGATAATCAATTTTTTGGCAAAGCTCAACCAATTTTTCAAAAGGCAGTTTTTTGGTAAAAGCCGAGCCACCAATAATCAAAGCAATAAAGCCGTTTTGGTGCGTTGTAGGCAAGGTATGAAGGGCAACTTCGTCTTCGGGAGCTAAATAAAAATCCAATCCTTTGCCATCATTGACAATATGCAAAGGAGCGAGGGCTTCAAAATACCAATCGGCAATGTGTTGATTGGGGGGCAAGGTATTGATTTTGAACCTGTTGAGTAGCCAGCGATGAATGGCGTGTTTGTTATAAGCATAGGTTTTTTTGCCCAATCGCCAACGAATCATATTGGAACGCAGGTTGTTGTGCAAATCAATGATTAAATCAAAGTTTTCGGCACGCAAGCCTTGTATCAAATCCTCTAAATTATCTGCCAACAAATGCAAGCGGTCGATGTGCGGATTGTGTTTTACCAAGGAAGCAAAACCGGCTTTGACCGCAAAATGCAATTCAATGTTTGGCATTTGTTCTTTGAGGCAACGCACGACTAAGGAAGTCCAGACAATGTCGCCAATCGATGAAAAGCGAATGATTAGAATTTTGGTCTTTGGTTTCATTTTAAATAAGACTAGCCATTTTTTTTATAAGGCACTGATAATCAATTAGTTAGCAAATTTACAAATTTTAGACAATTAAAAAAAGAAATACCTCAAATCAACGTGAATATTTTAAAGTTTATTGAAAAAATACAAAAAACAACTAATAATGAGAATGATAAAGAAAATTTAATTGATTTTATCAATAGCATTGATTTTTCGAAAAAAAGTGCAATAAAAGTATTGTAAAGCAGCCTTTAGGCTGTCTTATCACGGCTTAAAAGCTGTTTTACAGACACATTTGTCAAAATACTAAAAGCTATACATTTTCACAAAAATCATTTAAAAATTTTTACTGTATCAAAATAATACAATTTTATTTTTAAAACAATTTATAATTTATCAGGAAGGAGTATCAGTAATTCCCACTGTATAAATTTTAAACGAATATTTAATTTTTTAGAATTTTTATAAATCGAATTTTATATAAAGCATTGATAATGAGGTACTTATTA
>JALONJ010000128.1 GCA_025455045.1 Microscillaceae bacterium | reverse complement strand
CTCGCTTCAAACCGAATTTTTGCGGCTTTCGTTCCAAAAATTCTAGGGTTTCGCTAAGGGCAATTTAATGAAAAAATACAGTTAAAATGCTGATTATCAGTTGCTTATGTACTTTATTATTTTTATAAATGTAAAAGTTAAAATATAAAACTTTTGTTCAATTATTTTACAGTGAGAATTGCTGGCATAAGTTAGTAAATACCCATAACTACCTGATTATCAATTAGTTATAATCATTTATGTTGTTTTCATCTCCTTCAATTATCAATTCAATAGCTTGATAAATTGTTTGCCCTGATATTGTAAAATCGAGATGATTAAAATATATCTCATCTGCTTGATTATCAAAGGTTTGGTAAGTCCAAATATCCGAATTGGTCTGGCGACTGTATAACTCTACCAAGGCTTCATATTGCACCAGCCACTGCAAAAATTTCGCCCTGATAGAACTCGTGGCGAATTTCGCTTACTTCTTCCTAGGCCAACGTATTCCTCGAGGGTATAAAATTTTTTATCGGTTGTAAGCAATTCTATTATTTCATTTTTTAATCAAATATACTCATTAGAAATTAGGAATGGGAAATTAGGAATTAACAATTTCATAATATACTGATTATCAATGAGTTATAAAAATTGCACCACAGCCTGTCTAGGCTGTGGCACATACTCATTTGTCAAAAGTCAAAGATTATCAATTGATTATAATTTATAGAAGAATTTATTAACTTTTAAAAACTTCCAGCTATATTTAACCACTTAAAATATATACTCAAATGAAAATCGAGAACAATATCAAAAAACTCCGCGAAATGCGAAATCATACTCAAGAAGTGATGGCGAAAAAACTCAGTATCTCACAAAATGCCTATTGCAAAATTGAAAGCGGTAAAACCGATCTTTCTTTTGCGCGCTTAGTCCAAATTTGCCAAGCTTTGGAGATTGATTTATTTGATTTAATCAATTTTGATGGACAAAAAATACCGGTTAATATTTCCAATAGTCAAAATGGAGTACCATTCGCTGGTGGTTCAAATGCTTTTGTGCAAGAACTTCAAAAACTCTACGAAGCCCGCATCGCTGACCTCCAAAAAGAAATAGACCGCCTACATAATTTGCTGGAAAAAACGCTCGCAAAATAAAATTTATAAACCCAAAACTTAGACAAAATGAACAAAAAACTCATCACAACCCTCACTGCTACTTTTGAAGAACACGCTCATCACCAAGATGGGGTAGAATTTTGGTTTGCCCGCGATTTGCAAATTTTGCTAGAATATAAACGTTGGGATAAATTCCTTAATGTAATAGAAAAAGCTCAAATTGCTTGCAAAAATGCTGATTCTGAGATTTCAGACCATTTTTCCCACGTGGGAAAAACGATAGCTATGCCCAAAGGCGCAACCAAAGAAATTGATGATTTTATGCTTGCTATTTGATTGCTCAAAATGCTGACCCACAAAAAGAAGCCGTAGCTTTTGCCCAAACGTATTTTGCTTTACAAACTCGTAAACAGGAATTGATTGAAGAACGCATCAAATTGGCGGAAAGATTGGATGCTCGAGAACGCCTAACCGCTACTGAAACTACCCTTTCAAAACTGATTTATGAGCGTGGGGTAGATGAAAAAGGCTTTGGGCGAATTAGAAGCAAAGGCGACCAAGCACTTTTTGGTGGCAATACAACGCAAGAAATGAAACAAAAAATGAATGTGCCTGCCAAACGTGCCTTAGCTGATTTCCTGCCTACTGTTACTATCCTTTCCAAAGCCCTAGCGACCGAAATGACCAATATCAATATCAAAAATAAGGATTTATTAGGCGAAGTAGCTATTACCTCTCAGCACATTGACAGCAACAAAAAAGTGCGACAAGCTTTGCTATCGGATAATATCATTCCTGAAAACCTACCCGCCGAAGAAGATATTAAAAAAGTAGAACGGAGAATAAATTCTCAAACTAAAAAATCTCTTAAAAACAGCAGTAAAATTATAGAATAATCAATCCAAATTTACCAACAAGGCTAGGTTTTGAGTTTAGCCTTGTTGGTAAATTTAAAAGAATATTTAGTTAAGTTATTGATTATCAGAAAGTTAATCTAATTACTATTTATATCTATCTTTCAAAAAACTTTAAATCAAAATATCACGAAACTCATAATTAATTGATAGTCAAATACTTATGAAATAAGTAGTACGCAAAAAACCCAAAACCAAAAACCCCAGCAAATAAAAAATAGATTACTTCTGAAATAAATCCCAATTTTTCGTAATATTTCTTAACTTACACAGTATTTTCGATAATTTTGTTTTGAACCGAATTAAAAAAACTATGCAATATTTTAAATGGATTTGCCGGATTTTATCGGCGACAATTGCTGTTATTTGGCTGCTATTCAGCCCTTTATATGCCCAAAAACCTAATAAGGATATGAAAACCGCTACCGATTACTACCCCCAAGCTTGGCAAAAAGTGGACTCTTTGCTTCGGCAGGGCTTGCCCAAGTCGGCTTTGGACTTGGTGAATGAAATTTATGCCCGCGCCCAACAAGAAGATAATTCGGGGCAGCAGGTCAAAGCCCTCATTCACCAAATGATTTATTTGCAACAAGTCGAGGAAGAATCGCTCGTCAAGAGTATCAACAACTTGCGCCTTGCCGCCGAAAAAGCCAAGTCGCCGGTGAAGCCACTTCTACATTCAATGCTTGCCGAAGTGTATTGGCAATATTACAACAATCACCGTTGGCAATTTCAAAACCGCAGCACTACCGTCAATTTTACACCCGAAGATATCAATACTTGGGATTTGCAAAAAATTGTGGAAGCCTGCCTCAAAAACCATCAATTGGCTTTGCAAAAACCGGCTGATTTACAGGCATTTAAAGTCGAGGTTTTTGATGAAGTCATCAATAAAGGTTCGGACAAAATGCGAAAATTTCGCCCCACTTTATACGATTTTATAGCCCATCGCGCCTTTGAGTTTTTGGTGAGTACGGAGCCGGATATTACCCAACCCGCTTACCAATTTACCTTGAATAAATTAGAATTTTTCGGTCAAGCCGAAGATTTTTTAAAACTCAAAATCACTTCACCCGATACTTTATCCTACAAATTTTATGGCTTACAAATCTGGCAAGATTTGATGAAGTTTCACGCCAATGATGCCGACCCCGAAAGTTTTTTGGATTTAGACTTGCGGCGTTTGGGCTTGATTTACAGCAGTTTAACCAATCCCAACAAAGCCGATTTGTATTTGGAAGTATTGGGCAAAATGGAACAAAAATACGCCGGACAGCCGGTTTCGGCATTGGTAAGTTATGAAATAGCCCAAACCTACGCCGAAAAAGGCGGCAAATACAATCGCCAAGCCGATGATAATAAATGGCACTACAAAACCGCGATGGAGATTTGCCAAAAAACCATTCAAAAATTCCCCAATTCGGATGGCGCGCAAAATTGTAAAGCCCTGATTTCTAGAATATTAACCAAAGAATTGCATCTGGTTACTGACGAAATTAGCCCCGCCAACGAACTCACCAAAGTCTTGATTGAATACCGCAATGTAAAACAAGTGTATTGGAAAATTTTTAAAACCACGCCCGAAGAAATCAAGCGCGAAAGCGAGCGCGAGCGCAAAAAAGATGATTACCGCGACCCCCGCGAAAAATTGATTGATTATTTCAATAAAAAAACGCCGGTTCAACAATGGAACACCCGATTGATTGATGACGGCGACTACCAAATGCACGCCCTCGAAGAAAAAACTCCCGCGTTGCCTTTCGGTGATTATATTATATTAGTGGCTGATAATGAGGAGTTTAGCTATCAAGATAATGCCGTGGCTTTGGGTTTTACGCGCGTGTCGAGTTTGGCGTATTTTTATCGAAACAATCAAATTGAGGGAACTTCGGAGTTTTATGTTACCCACCGCAATACCGGGCAGCCTATACCGCAAGTCAAAGCTACGGCTTGGGCTTCGGAATACAATTATAGCAAAGGCGGATACGATAAAAAACGCTTGGGTGATTATGTAACCGATAAAGAAGGCTATTTTAAAATGCCTTATGACCAAAAACAGCGCAATTTTTATGTGGAATTTAACCACAATGGCGATTTTTTGAGTTCGGCTGGGCAGGAGAGTTATTACGGCAATTTTTATCAATACAAATACGGCAATGAGCGGGTTACGAGTACCAAAACTTTCTTCTTTCTTGACCGCGCCATTTATCGCCCCGGACAACCCATTTATTTCAAAGGCATTGTCTTGGAAAGCAACGGCGAAAAAGCCGAAGTAATGCCCAATTTCGAAACAATGGTTTATTTGTTTGATGTAAATGGGCAAAAAGTGCAAGAATTATCGCTCAAAACCAATGAATTTGGCTCATTTAGCGGGCAATTTCAAGCTCCCAGCTCAGGTTTGAATGGGGAAATGCACCTCCAAAACTACGATTTGCGCTACGTGCGAAAATCAAGCGAAACGGTGCAAAAAGGCGAAAATTTGAACCAATTTGCTCGAAGATTTAATGTCAATATTGCCCAAATCAAAAAATGGAATAATCTCCAAACCGATGATGTGAAAGAAGGGCAAACCCTCACCGTCTATACTACTGACCCTTATAGTGGCACTTTGGGTTCGGCTTATTTTTCGGTCGAGGAATACAAACGCCCCAAATTTGAAGTGAAATTTGAAGCCGTCAAAGGTTCTTATCGCTTAAATGAAGAAATCGTAGCCAAAGGCAATGCCAAAGCCTATTCGGGGGCAAATATTGATGGCGCGCAGGTCAAATACCGCGTAGTTCGCCAAGCGCGTTTTCCGTATTGGTGGTACTGGTGGCGGGGCTACTATCCTACTTCTGCCGAAATGGAAATTACCAATGGCGTAGCCAAAACCAATGAAAAAGGCGAGTTTGAAGTGAAATTTAAGGCTTTGCCCGACCCTGATGTGAGCAAAGAATCTTCGCCAACTTATACTTTTTTGGTATATGCCGATGTAACCGACCTCAATGGCGAAACCCGAAGCGGGCAAACCGGTATTTCGGTGGCTTATCAGGCAATTCAAATAACGAGCAATGTGCCGGAAAATATCAATAAATCGGAAACCAAAACCGAATTTGAAATCAACTCGAGCAATTTGAGTGGTGAATTTGAACCCGCCAAAGGCACTTTGACGATTCATAAACTCAAAACGCCCAACAAAGCCTACCGCGAGCGCAAGTGGAACAAACCCGATAAATTTAATTATTCCAAAGAAGAATGGCATAAATTGTTTCCCAATGATGTGTATAAAGATGAAAACAATGCCTACTTGTGGGAAAAAGAAAGCCAAGTTTGGCGGACTGAATTTGATACCGAAAAATCCAAAAAAATTAACCTGAATGATATAAAAGACTGGAAATCAGGCAAATACATTTTAGAAATTGAATCTAAAGACAAATACGGCGAAGCCGTCAAAGAGGTAAAATACTTAGAGGTATTTAGCCCCAACGACAAACGCCTCAGTTTGCCCAATATCAATTATTTCAATGTTTTGAAAAATACCGCCGAACCCGGGCAAAAAGTGAGTTTGGCAGTTGGCTCAAGCGAAAAAATTACGGCTTTGTACGAAATTGAGCATCAAGGTAAAATTGTAGAAAAACGCTGGCTTAGTTTAGATAATGAACAAAAAATCATTGAAATATCGGTCAAAGAAGAATATCGTGGCAATTTTGGGGCGCATTTGATTTTTATCAAAAATAATCGAATGTATTATCAAACGACTACTTTCTTGATACCACGCACCAACAAACAATTAGACATTAGTTTTGAAACTTATCGCAATAAACTGATGCCCGGCGAAGGCGAAGAATGGCGTTTGCGCTTAAAAGGCAAAAACGGCGAAAAAGTAATGGCAGAAATGGTAGCTACTTTGTATGATGCTTCTTTAGATGAATTTAGAGTCAATAGCTGGGGATTTGATATTTATAACGCTTATTACAATCGCCTCAATTGGGGAACTTACAATTGTTTTGACCACACCAATTTTGATTTGTATGCCAAAAATTGGAACAAATATGAATCGGAAGTAAGCTACTCTACCGACCAATTGAATTGGTTTGGAATGTATTTTTATAATTATTATGGGCGAAATAGATTGCAACTTCTTCGAAAAAGCGAGCGATCGAGCCGCGATGGAGAGGTGGAATTAGATGTAGTCGAAGATGCTAGGGAAGAAAAAGCGATGATAGCCTTGCCCAGTGCGCCAGTCACCGAACTGAATGAAGTGGTTACTACTGGTACACTTGGTGGTAAAGATGATGGAGTAGTAACTACCAAAGATGCCCCCGGAAAAGAAGAACTCACCAAACAAAAACCCAAAGGCGGTGAAGAAGACCTAAGCCAAGTAAAAGCGCGTACCAACTTTAGCGAAACGGCTTTCTTCCAACCGCATTTGACGACTGATAGCAATGGCGATGTGATTGTCAAATTTACTATTCCCGAAGCCTTGACCCGTTGGAAAATGCTGGGTTTTGCCCATACCAAAGATTTGAAATACGGTTTGGCGACCAATACTTTAGTTACCCAAAAAGATTTGATGGTCGTGCCAAATGCTCCGCGTTTCTTCCGTGAAACCGATAAAATGAGTTTTGCTTCTAAAATCACCAATATTTCCGACAAAGATTTGGAAGGCTCGGCGCAATTGTTTTTGATAGATGCTTTGACGAACAAACCCATTGATAATCAACTCGGTAATGCCAATCCACAACAAACTTTTATTGCTAAAGCCGGACAAAGCACCGTTTTGACTTGGAACATCAACATTCCGATTGGGCAACAAGCCGTAACTTACAAAGTAGTAGCCAAAGCCGGCAACTTCTCCGATGGCGAAGAAATGACCTTGCCCGTACTGACTAACCGAATGTTAGTAACCGAAACTATGCCTTTGCCGATTCGGAGCAATCAGACTAAAACCTTTGTAATGAACAAGTTAGTGGCGAGTGCCAATTCTAAAACTTTAACGAATGAGAAATTCACTTTAGAATTTACCTCTAATCCGGCTTGGTATGCGGTGCAGGCTTTGCCTTATTTGATGGAGTTTCCGCACGAGTGCGCCGAGCAAATATTTAGTCGCTACTATGCCAATGCTCTGGCTACGCACATTGCCAATTCGCACCCCAAAATCAAAGAAGTATTTGAATCGTGGAAAAACATCACGCCCGAAGCCTTTTTGTCTAATTTGGACAAAAATCCTGAGTTGAAATCGGTTATTTTAGAAGAAACGCCGTGGTTATTGAATGCCAACAGCGAGCAAGACCGCAAACGCCAAGTCGGAGTTTTGTTTGATTTGGTGAGAATGTCCAAAGAGTTAAATTCGGCTTTGGATAAATTGGTGCAAAAACAAGTGAGTTCCGGGGCTTGGACTTGGTTTGAAGGAATGCCCGAAGACAGATATATCACTCAACACATTGTAACCGGCATCGGACATTTAGAGCATCTCAAAGTTC
Source organism: Microscillaceae bacterium (assembly GCA_025455045.1). Taxonomy (GTDB): domain Bacteria; phylum Bacteroidota; class Bacteroidia; order Cytophagales; family Microscillaceae; genus JALONJ01. The sequence goes on along the minus strand of JALONJ010000128.1, from coordinate 9,156 downwards.
GCTACGTGCGCGAAAATGAAAAATCGTGGACAATGGCAAAAAATGCGGTCGCTTATCTTGACCGCCAAATGCAAAATGATTACGAAGAATTGAAAAAATTGGAAAAACGCGGCATTATCAAAATGACCGACCAACAAATTGGCTATTTCCAAATTCAATATTTGTATGCTCGTAGTTTCTTCAAAGATTTAGCCATTGAAAAAAATCATCAAGAAGCATTCAATTATTACAAAGGACAAGCCCAAACTTATTGGCTCAATTTCAATCGCTACTCGCAAGGAATGATGGGCTTGGCATTGCATCGTTTTGAAGATAAAAATACGCCCGCCAAAATCATTAAGTCCTTGAAAGAGAAGGCTTTATACTCCGAAGAAATGGGAATGTATTGGAAAGACAGCTACGGTTTTTATTGGTATCAAGCTCCGATTGAAACCCACGCCGTTATGATTGAATTGTTTGATGAAGTAGCCAATGACCAAAAAGTGATTGATGACCTCAAAACTTGGATGATTAAACAAAAACAAACCCAAGATTGGAAAACCACCAAAGCCACCGCCGAGGCTTGTTATGCGTTATTATTGCGCGGCGATAATTGGCTGGTGAGCGACAAACAAGTGGAAATCACGATTGGCGACCAAAAAGTAAATGCTTTTGATGAATCATCAGGCTTGAAAGTGGAAGCCGGCACCGGCTATTTCAAAAAAGCGTGGAATAAAAACGAAATCAAACCCGAAATGGGCAGAATCACGGTCAGCAAAAAAGATGCAGGCGTAGCCTGGGGGGCAGTTTATTGGCAATATTTTGAAAATTTGGACAAAATAACCTCCGCCGAAACGCCTTTGAAACTCAAAAAACAATTGTTTATCGAGAAAGACTCCGACCGAGGCAAAGTAATCACGCCGATTACCGAGCAAACTCCTTTGAAAGTGGGCGATTTGGTCAAAGTTCGCATTGAACTAAGAGTAGATAGAACGATGGAATATGTGCATATGAAAGATATGCGGGCTTCGGGTTTTGAACCGACCAATGTCATTTCAAGGTACAAATGGCAAGATGGTTTGGGCTACTACGAAAGCACCCGCGATGCGGCTACGCACTTCTTTATCAGTTACTTACCCAAAGGTACATTCGTATTTGAATATCCTTTGCGCGTAACCCACGAAGGCGATTTTTCCAATGGGGTTACTACTATCCAATGTATGTATGCGCCAGAATTTAGTTCTCATTCGGAGGGGATAAGAGTGAAAGTGCAGAAGTAGGAGTGAATAACGAATAGTGAATAATTTGTAATTGATTGATAATCAGATAGTTATGAAACCTTGAAGACTGTAGTGGTTTTCAAGGTTTTTTGAAACAAAAAATATAATATATTGCAATGAGTCATAAATTATCAGTTTATTTAGATACTTCGGTAATCAATTTCCTTTTTGCAGATGATGCCCCAGAAAAAAGGGAAATTACGCTTGATTTTTTCGATAATTTCGTGAAATTAGGTATTTACGAAGTCTATGTTTCTGATTTTGTAATTCAAGAAATCAATCAAACCCAAGATTTGACAAAGCTGAAAAAGTTACTAGCTGTAATAGAAAACTACCCAATTGATATATTGACTAATGAAGAATCTCAGGAAATTGACCAACTCGCCGAACTATATTTGATAAATGGAGTCATTCCACCCAAAAAATTATATGATGCCTTACACGTAGCTTGTACGGTAATTCATAAAATAAATTTTTTGGTAAGTTGGAACTATAAACATTTGGCTAATGTAAATCGAGAAAGACGAATTATTGCTTTGAATTACGAAAATAATTACCTTCACCCAATTAGAATCATAACCCCTTTAGAATTAATCGATTATGAAAAATAAAGAATCAAAAGCCCAACTAGAAGTGTGGGAATGGAAAGAAAAAGCCTACGAGCAAGTGAAACACTTACCAGTAGGCAAAAGAATTACATTTATTTTAGAACAGACCAAAGCCACCGTAGAACAAATAAAACAGAAAAAAGCCGAAAAATTGAAACAAATTTAATTCAATGTATGTACGCGCCGGAGTTTAGCTCCCACTCGGAGGGAATTAGGGTGAGAGTGGAGAAGTAGGAGTGAATAATGAATAGTGAATAATTTGTAATTGATTGATAATCAGATAGTTACGAAACCTTGAAGACTGTGGTGGTTTTCAAGGTTTTTTGATAAATTGTAATTTTAAAAATTTTACGATTAACTTTATAAATTATTTTATTACTAAATGTATGATTCGTTTAATTGAAATTAAGAATTCTCGAAGATTAAAATATATCAAACCTAGATGCAACAAACAAATGCAATTTTTTAAATCTTTGAAAATGAGATGATTACAAGAATTTAAAATTTATTTTCCTTTTTCCTTTTTATTTTTTCTTAAACCCCTTTCAAAAAAAAGAATTAAGGGGTTTAAGAAAAAAATAAGACTTGTATCTTTCTAAGAATGAGCTTTTTAGAAAAGTTGCATTTATTACCTGAATGTGCGCTTTCATATAATCAATAGTTCGGACAATTTCGGGTTTCCAGCTCCAATTTTTTTGTTAAATACTTGATGAACAGTTAGTTACAATAAATATTTAAAATAGTATAATTGACTGATAATCTTTGACTTTTGATAAATAAGAATGTAACACAGCCTTTAGGCTGTGCCTCCCACAGCCTAAAGGCTGTATTACAATTTTATGAATACTTGATAATCAAGCACTTACAAAAAATGCCCGAAGTATTGATAATACATTTTTAACTTTAAACTTCTATCAAATGCAAAAAGCACTTTTTATTCTAACTGTTTTAATTACGCTATTATCAGCTTGTTCTGCTAGTAAAAAAATATCAACTAATTCATCAACCTCTACAGATATTGTAGAAAATGATGCTAGTCGGGATGGTTCTTCAGCCGAAAAAGCGATTGTTGTAAAGAGTATTGAAGCCGAATATGCTTGGATTAGAAAAAATTACCCAAATAGTCGAATGCGAAGTCAAGCCTTGGTATTTGTTAAAAAGAAACCTTACGATATTCTTAAGATTACCACCGCCGAAGGAGAAGAAAAGTCCATTTATTTTGATATTTCTAAGTTTTTTGGGAAATTTTGACACAAATTTTCCTTAAAATATATTCTCAAAGAAAAGCTTTTTCTGCTCTTATCAGTTGGTAGAAATTGTGAATTAAATTCCAGAAAATCGCGTTTTTTTAAGCTTCACAATTCTTTTTGATTTTTTTCATAACTAACTGATTACCAATAAGTTATAAAAAATTGCGTTAGTCTAATAGATAATCTGAATAAACCGGCTCTCAACTTCTACACTATTTACTACTTTTTGTGGGCTTACGCCCAAGATTTCAAATACACTGTCTTTAATCACATTGGACATATGAATCATCGGAAGGTCATTCGCCTCGCGCCCGAAGGGGTCTTCTACCTCTTCCGAAATCACCTCTACACCTATCAACGCATACGCCACCAAAGCCACCGTAGGAATGGTGTAATAACCCAAAGTATTGACAATGCCAAAAGGCAGGGCAAATACATAAGTCAAAATAAAAGTTTTGATATAGCTATTGTGCGAAAAAGGAATAGGCGTGTTTTTGATACGCTCACAAATCCCCAAAATATCCAACAAACCGGCAATTTGTGGCTTGAGATAAAGTTTGTCGTACTCCGAAAAATCGCCGTTTTGCACCTTTTGCTCTACTGCTTGCAAGAGCATACTTACGATTTTGTTGGGAATGTGTTTGAATGATTTTAAATCAGCAAAGTATTGATTATCAAGAGGTTCTAGCTCGTCAAAGTTTACATTGTCGCGCAAATGCCCTTGCAAACTCATCGCATAATTGGCAATTTGTACCGCAAAATATTGGCGAGTTGTGTAGTCATCTTTGGGGAGTAGTGAGTTGAGTTGGGCGGCTATCATCCGCGATACATTGATGAGTGAACCCCAGGCCTTGCGTCCTTCCCACCATTTGTCGTAAGATGAGTTGAGACGAAACACCAGCATCAAACTCAAAATAACCCCCAACAATGAAAAAAATAACGGATTAATTTGGAAAAAATTTTTGGTAAATACTTGATCTATGATGACTACGATGGTTGTGTAAATGATTACATTAAAAATATATTTGAACAATACCCGCGTGGTAAAAGCCCGATTGAAACTAAGATAGATTTTTTGTAAAGTGGTTGCCCAGTTTTTAGTATCGTAAACTATCATTTTTTTGATAAACTAATTAGGTTTTGAAAATCAAGCATTGGCAATTTGAAAATGAATTACAAAGTAAAGGAATTAAAAGCCAAAATTAGCCTTTTCAGTTAATTTTGTAGAGCCGGACTTTACAAATTGCCCTGCCACAGCCCCCAATAAAGACTCGGAATCAACAAACAAGCCCAGACCAAAGCCAAGCCAAGCCATTGTAATCGCACCCAAAAAGTCGAGGGAAAAACCGGAATTTTGAACCTAAAAATAAAAACCAAAGCCCCAAAAAGCAAAGTAAAGACCAAAGCATAATACAAAAAAAATAAAACATAACCAATATAGTAGTACTGAGCAAAGAAAATATCAAACAAGCAATTGTGATTGGGCACTCCGTAAATATATTTGACAAAAAAATACTTCAAAGCCAAAACAGCCAAGCCAACAAATATAATACCTAGCATTAACTGGCTGATTATCAAATAGTTATTTTTTTTAAAAATTGTGATATTCCCCACAAATAAGCCCAACAAACCAATACCTGTACCATAAAAGCCATATATTAATAAGGTTTGGTTATTTGAGTTAATCACCTCATTATCAATAGATTGCGAGTTTTGTTCCAAAAAATTGACACTGCAACAAGTAGCAATAATATCGGGTTTGATTTGGGCAAAATAAAATATTTCGCTGCCCAAATCAGCCGATATAAGCCCAAATGCCGGAAAAACCAGCCAATATTTGCCCGGCGTGAGTGGGTAGTGGGGCGATAGATTGTCTAAATAATTGATTATCAAAAAGATAGCATACACCAGCACTCCGCCCATTTTGAGGTACAAAATCGGATAGCCAAACTCATTGACTCCCAAAGCCCCAGTCGCACACATCGCCCCGCGTATGAGGTGCGGGATATGAAAATTGGCGATTTGTAAAAAAATCAGCAACGAAAAGATTTGAAAAATCAGCACAAACTGTACCAGCGAGCTTATCAAATAGCTTTGTCTTTCCAAGCGGATTTGCAACTCGCTGTTAGAATCGCTCTGCCAGCCCCAAAGTAAGTTTAGGGCAAACCCCACCGCCCCGCAGATAAGCACCCAAGCACAAAGCTGGGTTAATAATTGCACCAAAACCCAATAGTCGGTAAGCATTGTTTTAGTTTATAAATATTGGACTGTATCGCGCTTTCGGCGAACTATCAGTAAATCGAGTAAGCTTTTGATCAATAGTTCGGACAGTTTCTAGTTCCGATTTTTTGTTAAGTGCTTGATAATCAGTCAGTTACAAGAAATATTTAAAATAACATAACTAGCTGGTAATCAATTACTTATAAAAACTATCCGAAGTATTGCTAATAAACCATTTAGCAATACTACTAATTTAGAACCACCAAGACACAAAGTCTCTAAGTACCTGATTATCAACATTTTGCGTCTTAGCGTCTTTGCGTGAAAACATATTTTGTATAGTAGTATTTCATTTAGCAATAAAAATCGTATAACTAATTGATTATCAAAACTTTATATTTCAGAGTGTTGTTTTATTTTGTATCTATCCCGTATTTGTAATAGCTTGTAAATGTTTTATAACTCATTGATTATCAGGTGTTTGCAAAATTTATATGGTTCTTTACCCATTTTCAGGAAATTCTAGCTTTATTCTAAGCCTCAACTCATTTACGTGGGTAGGCTAGACAGCCTGCGTTACAATTTTCCTGAAAAGTGGTGAAGAATCATTTATCTTTTTCACCCGTTACCGCTTTTCCAAATATTGTTTTAAATCACTGATAGTCCTGATTTTCAATTGATTAGCCTCGACACTGCGCATCATCAGCGTATATGAATTATTAAAACCCAAAGGCGATAAAGTATGGATTTGATATTTTTTTGCCAATTCATTTTTGACATACTCATATACTTTTTGTTTATCTCTAATGATTTGCATTTGTAGTTGTTTTTCGGGCTTCAAAACAGTCAAAAAAGCCGTGCCGGTATATTCGGCATACAAATCTATTTCACCGAGTTGCAAAGCCCCAAACAAAATTTGCGTTCCGCCCAAACCGCCTTTGATTTCAACTTTCAAAGGGCTATAATTTTCCAACAAATTTTTGAATATTTCGGCAAGAATGTATTGCTCGGTAAATTTTTTACCCCCAATCACAATATCACCCTTGCCTTGCCTTAGTACTTCGGTTTTGAAATTCATTTTTTTTAGAAAAGCGATGGCTACTTCTTGCGGGCTTTTTTTGAGGCTATCTACCTGATAGTTAAGGCTTTGCATCGTAGAATCGCTGATTTTTCCGGCAATTTTTGCCAAAATTGTTTCCACAAACGGGTATTTTTCTCGCGTTTTTTGCCCCAACAAAGGTACTACATAATAAGGCGGAAAATAAAATTGGTCGTCTTGCAAAATCCGCAAACCATACGCCTGAATCCGCCCATCGGTCGAGTAACCGCCAATCAAATCTACTTGCCCTTTGTGCAAAGCTTGATACATCAAACCGGCATCCATTTCAATGGTCTCGAGGGGGGCTTTGATTTGATAATGTGCCTTCAAACCCTTAAATCCATCGGCTCTTTCGCTAAATTCGGCATCAAAAGCCGCTTTAAAAAGTGGTTTGGGAGCAGGCATAAGCCACTGCATAGCCACAAAAATCAAAAACGCCAAGCCAAAAATGGCAATCACTGTCCGAAATATTTTTTGAATATGAATTTGCACAATCCCCAACAAAATATCCAGCCCCAAAGCCAACAAAGCCGAAGGAATAGCCCCCGCCAACACCATTCCCGAATGATTGAGTGCTATACCGCGAAATATAAACTCGCCCAAACCACCCGCCCCAATCAAGGCACAAAGGGTAGCCACTCCTACATTGATGACCGTAGCGGTACGAATACCCGCAAAAATAATCGGCACCGCCAAAGGCAGTTCTACTTGCCACAAAATTTGCCCATTTGACAAGCCCAAGCCCCGCGCCGCTTCAATGATCGAGGCTTCTACGCCGACAATGCCGGTATAAGTATTGCGCACAATAGGCAACAAAGCATACAAGAACAAGGCAGTAATCGCCGGTATAGCCCCAATGCCCAAAAAAGGCAATAAAAAACCCAGCAAAGCCAAACTTGGAATGGTTTGGATAACGCCCAAAACCGCCAAAGTAAAACCTGATACTTTGCGAAAGCGGGTGAGCAAAATGCCCAACAAAATCCCAATAATAATGGCTATCAACAAAGAAATAAGTGTAAGATACAAATGTCGCGTAGTTTGGCTGAGAATTTCGGGGTAGCGAGTGCTTATAAAATTGATAAATTCGGACATTGTATATTTCTGATTCTAATGGAGCGATAAAGGTGTTTTTTTGTAAACACCTGATAATCAATAATTTATGTAAATTTAATCTTTTCAAACTTATAACTCAATTCACAAAAATACTCGAAATTTTTAGCTATTTTATGCTCAAATTATAAATGCTCAAAAAATGCCGGCAATTGATACACGCAAACAGTGTGATTTTTTCCATAACAACGGCTATTGCTACGAAAAAATCGGACTATTAAATTGTAGTCGTTAAATGGCATTTAACTTACTGACTATGTCTCGCCTCCGGCGGATTGTCAGTTATTTACGGCTAATGATAATCAGATACCTAGAGACTTTGGGGCGTAGTGACTATAAGTTCTGTATGGTAGTATATCAAATATGAATTGATAATGAGATAGTTATAAATTTTTTCAAAAAATCAAAAAAAATCTTTAAAAAATTGCGAAACCAAAATGTTGCGCATATATTTGCAACTGATTGGTTTCATAAATTAATTTTTAATCAATGCGTAGAGATATATTTCAAGCGATAGCCGACCCAACAAGGCGGGCTATTCTTACCCTCATAGCTTTACAGGCTTTGACTCCCAATGCCATTGCCGAAAACTTCAACACCACTAGACAGGCTATTTCCAAACATTTAAAGGTACTTATTGAGTGCGAATTGGTCAAAACCAAGCCTCAAGGACGAGAAATTTATTATATTTTGGAGATTGACAAAATGAAAGAAATTGACCAATGGCTGGAGCAATTCCGGCAAATTTGGGAAACCCGATTTAATCAACTAGACAATTTATTATCAACAATTAAAAAACAAAATCAATGAACCGATTACAATTTGATTTTCTTGTAAATAAGGAAGACCACACATTGAGTATTGTGCGAGAATTTGAAGCCGAAAAACAACTGGTATGGGATTGCTATACCAAACCCGAATTGTTGGAGCAGTGGTTTGCGCCTAAGCCATTTACTGCCAAAACCAAATCGATGGATTTTCGCAACGGCGGGCATTGGCACTATGCAATGATAAGTCCCGAAGGTGATGAATATTGGGGCTATACCGAGTACTATGACGTACAACCCATTGATGAATACAAAACCTTAGATGCTTTTAGCGATAGCGAAGGCACTATCAATCAAAGCCTGCCTACCGCCCACTGGCACGTACAATTTGCCGAAAAAGGGAAAAACGCATTGGTCAGCACTACTGTCCGGTATGCCTCATTGAACGATTTGGAACAAGTAATCAATATGGGAATGCAAGAGGGAATGGAATCTACTTTGACCAGACTTGATGAATTGCTCAATATACTTAAACAATAAGCTGAACTGAGTTTGGAGATTCAATTTTTCGGTAGTGCCACAGATGTAATGCTGAAAATTATCTCAATATCTTTTCACTAATTATGTTCAGCATTATATTTAAGGCACTACCAATATTTGATATGATTTTTGTAGAAATATATAAAATACTGATAATCCTCCAAAGGCGGACACAGCCAATTAGTTAATGAACAACTGAACTAATAAAAATAACACAACTACGTCATCCTGCGTGGAACTTTGTGGACTTTTTGAGCCTTTAAATAAATCATAATTTATTGATTATCAAATAATTACAGAAAA
>JALONJ010000127.1 GCA_025455045.1 Microscillaceae bacterium | reverse complement strand
AATGAATAATGAATAATGAATAATGAATAATGAATAATGAATAATGAATAATGAATAATGAATAATGAATAATGAATAATGAATAATGTAGAATGAATAATTTTTAATTACTTGTACATTAAGCTGTTGTCGTTAAATTGCATTTAATTTACTGATAATCAGCTATTTACGAACTATTTGTTTTGCAAAAGGGCTATCCCTGATTTTATATTCAAATGGGGGCAGGATGACGAGTGGGGAAATGAGTTGGGTTATTTTCAAATATTTCATTTTTTGTACTTTTTTAATATGTTTTAAAATATTCACGTTAGTTTACCACAAGGTTCACTAAGTTAGGCACAAAGAAACACAAAGTTCTTCGTGTGCTTTGTGGGTATTTTCTTGGTGTTCTTTGTGTTTAAATAGTTTATCCTTGCGTTAGCTTTTGCAAATAAAATCTTTGTAAATACTTGATTTCCAAGTGTTTATGCCACTTTTAACAACAACAAATTAAAGATAAAAAAAAAGTCATTTGCTGTGTAGAGCCGCCGATTTAAACGGTTTTACCTATGCCGAGTGTTGGCTGGAAAACCTCCTTATTGCGGCATCTAAGAACGGTTTTCAACAAAACCACCAAAAATGTTAGAATCAGTGAAATTCAAGACATTATTTTAACGTGAATATTTTGATAACTAATTGACCGTGTCCGCCTTCGGAGGATAATCAGCTATTTATATTTAAAAAATGGAGTATTTTGACCAATAAGTGTTTTTCATTACAAATAAAGTTGTATAATTTTTATATTTTTAGAAAATAAATAATTGTCAGACCCGCCTTTGGCGAGAACAGACAATTATTTATTTTCTAAAAATGATTTCAACTAATTGATAATAAACATTGTATAAAAGTTAAATAACTTTATTGGGTGCATTTCAAATTTACGCATTTCTTTTGCCTCACCCTGCCCTCTCCTTTGAGAGAGGGAATTTAAGGAATAAATTTGAAATATACCCAGACATTATTTCATCTTCATTCCTTAGGTTTTTAGCTGTCCGGCAATAAAAGCCGTAGTCCAAGCAGCTTGAAAATTGAAACCGCCGGTTACCCCGTCAATATCCAATACCTCTCCGGCAAAATAGAGATTGGGTACTACTTTGCTTTGCATCGTTTCGGGGTTTACATTGCCCAAACTTACGCCACCACAAGTAACAAACTCCTCTTTAAAAGTGGTTTTGCCGTTTACTGCATATCTATCATTGATTAAAATTTCATTTAAGCGATTTAGCTCCACTTTTGCCAATTCATTCCAGCGTTTTTCGGGGTTTATGTTGGCTTTATCCAGCAAAAACTCCCACAAACGTTTGGGCAAATTAAAATTTTCGTTCAATATTTTTTTCGAGTTTTGGGTTTTCAAATCTGCCAACTGTTGCCCTACCTCTGCCGGTGTAAGCTGGGGCAACCAATGAATCCGCACCACAAATTGGTAGTTGAGGTCTGCCAATACACGCGCGCCCCAAGCCGAAGTCCGCAAAACTGCCGGTCCACTCATTCCCCAATGCGTAATGAGTAGCGGGGCAGTCTCATTGAGTTTGGTGTTTACAACCTTGACATTGGCTTGAGTAGCTACTCCCATCAAATCCTTGATAGGGTTTTGGGGCATATTGAAGGTAAATAGCGAAGGCACCGGCGGCACAATGGTATGCCCCAAATCAGCCAACCAAGTCCAGCCACTCGGTTTGGGCGCACCACCCGTCGTAACAATGACGCGGTCATAAGTTTGATTGGTTTGATGATTGATTTGGATTTGAATTTTTTGATTGGCTTGAGGAACTATTTGCGTAACTTCGGCTTGGGTTCGAATTTGAATGTGTCGATTTTGGGCTTGATTCATAAAACAATCAATAATCGTTTGCGAGTCATCAGAAACCGGAAAAACCCGCCCATCGGCTTCGGTTTTGGTTTTTACACCTTGCTTGGCGAGCCACTCTAGCATATCTTGGGGCATAAATTGGCTAAATGCCGATTTCAAAAATTTTTCGCCCCGTGGGTAGTACTTTACCAACTCAAAACGATTGAAACAAGCGTGTGTAACATTGCACCTGCCCCCACCCGAAACCTTGACCTTGCTTAATAGTTTGGTGGTTTTTTCGAGTATAACTATTTGATAATCAGGATGATAACTAGCGCAAGTAAGTGCGGCAAAAAAACCGGCGGCACCTCCGCCTATGATGGCTATTTTCAAGATTGTTTCAATGATTAAAGTTTTTGAGGAACAAACACAAAATAAAGTAGCATTTCAAAAGGCTCTTTGCTCATTTTTAGGAAACTCTATTTTTATTCTAAGCTTAGACTCATTTACGTGGGCAGGCTAGACAGCCTGCATTACAATTTTACTGAAAAGTAGCAAAGAACCTTTCAAAATATATAATTAATTGATAATCAAGTACTTACAAAAATTATAAATGATTAATTCCCAATGGTCAATGATTTATCAATTTTGACCAAATAGCCTACAGGGTTTGCAAATTGGCTGCAACTGCTCAAATACCATAAACTACTTCTTTAAACATTTCGCCCAATTCAAAAAAACCGTGAACCGAGCGATAAGTTTTGCACAAATTGCCCAAATTGTCGTTGTAAACTTCGGCTAATGACTCCATAATTTTGGCTTTGATGATGGGTTTGCTTTCAAATATATGCTGAATATTGACTTGCGGCACTACATACAATTGACAAAACGGCGAAATCACAAAGGCATTAAAAATCCGGCGGGTTTTGGGCAAAAGCGAGTTGTTGCCAAAAGAGGCAAATTGTTGCAACTGCACCACAGTTTCAAATTTTTCGCCCATATCCAATTCCAGACTTATCCGCCCTTCTTTAATCAAATAAAGGGCTTGACTAGGGTCGCCGCGAAAAAAAACTACCTCATCTTGTTTGTACATTCGTAGGTGCATATAGGGCAAAAACAGCGACATTTCTTTGTGAGTAAGCTTGCCAAAAAGTTTGTTTTTGCTCAAAAAATCAAATAAATCAAGTTCAGACTTGGAATAGGTACGTGCAAATAGGTTCATTGCAAAGGCTTGATTATGAATTATTTACAAAAGTAGGCATTTTTCTTGAGCTTTGGTTTGTCCATAACAGGATTGTATTTTGTAAAATTAAGCCCCTCAGTAGTTGCCAATATCGAATAGGTAGGCAGCTCGACAAATTTAATTTTGTCAGAATATCCAATAAATTCAATTTTTTAAATTTATCTTTGATTTTTACGAAAACGAATCGCAAGGCTTTGCGCTAAAATCTAATTTTGAGCTGTTTTTAACTGTTTTATAAATTAATTTCCCATGAACGCCCCCTCAAAAACCCGTACCCAAAACATTGTAAACTATGCAGATTTGAGCCTACAAACCCTGTGGCTACCGGTGGTCATATTTTTTTTGAGCAATATGCCCGAAATACAAATGGGGCAAGGCATCAACGCTCCCAAAGTGAATAATTTGTTCGATTTAATCGAGAAAGTAATGGTTGAAGGCTCTTTGGGCATATTTTTCACTTTGTTGAATAGTATGATGGCTTTGTTTATAATGATTTTGCCTTTGTTGGTGTGGTGGGTTTATCAAATCATTACGGCAGTGTTGTTGGGGGCTATTTTTCGGCGGCGATACTTATTGATATATGGCTTGCTTTTGGCGGCTATTGCGGCAATTTTGCTGTTTATTGCCCCCAATACTTTGCCCAAGTTGATGGTCAATGCTGTGATTGCCGGCTTTTTTGGATTGCCCTTTTTATACTATTTTTACCGTGTTTATGATACTTTTTGGGTAAAATAAATCAAACGCTCCGATTGCCCAAAGTGGGTTAGGAGAAGCTAATTAGGAATTAGAAATTAAGAATTAGGAATTAGAAATTAGGAAATACTACTGTACAAATTTCAAATTGATAAATATAAATCATTGATAATCAACATTTTGCGTCTTAGCGTCTTTGCGTGAAAACATATTTTGTATAGTAGTATGGAATTAGGAATTATATAATTACCTGACCGTGTCCGCCTTTGGAGGATTATCAATTAATTACACCTTAATAAATATTTACCTTATTTTGTAATCATTCCTTAGCTACACTTTTTACCAGAAAGCCAATTCCTTTTTGCCGATTTTCAATTCATAAGTTATTGATTATCAAGTACTTATGATTTTTCGCCTAATATTGAAAACCAGCAGCCACCCACTTACAATTACTTGATAGAAAGCCATTTGTAAAATAACTTAGCATTATGGCCAAATTGTAAAAGTGTAAGGATAAAACATCAATGCGCAAACGTTTAAAGGATTAGGTCTTTAACTTTTGGAAGTTGATGGCACTTTTGCCAATTTTATTACATCAAAAAGTTAAATGTTGATTTTGGGACTATTTAACCAAAATTTTATATTTGCTCAACAGTTTTTTAAATCTATCCTGCCCCATATATTTCTCAAAAAAGGGTTCTTCCAACTGATCCCAAACCGGAAATCCCGATTGAATGGCTTTTTCAAAATTGGTATAAAATCCCTCATCGTCGGTCATTGTGGCGTATGCTTCGGCTAAAGTGATGTAGGCAAGCGCATTGGATTCGTTGTTTTTTAAATATCTTTGAGCGTATTCAAGTGCCAAGTTTATTTTTTTCATAAATCCCAGTACGTTAGTTATGATTTTTCATACATAATTTTAATAATTAAAGTTAAAGAATGGCAATTGTTGATTTAAAGTTAGCAAACTTATTTGAGAAAAACCACATTGCCTCGTGTGTAGTTATAATTTTGAAATGTAAGTTAATGATTAAAAATGAAATTATTTATACACCTTGAGCTAATCGAGGCACTCAACCTCACAAAATCGCCCGGCTACCAAAAACCTTTGCTTGAATCGCTAAAAAAGACATTCCCCGAAGTTTTGGGGTATGACTTAGACAATTTTTCGGACGCACATTGGATTGATACCCAAATCAAATTGATAGCCGAAGCTGAAAAGGTTTTTGTTTATATCATAAGCGATAAAAATGCCAAAACTCAAGCCTTGCTTCGGTTTTTCGAAAAACTTATTCGTTGTCCTCAGCCCCTCCAAGTGTGGGCAGTAAGTGAAAATTTGATTTTGAACAAATTGCTCAAGCCTTTGGGCGAAAGACTGATTTTGAACTCCCCGCCAGATAATCTCGAGAATCAATTGGCTGAGTTTTGGGCAACTTAGTGTCAGGCAACAAATAACAAATCGTGCAATTTTTTGGTTATACAAATTTATATAACCAACCAAAAAAAACTAAAAAAGTGCATAATCTAAGAAAATTATATATTCTATTGCTGATTTTGTGGGTAAGTACCAGACTTACTGCCCAAACTGTATCAAACAACCCTCAGCTTTTGGATACCACTACGCAAAATATATTGAGCTTACGCGAGTTTTATGGGCAAATTATGGAATTTCATCCGTTTGTGCGCCAAGCCAAATTATTGAATGAAGTAGCCCGCCAAGAAGTAAGAATAGCTTGGGGTGGTTTTGACCCCAAACTCACTGCCGATTATCAGCAAAAACAATTTGCCGGTACGGAGTATTATTCCTTGTGGTCGTCCAAATTCAAACTTCCGACTTGGATTGGCGATGTTCACGCGGGCTACGACCGGGTGGTGGGGACATACATCAACCCCGAAAATTTTATTCGCCCGACCGATGCCATAGGGCAAACCAACTTGGGTATTACGATACCTCTGGGGCGGGGTTTTGTGATAGATGAACGCCGCAATGCCTTGCGCCAAGCCCAAATTTACCGCGACATTGCCGATGCCGAAAAAGTAAAGATTATCAACAAAGTGTTGTTGAGTGCCGCCAAAGATTATTGGGAATGGTATTTTGCTTATCGGCAATATTTATGGGTATCGCAAGGAGTAGAGCTGGCAAGATTACGCTTTGAAGGTACGAAACAACGGGTGAGAATGGGCGAACTGGCGGCAATGGACTCGGTACAAGCCAAAATCACCTATCAAAATCGCTTGGTCAGCCTCCGCCAAGCCGATGTAGAACTCACCAATGCCCGCATTATATTGTCCAATTATATGTGGGGAGGTAATGATACGCCCCTTGAAATTCGAGAAGAAACCGTCCCTGAATCCTTTGGCGTGGATAAGCGGTTTGTAGATGAAGGGACATTGCGCTCAATGTTTGAATTTGCGCGCGAACAACACCCCGAAATTCGGAAAATTGTCGGTAAACTTAAGCAATTAGATGTAGAACAACGCTTTCAGGTCAATAATTTATTGCCCACCTTAGATGTCAATTACAATATCTTGCGCAATATTCAAGGCACTGATGAAACAACTCGTTTTATGCTGAATAATAATTACAAGTGGGGTTTCAATTTTGAGTTTCCTTTGTTGCTACGCAAAGAACGCGGTAAGTTGCAACAAGTGCGCCTCAAACAAGTACAAAACAACTTTGAGCTGATGCAAACCCGCCGCGAAATCCAAAATGCTATCCAAACTTCGTATAATGAGCTTAAAAACCTAGAACAACAAATCCAATTGCAACAAGAAATGGTAAAAAACTACCAGATATTGGTAGATGGTGAAATCAAAAAATTTGGGGCAGGGGAAAGTAATTTGTTCTTAATCAATACTTTCGAGACGGCTTTGATTGATTCGCAAGTCAAACTCGAGTCTCAAAAAGCCAAATACGAAAAAGCGCGAGCAATGCTTACTTGGGCTTCAGGCGGGCAATTGTGGCAATAAAATATTTGTAAATAATCGATAAGGAATGAATAGTGAATAATGTAGAATGAATATTTTTTTTTTTACAATAGTTCGGACAGTTTCTAAGCCCCCTGCCCTGCCAGAGGCGGGGATTCAGTTCCGAGTTATTTGATAAATGTTTGATAATCAGTTGGTTATAAGAAATATTTAAAGTGGCATAACTGGCTGATAGTCAATTACTTATAAAAACTGTCCGAAGTATTGAATGAGATAAACCGACAAATTATTATTTATTGAACACTACTTAGAAATAAATTTCAAACGCAGTCATTTTCAGCCATAAAAAAACTTCATCATTTAGAAAACGATGAAGTTTTTTTTATAACTATTTAATAATCAATGAATTATCTTTCTGGAGCTAATTCCCATTTTTCGGGTGAACGCCACAAACTAGAGAGCAATAACTCGCGCATCAAAACAAACTCTTTGGGAATACGGTCGTACAAGCGTTCAAAAAGTTCTTCGTGCGACAATATTTCTTGTTTCCAAGCCTCTCTATCTACGGTCATCAGCTCTTGGAATTGTTCTCTTGAGAAGTCCAAACCTGTCCAGTCGATGTCTTCATACCTTGGCATCCAACCGATTGGGCTTTCTACAGAAGATGCTTTGCCTCGGGCGCGCTCAACAATCCATTTCAAAACGCGCATATTCTCACCAAAGCCGGGCCACATAAACTTACCATTGGCATCTTTGCGAAACCAGTTTACGCCAAAAACTCGCGGTGGATTGGGCAAAGAACGACCAACTTGTAACCAATGGTTGAAATAATCGCCCATATGGTAGCCACAGAAAGGCAACATTGCGAAGGGGTCGCGGCGCACTTCGCCAATTTTGCCAAACGCGGCGGCGGTCATCTCAGAACCGATGGTAGCCGCCAAATATACGCCATAATTCCAGTTTACGGCTTGATAAACCAAAGGCACATTGCTGGCGCGTCTGCCACCAAAAATAAAAGCTGAGATAGCTACCCCTTGCGGATTTTCCCACTCAGGGTCAATAGAAGGACATTGGGCGGCTGGAGCAGTAAATCGGGCGTTGGGGTGAGCGGCTTTGCGACCGGTCTCTTTGGCGATTTGCGGAGTCCATTTTTGCCCTTGCCAGTCAATTAATTCTTCGGGGAGTTCGTCAGTCATATCTTCCCACCACACATCACCATCGGGAGTCAGCCCCACATTGGTAAAAATGGTATTGGCTTTGATAGATTCCATAGCATTGGGGTTGGACTTGTACGAAGTACCCGGAGCTACGCCAAAATAACCGGCTTCGGGGTTGATAGCGTACAGTTTTCCATCTTCGCCGGGTTTAATCCAAGCAATGTCATCACCAATGGTACTGATGGTATAGCCTTCCATTTCTTTGGGGGGAATAAGCATAGCAAAATTGGTCTTACCACAAGCACTCGGAAAAGCCGCCGCTACGTAAGTTTTTTTGCCGTTGGGGTCTGTTACACCCAAGATAAGCATGTGTTCGGCAAGCCAGCCTTCATCACGCGCCATTGTAGAGGCAATCCGCAAAGCAAAACATTTTTTGCCCAAAAGCGCGTTGCCACCATAACCAGAGCCATACGACCAGATTTCGCGGTCTTCGGGGAAGTGAACAATATATTTTTCGGTAGGGTTGCAAGGCCAAGGTATATCGGCTTGTCCGAGGGCAAGGGGCATACCTACAGTGTGCATACAAGGTACAAATTCTTCATCGCCCAATACGTCCCATACTTTGCGCCCCATTCGGGTCATTATTTTCATATTGACGGCTACATAAGGCGAGTCGGAAATCTCGATACCAATTTGGGCGATTTTTGAACCCAAAGGTCCCATACTAAAAGGAACAACATACATCGTGCGCCCGTGCATACAACCTTTAAACAAGGTGTTCAATTTAGCACGCATTTCTTTGGGGTCAATCCAGTTGTTGGTGGGTCCGGCATCTTGCTTACGAATGCTACAAATAAAAGTGCGGTCTTCAACCCGGGCTACATCACTAGGGTCGGAGCAGGCTAGGTAGCTATTGGGGCGTTTTTCGGGGTTTAGTCGGACAAAAGTACCACTATCTACCATTTGTTCGCAAAGTCTTTTCCACTCTTCCTCTGAGCCATCGCACCAATAGACGTTATCCGGTTCGCACAAATCTACCATTTTTGTAAACCACTTTTTGAATTTGGTATTTTTTACATAATCTGGAATTTGTAGATTGTCGGTTTTGATTGCTTCATTGACCATAACAGTATAAGTTTATTTTAATGATTAGGGTAATTCAAGATTTGATTTTTAAAATTAAAAATATTTATAAATAATTGATAGCCAATATCTTATGAAATAATTTTGAGCTTTTATTGCCATCAAAAACGAGTTTTAAAATTGCTAAATCAATCAAGAATTTTATTACAAATGAATCAAACTACTATCATTTAATTCATATACAATTATCGCTGGTCGAGGTTGAGATAAGAATGACAAACATCATTTTTTAACAATAAAAGTATCAAAAATGCAAATATTGTTGTGTAAAAGACTTAAGGAATTAGAAATTAAGAAGTAGGAGTTAAAAATCAGAAAATATATAATCAATTGATTATCAATTAGTTATATCTTTACAAATGTGTACCTCATTTGGTAATCATTCCCTAGGGGCTTACTGAGCAATTATTTTGATTTTTTGTTTACCCCGCAAGCGAAAAGTAAACTGTTGTCGGGTATTGGTAGCTTGCCACAGTTTGTCCAAATATTGAATAAAATAGGTGTATTTTTTCCCTTTTTTGAGTTTAATATCCTGAAAATCAGCTTGTTGCACCCCACAAACTTTGACAAGGTTTTCGGCATTGTTCAAATCGGCAACGGTTTGCCCCTTGAAGCGATAAATAGCCCAGTAGCCTTCGGCTTTTTTATCGACTGTCCATTGCAAAATCGGCTGACTATTTTGATTTTTTAATTGAAATGAACTGCTAATCGGCGGATAATTTACTTTGAGCCAATCCATTGTGGGAATGAGTGCGGGCGCACGATACCACTCCTTTTGAAGTTTATCATTGATTTGTAAAGGATTGGTTTTGAATGACTTAGCACTAAAATACACGCTGCCGTGTACTTCGGGAGCTTGGCGATTGAGGCGAATTTGTTGGGGAATTTGCTCAGGTTTGAACCAATTGGAGTCGGCATTTTGGGCAATTTTATACGCCCCTTGACCAATGTAAAGGTGTTTGCCATAAGCGTTTTTGCGCCACCACTCGAGCAGGATTTGATAATCGGCGCGCGGGTAGCCAATACTAAAATAAATTTGCGGCACTACATAGTCAATCCACCCCTCGCGCAACCATTTGCGAATATCGGCATACAAATCATCGTAGCACGTTTGCCCGGCTTGAGTTTTGGAGCCTAAACTATCTTGGGCAATGTTGCGCCACACTCCAAACGGACTAATGCCAAACTTGACTTCGGCTTTGGTTTTTTTGATGCTCTTTGCCAAATCGCGCACAAAAACATCGACATTGTTGCGCCGCCAGTCGTCTTTATTCATAAAATCGCCTTTATATTTTTGAAAACTCGCCGAATCGGGAAACTCCTGATTTTCAATTCGATAGGGATAAAAATAATCATCAAAATGAATGGCATCAATGGCATAACGGCGCGTAACATCTAAAATAACCTCACTTACAAAGGCCCGGACTTCGGGGTTGCCGGGGTCGAAATACAGGTTTTTGCCGTAGCGCAAAAACCACTCCGGCTTGCGCCGACTGATGTGCGAAGTATCGGTTTTGAGCGAGTCTTTGTCAATATCCGAAACACCCCGATACGGATTAAACCAAGCGTGAAACTCCATTCCGCGCCGGTGGGCTTCGGCAATCATAAATTCCAAGGGGTCATAAGACGGTTCGGGGGCTTTGCCTTGCTTGCCATTGAGCCACTCTGACCAAGGTTCATACGCAGATGGATAAAAAGCATCGCCACAAGGGCGAATTTGCACAAAGACAGCATTGATGCCATTTTTTTGGTGAAAGTCTAACAAATTCTTAAACTCTTGCCTCTGTTGCTCAGGCGTAAGTTTGGTAGAGGAAGGAAAATCAATGTTTTTGACGGTGGCAATCCAGACCCCACGCAGTTCGCGGATGGGTGGTGAGGTTTGCGAAAACCCATAATTAATTGATAATGAGATAATTATACAAAAAAAGCTAAAATATTGCATCAAAATAATATATAAAGGTATTTGTTTGTAAATATTTGACCCCGCCGCGCCTCTGACGGGCGTGTTCCGCCAAAGGTGAATAATCAATGCGTTAGGTTTAGTGATTTTATTTGTTTATCAAATTATTGGCTCTATATGATTTTACTTGAGAAATAAAAAATTGGAACACAGATGACGCGGATTAAACAGATTTAACACGGATTTCTTTTAAATCTTGCCTAGCATCAAGTAACATCATATAGAATCAAATTATTTTAAGAATCATAAAACTCTTTTTGTAACAAATTAAATAATTTTCTTCGGTTTTTTGTCAAAAGAATGGACAAAAGATTAAGAAAAATGTATTTTATGCTTGCAAAGCATTGCTTATCGGTAAATGGGTTGTAATTTTAGAGCCAAATTTGAAATTCTCTATGAAATTAACCAATCATCAATACCAAATTCAAGGTTTATCGATACTTGATATTTGTGAACAATATACAGCTCCCCTCTATTTGTATGACGGCAACAAAATGGTAGAGCAAATAGACCTACTGCGCAGTGCCTATCAGGATTTGCCTCTCAAAATCAAGTTTGCCGCCAAAGCCCTTACCAATATTTCGGTTTTGAAGCTCTTCCAAAAACAAGGCATTGGGCTAGATGTGGTATCGCTCCAAGAGGTGCATTTGGGTTTGCTGGCGGGTTTTTTGCCGCAAGACATTCAATTTACCCCTAGTGGTGTGTCATTTGCCGAAATACAGGCAGTAGTGGATATGGGAGTGATGATTAATTTGGATAGCCTGCCGGCATTAGAAAAATTTGGGGAAGTGTATGGCAGTTCGGTGCCGGTTTCGTTGCGCATCAACCCCCACGTAATGGCGGGTGGCAATGCCAAAATTTCGGTGGGGCATATCGACTCCAAGTTTGGCATTTCGATAGCTCAACTCCCGCAAATATTGGCAGTAGTAAAAGATAAACAGCTCACTATCAAGGGTTTGCACGTACATACCGGCTCAGATATTTTTGCCGGAGAAGTATTTATGCAAGTAGCCAATGTGATGTTTAAAGCAGCCAAACATTTTAAAAACCTACAATTTATAGATTTTGGCGGCGGGTTTAAAGTAGCCTACAAAAAAGGCGACAAAACAACCGATATGCACGCCTTGGCAAAAAATATGCACTCAGCTTATGCGCAATTTTGTGAAGATTATGGCAAAAAAGTCGATATTTATATTGAGCCGGGTAAGTTTTTGGTGAGTGAAGCCGGTTATTTTTTGGTCAAAACCAATGTGGTCAAGCAAACGCCCAATGCCACTTTTGTTGGGGTTGATTCGGGGCTTAATCATTTGATTCGCCCAATGTTTTATGATGCCTACCACGATATGTTCAACGCCAGCAATCCCGAAGGTGATTTACAAACTTACAACATAGTGGGATATATTTGCGAAACGGATACATTTGGCAATCAACGACAATTGAATGAAGTGCGCGAAGGCGATATTATTTGTATCAAAAACGCCGGGGCTTATGGATTTATGATGAGTTCGAATTATAACTCGCGTTTTCGTCCGGCAGAGGTTTTGGTCTATAATGGCAAATCGCATTTGATTCGCCAACACGAAACAATGGACGATATTTTGCGCAATCAGATTTTGGTAGATGTAACTGAAGCGGACTTGGTGAAGGTGTGAGAATTGAGGAGCGAGGAGCGAGGAGTGAGAAGCGAGAATTGAGGAGCGATGCGTAGGGTAAAAATAATATGCTTGAAACAAAAAACGCTTACTGTGCTATATTTTAATATTTTGTAAATCTGTTTGTAAATATTCTAAAAAATCAAACATTCGTTTAAAATTTATACAGTGGAAATTGCTGTAGCAAGTAATTTGTGAAACTGAAATGTGGTCGAGTTGGTAAATGCAAATACTTAATTTTCACTTCTGGTTTTTCACTCCCTACTCCCCACTCCTCAATTCTTAATGCTATTTATTATTAAAATATTTATGATTAATACTGATACTTTACACAAGATAGCTAATTTGGCGCGTCTTGAATTTGAACCTGCCGATGAAGCGAAGCTGTTGGCAGACTTGAACAAAATTTTGGATTGGGTGGCTATGCTTCAAGAAGTGAATACAGAAGGAGTTGAGCCTTTGATTCATCTTTCGGAGGAGGTAAATGTGTTTCGGGCTGATGTGGTGCAAAATCAGATTGAGCGCGAAAAAGCCCTTTGGAATGCGCCCCAAAAAGATGAAGAATATTTCAAAGTCCCCAAAGTTTTGGATATTTGAAGGCTAGGCGGGTGGGAGGTGTCAATTCGCGTGCCGAATGGTGCGAAATTTATTGATTCTCGATATCTTTAACTGGTGGTTATTAAATAAGGTTCTTCACCACTTTTCAGGAAAATTGTAATGCAGGCTGTCTAGCCTGCCCGCGTAAATGAGTTGAGGCTTAGAATAAAGCCAGAATTTCCTCAAA
>JALONJ010000569.1 GCA_025455045.1 Microscillaceae bacterium | reverse complement strand
CACCAAGCTATCGCTTGGTTCATTAATGCTCAGAATCACTGAAATTGATAAATTTCAGAAAAAAGATTTTCACTCCTGAAAAGTGGTGAAGAACCAAAACAAATAGATAAAGCCTTGATTATCAAGCTAATAGGGTGCATTTCAAATTTACCACCTTATATCCTCTCCTTCGGAGAGGGTTAGGGTGAGGCAATAGAAACGCGTAAATTTGAAATGCACCCAGCTAATAAAGCCTTCTCAAGACAGATTTAGAATGTTTCTTAGTCTTTTGAGAAGGCTGAACTATTTGATAATTTGAATTGTAAATACTTGATAATCAAATATTTACAAATAATTTTTTCAAAATCTTGCTGGATTTATTTTTGTTGAAATAAAATCCCTCGGTTTTCTTCGCTTAGTTTTGCTCTGAAAATATCAGCATCGCCCAAAGAATCTTTGTATGAGGCGAAGTAGATATATTTGCCCGAATTGGGCATCGAGATATACGCATCCCACTCGGGGGTGTTTATCCAAGGTCCTAAATTTTGGGGTTCTGACCAATTAGTCCACGTGTCATCAAGGCGATAGCTTACAAAAATATCATTGCTTCCATAGCCTCGATGCCCCATTGAAGAAAAAAACAAAGTCCGATTATCGGCATACAAAAATGGGCTAGTCTCCGAAGCTCCGGTATTTACGGTTTTACCAATGTTTTGGGGCTGAGAATAAGACCCGTTTTTTTGTTTGAAAGCCACATAAATATCCTTTCCACCATAGGTATCGCGTCTTTCCACGGTCATCAATAGGTATTTTTCATCACCACTCATAAAAAACTCACTGTAGGTATTGAGATTATAATAATCTTTAATTACTACCTGCTTAGGTTTTGACCATTTGCCTTTCATATCGAGTTCGGAGGTTGATAAGCCCTTTTCCAGAGTGCCATCAGAGTTATAGATGTTATTCAGCAATAATTTTTTAGTGCTATTGATGGGGAAACAAGAATTGTGTTGGGCAGTATTGATGGGGCTACCGAGGTTTTTTGCACTACTGATGATAGAATCGTTCAAAATATCCACCCACCAAATGTCTTGCTTATCAGGGTTAAGAGTGTTTTGCGGATGCCTTGACCTTGTGAAATATAGTTTTGTACCCTCGGGATTAACCACAGGAGCTATCTCTTGGTATTTCGAGTTTACTTTTGTCCCCAAATTTTCGGGCTTTCTATCTATTTGTAAGTCGGCTATCAAATTGATTTTGGGAAGATATTTTTCTTTTAAATAAGCAATGCCTATGGCATCAATTTGATTAGTTCCCGCTATTTTTTGGGTATTCAAAGTTATTTTTACCGCAATAATATCCTCAAGGGTTTGTTTTAAAATGATGTTGATAAATCCTCCTTTATTGAGCGGCTGGAGTTCAGCATCATAAACCAGTATTACACGATTTGTCGTATTATAAACCTCAACTTTGGTAATAGCTCCTCCATTGGCTGCTTCGTTAATCAATACTTGGTTGATTTTCATTGCTTTGGCAAAGCCTACTTTGATGTATTCCTGCCCTGCATCTTGTTTTTGCGGTGCCCAAGCCGCGCCGTTTTCTTGGTTGGAAGGCATCGTGCTAGGCTCACCCAAAGCCTGTATAGCTCTAAAGGCTTGGCTAGTAGGGTTTCTTTCATTTGTAAATTCTGAACTTACCTCTAATACTTTAGTAGCCCATTGAATACTGTCTTCTTGGGCGGCAAGTGGCAGAGTCCAAAGCATTAAACATTGGAATAAGACTTTTTTCATTTTTCTTATTTTTGTAATAAAAGATTCGGTGAAATAGGATTATAAAAATTGGGATATAAAACTGTAAAAAATGGTCTGTGAATTAGTTTATGCAAAAGAAAACCAAAAAGTCTTAAAATCAAAATCTGAAAAATCTAACAGTCTGATTGTCAAGGCTTTAAAATTTAGGCTCACTTTTGTTATCAAAATTGTAAGATGAAAAATTACCAAGATTAAGTCAAAAAATATTCAGAGATAAATAACTGATAATCAAATACTTATCAATCAGTTTAGTTTTTTATTGACAAGCTGAGTATTGCACTTACCAACAGATTGCATTAATTTGGCTTATCAACAAGTCAAATAAAATGATGCCGCTATTCAAATCAAAATTATGGTCAGTTTTTGTAATCAGCTTAGTAATTTGTCAATCCGCTTGCAGTCAAATCATTGAAGATGAATTACTTATTTATCGCCTAATGCTTACTCAGCCCGACAAATTTCGCCCCTATTTGCTCGAGCCTGACAAATACGAACTTCAAATTATTTATACGCAAATCCATCGTGATTCGCTCAATCAACCACATTTGCGCGAGTTTGTGTATAATCTGAAATCTCAAAAATATTTCAATCCGGCGAGCTTGGTCAAATTGCCGGTGGCTTTGCTTACTTTGGAAAAATTGAATGAGCAAATGATTCCCGGAGTAACTAAGTTCACCAAAGTCGGTTTTGGGACTAATTTTACTTGCCAAACTCCGCTCAATAGCAAGGCACTGCCTCCGAGTGAAGCTCCAAGTTTGGCGCGTTATTTGGAAAAAATGCTCTTGGTAAGTGATAATGAGGGTTATACGCGGCTTTTTGAGTTTTTGGGGCAACGGTACATTCAACAAAAAATGAATGAAAAATGCTATGAAGGCGTGCGGGTTATTCGGCGATTCAATGAATGTGATACCTTACAAAATCGCTACACCAATCCGGTTTTTTTCTATGATGACCAAAATCAATTGATTTATACCCAAGCCGGAGCATACAACCCTACCCCCTACTACCCGCGCCGCAGTGTTTGGCAACGCCGAGCTACGATAAGCGGAATCCCGACTCTTGACCCCAATTATGAAAATTTTTTGCCGCTAGTCCAAGCCCACCAAATGCTCAAAGCCGTGATGATGCCCGAAGCTCTACCCGCCTACCAAAGATTTAATTTGACCGAAAAAGATTATCAGTTTTTATGGCGCGGCTTGGGCGCGTACCCCAGCGAAGGCAAGCTCACGGCTTATTTGCCCAAAGATGGTTTTTATGATACCTACAAAAAATACTTGTATTACGGGCGCAGTGAAGCCGCCAAATCCAATTTTCGGGTGTTCAATATCGTAGGTTGGTGGTCGGGCTATGTATCAGATTGCGCTTATTTTGTGGATTATCAACGAGGCATCGAGTTTTTTGTGTCGGCGGTCATTAGCACCAATCAAGTACCCATAAACGAAGGCGAAGGCTACCAAAAAATCAGTTTTCCATTTATGGCAGATTTGGGCAAGTTGCTCTATGAATACGAAAAACAACGCCCCAAGAAATTTTTACCCAATTTGAAAAAATATCAATTGTATTGAAAATATCAGGTCAATAACTTTGGTTTGATAAATCTATAACTAATTGATAATCAGATATTTACAATTCATAACTTTTCAGGAACTTCCGCAAACTTGCCTGTGGGGACACAGGCAAGGGCTTATGAGCCGTTGCTTGTGTCCCCACAAGCAACTATTATCGACCAAAGCGTTAAAATCCCTGAAGAACTAATTTAACGTGAATATTTTAAAACATATTAAAAAAGTACAAAAAATGAAATATTTGAAAATAACCCAACTCATCTCCCCACTCGTCATCCTGCGTGG
>JALONJ010000126.1 GCA_025455045.1 Microscillaceae bacterium | reverse complement strand
ACAATTTTATTTTTGAAACAATTGATTTTTTGCCAGAAAGAGCGCATTTTTGTATCATAATTAGCTCATTATCAAATAGTTACTAAAATATTCACGTTAGTATAATAATTCCTTTTGTATTTATTTAAAAATCTAATCGGAATTTGTGAAATTAAAACTATAAATATAATCAATTGATAATCAAGCAGTTATACAATTTCTAATTCTTAATTCCTAATTTTATAAAGATTTGCACTACAATTGTTTTTGATTTATTTTAGATTCAAATAATTTGACAACCACATCAAGACAACAACATTTAAAACTCTTTAATTTATGAAAAAAACATTCCGGCTCATCTTATTTTTTAATCTCCTCATTTTGAGCCATTTGACTCAAAGCCAAACTTATGAAGAAAAAATCAAATCTCTAGAGCCTTACATCGAGAAAGCGATGCAAGATTGGCAAGTACCCGGCTTGGGGCTGGCAGTTGTGTATAAAAATAAACTGATTTATGCCAAGGGCTTGGGCTATCGAGACTTAGAAAAAAAGTTGCCGGTTACCTCCCAAACCATTTTTGCCATTGGTTCGGCAACCAAAGCCTTTGTCGGGGTGGGTATTGGACAACTTGTAGATGCGGGTAAGTTGGATTGGAACAAACCTATCCGAAATTACTTGCCCGATTTTCAACTACACAATAATTTTGCTACGCAACAAATGACCGCCATCGATTTATTATGCCATCGCTCGGGTTTGCCTCGCCACGATTTTATGTGGTACGGCTCAAGTTTTTCGCGTCAGGAATTATACGAAAGACTGCGTTTTTTAGAACCTAATGCAGATTTTCGTACCAAATGGCAATATCAAAACCTAATGTTTATGACGGCAGGCTATTTGATTGAAAAACTCTCAAATAAAACTTGGGAACAATACACTAAGCAAAACATTTTTGAACCTTTGGGTATGAAAACCGCCAATTTTTCGGTCATCGAAAGCCAAAAATCTCCCGATGTTGCCTTGCCATATACCAGCAAAAACGACAAAATAACTTTGATACCCTTTCGCAATCTTGATGCAATGGGTCCCGCCGGTTCAATCAATGCCAATGTTGAGGAAATGGCAAATTGGCTCATTATGCAATTGAATGGTGGTAAATTTGCGGGCAAAGAAATCATTTCAAGCTCGATTTTAGCCCAAACCCACACCCCGCAAATGTCGATGGGTGTAGGCTTGAGCGAAGAAACTTTCTACAGCTCTTATGCAATGGGCTGGTTTGTCAATCAATATCGGGGGCATTTGCGGGTCGACCACGGCGGCAATATTGATGGTTTTTCGGCTAATGCCGCCCTCTATCCCAAAGATTCTTTGGGTATTGTGGTACTGACCAATGCCAATGGCAATCTGGTAACTTCTATTGCGCGCAATATGGTCATCGACAAACTACTCAACCTAAACGAAATCGACTGGAACAAACGACTGTTAGACGACCGCAACAAAAACCGCGAAGAAGCCAAGCAAAAAGCCACTACCCCTGACCCCAATCAAAAAAAGGCTACGCTCCCCTCCCACCCTTTGGCTGACTATGCCGGCAATTATGAACATCCGGCTTATGGCATCGCCGAAATAAAATTTGAAGGCAAGCAATTACATATTGATTTTCATACCCTCAAAAGCCCTTTGAACCATTATCATTATGATATTTTTGTGGCAAGTGATGAAGATAATTTTAACAAAAACAAATTTCAATTTGGTATGAATGATAAAGGTGAAATTGATTATTTCAAAACTCAATTTGACCCCAATGTCCCCGACATCACTTTTAGCCGAAAAATAGAACCCCGCAAACTCACCAAAGATGAACTTCGCCCCTATTTGGGCGAATATGAACTCAGGGACTTGGTTATCAAAGTTGAATTAAAAGGCGAAAATACCCTTACCCTCACTGTACCCGGGCAACCCACCTACGAACTGCTGGCGCGCAAATCCAATGAATTTGACCTCAAAGATTTGAAAGGCTATAGCACTATTTTCAATTGGGATACTAAAAAAACCAAAGTAATTGAGGTCATTTTTAACCAACCCAACGGCGTTTTTACTGCGAAAAAGAAGTAAATTTTGAAGGGCGCATTTCAAATTTACGTTTTAAGACCTCACCCCTGCCCTCTCCTCTGAGAGTGGGAATCTAAGGAATAAATTTGAAATGCCCCCATTTTGAAGGCGGGGTTTCCTCCGCCTTTGGCGGACTCCATCAGTCGCGCAATTGATTTCGGAATTTACCTTTTATCATTTGCACAATCTACTGATTATCAATCACTTAATCTAAAAATCCTGATGTCAAATACCCGTAGTTCTACTCATCACTGCAAAATTTGCAATCGCCCGTCGAGCCATTTAATCAAAGCTGAGTCTCTGCGCCCCGCAATCAATCAATTGATAAGCAAAGACTTACCCGATTGGAATGATGAACAATACATTTGCCCAGCCGACCTCCACCGCTATCGCCTGCGATTTATTGAAGAAGCCTTAGTCGAAGATGCCGGTTTTTTGACCAATGTTCAAAAAGAAGTAGTAAACAGCATCAACGAACAAGCCAATATCACCCGTGATATGTACGCCCAATGGAATCAAAAACTCACCATTTGGGACAAACTCGCCGATAATATTGCCCGATTTGGGGGTAGTTGGTCGTTTATTCTCACCTTTTTTAGTATTCTGATTATCTGGATTATCTTCAATAGTCTCACTTTGTGGTATCGTCCATTTGACCCTTATCCCTACATTTTGCTCAACCTGTTGCTGTCGTGTTTGGCGGCGATTCAAGCTCCGATTATTATGATGAGCCAAAACCGAATGGAAGCCCGCGACCGTATGCGCTCCGAAAACGATTATCAAATCAATCTCAAAGCTGAAATTGAGATTCGAAATTTACACGAAAAAATCGACCACCTTATGCAATACCAATGGCAAAAAGTAATGGAAACTCAAGAAATGCAACTCGAGTTGTTACGCGACCTCAGTACAAAAGCTCCTAGCAAAGCTGTTTGAACTGAATATTTTGCCCTTGAATAAAAATTAAACCGTATTTATCACTAATTTTGCCAAAAATAATTTGAAAAACTCATATAATTTCATAAGTAATTGATAATCAAATATTTACGAAATTAGCATCAGATAATGTGCCGTTTTAATCATTTGTATGAATAACAAAGAAATCGTTGCAAACCTGCAAAATTTATTAACCAAAAAAGCTAACACCAGTAACATTGCTAGTGGAAAATCTATCATCAAAAATAATGATGTAAAACTCAAAGACATCAACTACGAAACCGGTTTGGCGGAGTTTACAGTCAATAGCAGCAGTTATTATAATACCAAATACAAAACTCGAATTTTCAATTTTGCCCAGAGCAATTCTACGGCTACTTGTACCTGCGATTACGATTGGGGGGGCTACTGCAAGCATATTGCGGCGGTTTTGTTGTATCTGATGGAGCATATTCAAAACCAAGCCCCGGTTATCAAATCCAAAACCTATGCGATGGCAAACAACGAAGTATATTTGCCCGATTTGCAAGACCACCACCTCATAAATCTTACCAGCAAAGAGATTTGGAAAATCCGCAACAACATCAAGTTGATCACAATAGTCGAGGCAATGAATGGCGTAGCCAAAGTCGAGGTGGACTACAAAAAAAACGGCTTCGCTCTTGAATTTAGCAAATCCAAAACCAAAAACTACATTCATACGGCTTGTTCTTGTCAGCAAGAGTTGCCGGTGCAACTTTGTGAGCATAAAATAGTGGCTCTTTTGAAATTGCGCAACGACTATGGGCTTCACGCCTTTGAAATGTTTAAAGATTGGGATTTGGAAAAAAACCGCGCCCTTGCCCCTTATGGTTTTAGCCTAAATGACAAAATTGACGATAAGTTTGAGTTCAAAGTTACCGACAAAGGCGCACTCAATCTCATTGTCAAAGACCCTTCTATTCAACCAATAAGCAACGATTGGCGAAAACAAGTCGCTATTTTCAACAAAAAAGTAGCTATTGAGCCATTAGAAGCTATCGCCGAACCCGACAACTCTCGCCATTTGTTGTATGCCATCGATTTTACCGACATCAGTTCCTATTTTTTTGATTTTAAAATTGATGCTTATACCTTTCAATATGCCAAAACCGGCAACAAAATATCTTATCTAAAACCTTTTTACAGCAATCTTTATTCGTATAATATAACCGAAGAAATGCCTGATTTGGATGAAAAAGACCGCAAAATCCGCGTGATAACCCAAAAAATACGCCGCGATTATATGGTGCAAAAACTCGCCAAAGCCGGTCTTTTGTCTAATCAATATTATTATTCATATTCTTATTGGAAAGACCTGAGCGATGAGGCGCAGCGATTTGCCTATGAGCTAATTGGGAGAATAATTGATACAATATTTCCTTTGTTGGAAGGCAAAAATCTTTACTTGCAAACCGACCCCCACGGAGTAAAGAGTGCCAATCAACTGCTTGAATTAAAAATCAATTTTGAACCACCCCGCCTAGAATTGGTTTTGGAAGAAGATTCTGACTTTGTTACCTTTGTGGCTTTTGTTTATTTAAGCAATGAAAAATTGAGCTTGAATAAGTTTTTTGCTTTCAAACATAATTTTTGGCTCACTATTTATAATGGTACACTGTATCGCTGGAGTAATTTTAACCACGCTTGGTTGGCAAAGATGTTGCAAGGCAGTGATGGCAAGCTCAAAATCCGTAAAAGTGGTTTTGAAGGCTTTTTGCGCGATTTTATCTTGCCGCTTACCGAAAAATTTGACATTGAGTTCAAGGTCGATTTAGATATAAGTAACTCGCCACTCCAAGTAAATGAAGCCCGAATATACCTCAAAGAAGACGAAAACAACCTCCTCATTGTGCCGGCTTATGCCTACAAAATGAATGATGAAATCATCGAGTTTGAGCAAGACGGGCGCACCGAAAAAGTAAGCTATACCGAAAATCGCAAAATCATTCTTTGGGAAAGAGACGGAGCTTGGGAGCAAGATATTTTTAATTTTTTAGAATCTTTGCACCCCAATTTTGCCTATCAAAAGGGGCAATCTTATTTTTATATCGCTTTCAATGATGTATTGAAAGACGGCTGGTTGTTCAATTTTTTTGAAGCAGTCAAAACCAAGAATTTGGCAGTATTTGGCTTCAAAGAGCTGAAAAAATTGCGTTATAACCCCAATCGACCCAATTTTCAGATGCGAACCTCCTCGGGCATCGATTGGTTTGATATGACAATGGAACTGTCGTTTGGTGACCAGTTTGTGTCTTTGTCCGACTTGAAAAAAGCCGTTTTGAATCGGCAAAATTATGTCCAACTCAAAGACGGCACTTTGGGTATTTTGCCCGAAGAATGGATTGAACAACACCGCAATTTGTTCAAATTTGGAACGCTGAAAGGCGATAATCTCAAAATCTCAAAATTGCATTTCAATTTGATTGATGAATTGCTCGCGCAAGTCGATAACTTGGCTATTCAAGAAGAACTTGCCGAGAAAAAACGTAAGTTATTGAATTTCAAAGAGATACAAAATATTGACCTGCCTACCAATGTCAATGCCCAGCTTCGAGAATACCAAAAAGAAGGCTACAAATGGCTCAATTTTTTAAATGAGTTCAACTGGGGCGGTTGCTTGGCTGATGATATGGGACTGGGTAAAACTCTGCAAGTATTGACCCTCTTGCAAAACCGCAAAAATCAAAAACCCCAAGGCGTACACTTGGTCGTAGTGCCTACTTCTTTGATTTTTAACTGGCAAGCCGAAGCCGAAAAATTTTGCCCCAGCCTCCGCATGTTTGTGTATCGCGGAGTGAGCCGCAAAAAAGCCACCGATGAATTTGAAAACTACGATATTATCCTGACTACCTATGGCACTTTGCGCAGTGATATTGAGATTTTTAAAGAATTTGAGTTCGACTACATTGTCTTGGACGAGTCGCAAGCCATCAAAAATCCAACTGCGCAAATCTCCAAAGCTGTCCGCTTGCTCAAGGCAAACAATCGCCTGACAATGACCGGTACGCCGATTGAAAACAATACTTTTGATTTGTATTCGCAATTCGAGTTTTTGAATCCGGGCTTTTTGGGTTCCGAAGAGTTTTTTAAAGAAGAATTTGCCAATCCGATCGATAAGCACCAAGACAAAGAAAAATCGCAACAATTGCGCAAAATGCTTTATCCTTTTATGCTCAAACGCACCAAAGAGGAAGTAGCTACTGACTTGCCCGATAAAACCGAAACCATTTTGTATTGTGAAATGGGCAAAGAACAGAAAAAAGTATATGAAACTTTCCGCGAATTGTACCGCCAAAAAATCGCCGGTAAACTTATGACTGACGGCAAAGAAAAAAGTAGTTTTTTGATTTTGGAAGGTTTGCTAAAGCTCCGCCAAATTTGCGACTCGCCCGCCTTGCTTTCGGGCGATGAAGACTATGGCAAAGACTCGACCAAGCTCGATGAACTAATAAGAGAATTGGAAGAAAACGCCTCCAATCATAAAACGTTGATATTCAGTCAGTTTCTGGGAATGTTGAACCTCGTGCGCGAGCAGTTGGAAAAACGCAACATCATTTACGAATACTTAGACGGGCAAACGGTGGACCGAGCCGCCAAAGTAAAACGCTTCCAAACCGACAAAGGCTGTCGAGTGTTTTTGATGAGTCTCAAAGCCGGCGGAGTAGGCTTAAATCTGACTGCCGCCGATTATGTGTATTTGATAGACCCTTGGTGGAATCCGGCCGTCGAAGCCCAAGCTATTGACCGTACGCACCGCATTGGGCAAGACAAAAAGGTATTTGCTTATAAAATGATTTGCAAAGATACCATTGAAGAAAAAATCCTCACCCTGCAAAAACGCAAGCAAGACCTTGCCGAAGATTTGGTAGGGGCAGAAACCGGATTTATCAAAAAACTTTCACAAGAAGATATTTTGGATTTGTTTAGCTAATAAAATCAAGGCTTATTTTGGTGTAATTTTTGAGTTATTTCCTCCTTTTTAAGAAAAATTGTAAGGCAGGCTGCCTAACCTGCCCGCGTAAATGAGCTTAGGCTTAGAATAAAGCTAGAACTTCTTTACAATCAGCAAAGAACTATTTTTTGGTTCTTCACCACTTTTCAGTAATGAGAATCTTTTTTTCTGAAATTTATCAATTTCAGTGATTCTGAGCATTAATGAACCATGAACCAAGCGATAGCTTGGTGAAATTACCGAGCGAAGCTCCGAAGAATCTGAAACTCTTGATAATCAACGCTTTAGATTCTTCACTTCGTTCAGAATTCAATGGAATTCCCAAAGGCAATTCCTGAAAAGTGGTGAAGATCCTATTTTTTTTAGTAATCAATTGATTATCAAGCAGTTGTAGATTTTAGTTTCCAAAAAATCAAATTTTGAAACCTAAAATTAAAAAAAACAGGTCAAAATGAATTTAAAACAATCTTCAACTAATTGATATCAATACTTTGGAAATTTTTTATAAGTAATTGATTATCAGCTAGTTATGCTATTTTAAATATTTTATGTAACGAGCTGATTATCAGATACTTAGTAAATAACTCGGAACTCGGAACTAGAAACTGTCCGAACTATTGTGATATACAAATTTAAGACTGATTTTGATAAATGAGTACATTGTTTGACATAAATCGGCTTTTAAAAATCCAAGACTTTGCCAAGAGGGTTTTCTGCAATCGATTGCAAAGCGATTTAAAATTTTTTGTGGCATTTGTGGCAATCTGCCAACGAAACTTTGGCAAGAGAAAATTTCTGTTTCATCAATCCAACAAATATTTTAAAATCCCCATAAAAATCGGATTAAATTTGTCAGATAATTTCTTAAAAAAATTACATTTTTATTCAATAATTAATAATCACTAAAAAGCAGCATTTTTCCAAGATATATCCAAAAATATTAAAAAAGTACAATTTTTGTTTTCTATTTTATTAATTTTTGACCTTATTATAAATATTTTTAAAAAATTAATCCAAGAATTTTACATCTTATATTTTTCGCTATTACATTTGTATCAAGAATTTTTAAATACTGAATATATATGAAAAATACAAAAGCTGCAAAAAATATCGAAAACCAAGCTACCGAAACCACAACTACTCAAGCCAAAGCCGAAACTACTGAAGCTAAAGCTGAAAACAAAAATGCTTTTGACATTTTGTTGGAAACCCAAACCAAATTGGTAGATAGCATCGTGGACAATTCTAAAAAATTGGCTGACTCTTTGAAAGCTACCGAAACTATCGAGAAATCTCGTACTTTTGTAAACGAATGGTTGGAAAAACAACAAACCAACTTGGAAAGTGCTTCTGAAAACTTGAAAAAACAAGTAAAATTCGAAAACGCTCCCGAATTGGTAAAAGTAGTAGTTGAAGCCCAACAAACTTTGGGTAAAGAGTGGTTTGAAGCTTTCCGAGCTACCTTGAAAGCCAAAGATGTAAAAGAATTGAACAACATCTTTTCTGCCAACGTCAACAAATTGCAAAGCAATGTAAAAGAAGTGGCTAACTTCTGGCGCGAAAACTTTGGCAAACCGGTGAATATGAACGAAGTATTGACTACTGAATATGCCAAAGAAGTAACTACCAAAGTAGTAGAATTGATGAAACCAGCCGATGTGAAGTAAGACTAGGTGAATTAAAGAGGTTATCGGCTCTGAGTTATAAAAATAAAAAAAGGCGCAATCTTGCGCCTTTTTGTTTTTTATACGAAAATTTATTGAACCTGCTCAATCACCAAGTTATGATTGGTATAAATACATATATCGGCAGCAATGTGTAAGCTCTCGCGTACCATTTCTTCGGCACTCAATTGGGGCGCGTGCTTTTTGAGGGCAAGTGCCGCCGATTGGGCATACATACTACCCGAACCTATTGCCGCCACGCCGTTGTCGGGTTCAATAACATCGCCCGTACCCGAAATCATCAAAATTTCGTCTTTGGTAGCCGTAATCAACATCGCCTCCAAACGGCGCAAGTAGCGGTCGGTACGCCAATCTTTGGCTAACTCAATGGCGGCGCGCTTCATATTTTGCCCAAAGGCATTGAGTTTTTCTTCAAATCTTTCCAACAAAGTAAAAGCATCGGCGGTAGAACCGGCAAATCCAGTAATGATCTTACCATTGGATAGTTTGCGGATTTTTTTGACATTGCTTTTGGCAACGGTATTGCCCAAAGTGGCTTGCCCATCAGCACCGATAGCCACTTCGCCATTGTGCAAAATGGCTATCACGGTAGTAGCGTGTATTTTGGTCATTGTAAATTTTAGATTTAATCAACTGATTATCAGCTATTTATATTTTCAAAATTAATTTTTAACAAAAAATAGACTTTGCAATTTAAAGAAAAAATGGCAATTTTTGGCAAGCTCCTCTCCTATTGCCCAATTTTAAAGTATTTGGCTGGTCTAAAATTTGCAGTCAGTATTCATCTAAACTCGTTTTTGATGCTTGACGTACTCGAAATAAAATTGTATAATTAATTGATAACCAATATCTTGCGTTTTGTAGGTTTGTTGCCGAGGCTAGGATAAAAAATCATCACAATTTATGGTTTTTGGGCATTTTTCTTCTTTGCGATTACGATTTTTGACCACATTTTTAGGTTTTACCCTGCTTATTATCAGTTTGGGCTTGCTGAGTGTGTGGTTTTATGCCAAAATTGAAAGCCAGACTTCCTTTACCGTCAAAATAGAGCAGATATTGCTGCAAACGCTACGCCTGCTCAAAACCGAGCAAAATATTTGGGCTGATGATTTATTGAACGAGGACTTTTACAAAGTGCAAAAAAGCCAATGGTTGGCAAAGCACGATAGTTTGTATCAAAAAATTCAAGAAAGGCTAGTTGAGCTACCCAAATCAGCTAACTTACTGACTATCAGCACATTAGATGATAATTTTTTGGCGCAAATTGCTCAAATCAAAAGCGAATTGGACAATTATTATCAAGCGTTCCGCGAAATGCTCCGCCAATATCAAAAACTTGGTTTCAAAAATACCGGTTTGATGGGAGAAATACGTATCCTCTCCGATTCTTTGGCACAAATGAAAAATATTGCCTCAATTGCTGATTTATTAAAAATTCAAAAACTTGAACAAAGTTATTTTATCAGCAAAGACGGAACCTACGCCGATAGCCTTACCGCCTTGGGGCAAAGCCTGTCAGACAACCTGAGCAATAATCGGCAAATATCTGACAATCAGCAAGTTGTAATCAAACATTTGTTAGAAAACTATACCGAAACTTTCAAAAAAATTGTCGCCATCGAGTTTTTGATTGGAGTCAAAACTGACGCAGGTTTGAAAATAAAGGCTCAAGACTTTGCCGACAAATCTACCAAATTGATGCTCAATCTAGTAGAAAAAATCAGAAAAGAAGCCAATAAAAACAAGCTATACCTCCGCAATAGTTTTTTGGCAATCATTGCCGGAATGGTTTTATTGAGTATTTTTTTGAGTTATTGGCAAGCCGGTCAGGTTGCCCAGCCCATTACTCGATTATCTAGGTATATTCGCCAAGTCATTGATAATCAATTTAATAGCGATTTTGATATACCACTCAAAGGCAAGGGACAAGATGAAGTAGCCCAATTAACTGTAGATTTTCAATTGATGTTGGCGGAAATCAAACGCAACTGGCAGGCTATTCAAGAAAAAAATCTAGCCCTCGAGAACCATAATCAAGAGCTAAATGCGATCAATCACCAATTGGCAGAGTCGGAAAATCGTTTGAACAGGCTCAACTCGGTCAAAGACAAAATGTTCTCGATTATTTCGCACGACTTGCGTAGTCCGCTCAATTCAATGTTGGGTTTTTTTAT
Organism: Microscillaceae bacterium; assembly: GCA_025455045.1. GTDB lineage: Bacteria > Bacteroidota > Bacteroidia > Cytophagales > Microscillaceae > JALONJ01. The sequence continues at coordinate 14,056 of JALONJ010000126.1, read as the reverse complement.
GGTGCTAGAGATGCAAAGCGATGCTTTTTCGCCGGAAGAAACGCGTCAATTTTCGCAAGAAACCCAAAAATCCGTCAAACGCTTGGTCAATCTTTTGGACAATCTATTGCAATGGTCGATGTCGCAGACCGGCGAAATTGAATTCAAACCTCAATCGCTCAAATTGGCGGAAATCATTGCCGAAAACCTTGCCCTTTACCACGAAACTGCCGCCCGCAAAGGCATAAGCCTAGTATCGCAAATTGCGGACAATCAGACAGTAAAAGCCGATGAAAATATGCTCAATTTTATTATCCGCAACTTATTGAGCAATGCTATCAAATTTTCAAATATCGATTCAGAAATAAAATTCGTCAGTCAAACCCAAGCTAATCAATTGATTATCAGCATTATAGATCAAGGAGTAGGAATGAGTGCCGAACAAGCCGCCAAAATTTTTGATGCTCAGGAACACACCTCTACCATAGGTACACAGTCCGAAAAAGGTACGGGGTTGGGTTTGCCACTTTGTCAGAGCTTCGTGGAACGCAACGGTGGCAAAATCTGGGTAAACAGCGTCCTCAATCAAGGCACAACTTTTAGTTTTACCTTGCCCTTGGTTTAGGAAAAAATATAAAAGTAAATTGGGCAACTTGATTTTTATAAACCCTTGATAATCTTTGACTTTTGACAAATAGAATGTACCATAGCCTGTCTAGGCTGTGCCTATCACAGGCTAGGCAGACTGTGATACAATTTTCATAATTCACTGATAATCAGTGTATTAAATCATTAGCTAAGAATAGATGTAAAGATTTTAGTTATAACCCGAAACAGCTACCTGCAAATCAGGGGCAAGACTGGGCGGGTTGTTTTGGCGAAGGATTTGCAAATCTTCTTCCTCAAGGTTGCCGTCTTCCTCGAGTCTTAAATTGATGGTTCGAATGACCGAATCGAGTTCATCGGTCGCTACTCTGATTTTGGCTATAAAATCATTGGTTTCGTGCTGATAATCAGGCATTTCCATCAAATTGACCAATCCAATGATTCGGCACAAAGGTCCGCGCAGATGGTGAGCATTGATAAAGGCATACTCTGCCAATTGTTGATTTTGCGATTCGAGTTTTTGGGTTCGCTCTTTGATGCGGGCTTCTAGTGATTGATTAATGTTGTCAATGTATTGCTTTTGTTGAGTTAGAATCCGGTTTTGGTAATGGATAGCTTGGCTTTGTTGTTGGATTTGCTCCAAGTCGAGGCGGCGCAACATACTTTTGTAGGCAATTGTGATAATATCGGCTACCGATTTGGCAAAACTGACTTCTTCTACCGACCACACTCGCGGGCTGTCTTGGTGTTCAAAACAAATTACGCCTTTGAGTTCACCATCGACAAAATAAGGCGCATCAAGCAAGGAATTGATTTGCAAAGGTCTCAGATAGCTATCCGAAAACTCACGCGTAACCGGATGATTGTGCGCATCGGAGGCAATAATGAGGTCTTTGCGGATAATGGCTTCAAAATAAGCCGGAAAATCTTGAGCAAATAATTGCATTCCCAGCTCATAGCTTTGCTGTTTGGAGTTATAAAGAGCCAAACAAACCAACTTATTTTCCAAAACCACATACTCCCAAATACTCACCCGCGATACTTGCGCCGAGGTAGAAGCTAAGTGGGTAATGATGTTGATAGACTCGTCCCATTTGCCAAGCTGAATAGGGTTTGATAAGGTCAAATTCATCAACACACTTTGAAAATACGCTATTCGCTCATTGACTTGGCTAATTTGATTTTTTTGTTCGGCAATCTGGTCACGTTGAGAAGCTATCTCTTCTCGACTCATTTTGAGCGTTTCGTTTTGGGTTTTGAGTTCTTGCAGCAAGTTTTGCGATGTTTCTACTTGCTTTTGCAAAGCAAGATGGGTGTGGTAGGATTGCTGTTCCAAAGTTACCCGCAAATGTGCCGAATAATAGAAAAACAAATTGACAATCAACCACAAAGAAAAGTGCATATTTTTGAAGCTGTTAAATTGATGATAAACAATCGGCACTTGTTGCGTCAAACTTGGCTCAATTTGATAAAACCAATACTCCAGCAAAAGAATAAACCCTAAATAAATACCTGACAAAGGAATCCAATAGGCTTTTTCGTGCTTTAGGTCAAATAACTTGATAGGTGAAATAGAGATAATTATCAAGCCAAATGGAAACCAAATCAATTGAAAAGCGGTAACTTGTTTAAAAATAATCGGCGGCAGAAAAAAGAAAAAAATTGGAAACAATACCGTAAAAATCCGGCTAAAAGTAAACAATTGTCGATAATTTAACCCCCAAATGGCAATACCGGCAAATATGGAAGCCACATAACGGCTCAAATCCAATGGTTTCGCCCAGATGCTAGGGTCAATCAACAAAACCAACGTAAATACCAAAGTATAAAAAAATGCCAATTGGTTGGTGATTTTGACAATACTCCTTTGATTAATGGGTAAATCGGGGCGTTGATTCAACCCAATAATCGAGATATTTTGCCAATAATATTTCAACCAAGGAATCATATAGGAATTAGAAATTAATAATTAGGAATTAGAAATTATAGTATATAATCACCTGATTATCAGCCATAGGCAAACACGGCTAATTAATTAAATCTTTATAAAATAGGTGCTTTATTTTGTAATCATTCCATAAAGCTGCAAACTGAATAATTTGGATTGAAAAATATTTATTACATAATTAATCCGATTTTTGTAGTATTTGTGTAAAATTGAATACGAAAGAGACTTGTATTGAGTGGGGGATTATCGACTAAGTGTGTTTTTGGTGCGGTAAGCAGTATTTTGGCACGTGTAATGAGAAAATAGGTAAAATCACTACGCACCTTAAGTAATCACTTGAAGGCATAACTGATTGTTCAATCAAGTGTTTTGAAAAAAGTAACTTTTTTTCAAAAAAATAAAATAAATAATTTAAACACATAACTAATTGATAATCAGTGATTTATGAGTTCATACGTTTGTTAATTACTCAACAATCCGACCCCAAAGCTAAAGCCATTGACCCCAAATCCAATCAAAAAGGCTCGTTGCCACCCCAATTGCCAATAAATTTGCAATAAAATACTTTCTACCATTGCAATCAAAAACTCTATTATAACAATATGCCAATGCCACACGTGATAGGCATACATACCCAAGGGCCAAGTAATCGCACTCAACAAAACCCCTACTAAGCTGATATTTAGCCAGTTGTCTCGTTTTCGCAAGAAAATATAAAACAACGGTACCTCAAGCAAAAAAGTATAAAATAAATACCACCACATTGTTAAGAATTGGGAATTGGGAATTGGGAATTGGGAATTTTACCTTCCTTAAAAATCAATCACTTATAATTTTTGAGTTTGGTTTGCAAAGTTTGGGAAGTTTGGGCAATTTTTTGAATATTTTGCAATATTTCGGTTTGAATTTCCAGCATTTCTTCCTCAGTTACTTGCGGGGTAGGTGCGTGATGATGCGACTCCCCTGCGTGGTGGTGGTGGTCGTGCGCTTCACTGCCCGGTACTTCTACCACGTTTTTCATCCATTCTTGCATAGCTTTTTGGGTTTGCTTGATTTCGGCTTGCAAGTTTTGATTTTGTCCAATCAAGTCTTGGTGATTATTGGGGCGCAGAGTATCTAAGGCGGCTTGGAGCTTAGGCAAAAACTTCTCAAACTCGTCTATTTGGGGCATTATTTTTTGATGAATTGCCATTGCTTGCTTATGGATTTCGGCGGCTTTTTGCAAAGCGGGGCTGGCTTTTTTCTCGCCACAAGCCGTTAATAAGCTGATAATCAAGACTATACCTATTTGTTTCATATATTTATAAATTTATTATCTGCAATATTGTTGCAAAAAAAAGAATACATCAACAAAAAAAACCAATATTTTTTTTGGAAAAAATATTGGTTTAAAAAAAATCATAAATCATTGATAATCAATGACTTATAAATTTATTATGGTTCAATTGTTAATTTGGGGATTGAGTCAAGGTCCTAAGGGTTTTAAAAACCCTTAGGGTTTAAACAATCTTGAAAAATTACTATGAATTAACCAAATTAACGATAGAGCCTTTATTATTTATTTTTCTTGCCTTCTTTGAGTTTTTTCTTGGCTTCGATTTGCTCTTGTTGTTTTTTCTGAGCTTCCTCGAGCATTTGCATAAATGAGCTTTTCTTTTTGGGTTTGTTTTGGCTGTTTTTCTTATAGTCTTCAAACTTGGCACGAATACTATTCTCATTCACCATAAACTTCTTAATCAAGGCTTGTTGCCCGATACTGACCAAGTTTTGCACCAAGTAATAAAAATTAAGACCCGCAGGGTATGAGTTCAAGACAAACATCAAAACCAAAGGCATAATATACATCATATACTTCATCGGTCCTTGAATATTTGCCTGATTTTGGCTTTGGAAATACGTAACTGCCAAAGTAGAGGCTGTCATCAAGATATTGAACAAACTCACGTGCGAGCCAAACCCGCCCGGAATGGTAAAGGGCAAGGTAATGATAGAGTCAAAAGTAGATAAATCGTGCGCCCACAAAAAACTTTGATGGCGCAACTCAATGGCATTGGGAAAGAAAATAAACAAAGCAATAAAAATCGGCATTTGTAACAACAAAGGCACACAACCACTCAAGCTTGCAAAAGGGCTAGTTCCCAACTCCTGAAACAAACGAAATTGCTCTTGACTTACTTTTTGTTGCTCTTCCATCGTAAGGTTGGCTTTATCAAGTCCGTTTTTGGCTTTGAAAGCATCTAATTCGGGCTTGATAATGTCATTCATAACTTTCATTTTTGCCATTGCTACATAGGAGCTATAGCCCAAAGGCAATACTAAGAGCTTGATAATCAGCACCATCAGAATAATGATAATTCCGTAGTTGCTTACCACGCCTTGCAGAGCACTAAAAATCGGCAATATCAAATAACGGGTGAAGAAGCTGAAAATAGGCCAACCCATGTGTACGTTTTTGGCAAAATTGTCAATCTTGGTTTTGCCCAAAATCTCGTATTGGTTGGGTCCAAAATAAAATTGGAAACTGCCTTTATTGGCTTGAATCTCGGTGGCGGCAATGCTCAAAGCGGCTTGGGCTGATTTGATGATGTTGTCATTATTCAAATCACTCACACTAGATAGCGCAGTATTGCTAAAATTTTTGTTGGGAGCGATAATTGCCGAAGAAAAGAATTTTTGTTTGAAGCTGACCCAGTGCATTTTTTCTTTAATATCGGCAGTTTGTTGGTTGTCGTCGGGCCAATACAAATAATCAAATGAATTATCGGCTTTATTGTAATTGACAGTTGAGTAGTAGCGAGTTTGAATCACATCTGAATCGACTCGTTTCATATCTTCCGACCAAAAAAACTCGGCGGGTTTTTTGACATCAATCAGTTTTTCAAGCCCTTTCAATTTGACCTCATAACCCAACAAATAGCCTTTTTGGGGCAAGGTATAGATTTGCTCAATGCTTTTACCTTCGCCCATATCTAGTTTGAAAGTGATTTTACCGGCTTGGGTATCGGCTTTTACGCTTTGGGCATCGGCTTGGTAAATCAATTTGCGCAAATCAATGGTTTTGCCTTCTTGAGTTTTGAAATAAAAACCCATTTGCGTGCTTTTTTCATCGGCTAAAATCAAAGGTTTTTTGTCAAAAGTTTGATATTTTTTAAGCCACACTTGTTTGAAATTAGCCCCTTGAGTAGAAAAAGTAAACTTTACGTCTGAGTTTTCCAAAACAATGTCTTGGGACTTACCCTGCGTATATGTGGCAAAACTACCGTAGAGTTGGGCGGCTTTGGCACTGTCTTGCAAATCTTTTTGCCCGGCTTGAGCTTTGAGGGTAGCTTGTTTTTTTACCCCTTCTATTTTGTTGTTTTTGGCTACTTCGGTGTCTTCGGGCAGGGGCGCGAAAAACTGAAAATAAATCGTAAGCAACAAAAAAGTGAGTAGCAAAAAGGTGATTTGATTGTTATCTCTCATAATCTTAAAACGAGCATTTTGAAGGTAAACTTTGACAAAACTATAAAAGCTTGATAATCAATAGTTTACACGTTTTTAATTCAAAATTTAATGTTCAAAAAATTTGACTGTTCTTTTTATTTTTTGATAAATATTTAGTGAAATAAATCGACTAAATATTACAGTTTTGGTGGCTTTTTTTGGTCAATTTCCCCAAAAAGTCCGCAAAGTTACGATTTTTTGCCTAGGATAAAATCTTTTGCCACAATAAAAAAAACATTGTAGGCAGAATAATTTTAACAAAAATATATAAACATCTGATAATCAACATTTTACAAAATAATCAAAACCAAAACGCCGGTGAAAAGTTTGTATAGTCATTTGGAAAATTTCAAATATTTATGATTTTCCAAATTATTTTTTGAATTTTAACCACAAATTTAGCATAACAAAAATGAAAATAATCGTCCGTATTTTTTTGACCTTATTTATTCTGCTGGCAATCGCTGCCCTAAGTGTTTATGGATATTTATGGAGCATTGCTCCCCAATATTCGGGCGAAGTGAAGCTCCAAGGACTAAACCAATCGGTAGAAATATTTTTTGATGACTATGGTGTTCCCCATATCTATGCCCAAACCGAAGAAGACGCTTATTTTGCGCTGGGCTACGTACACGCCCAAGAGCGATTGTTTCAAATGGAAATGATTAGGCGCGTGGGCGAAGGACGACTGGCGGAAATTTTGGGCGAAAAATTTGTTGAAAATGATAAGTTTTTCCGAACTATCGGCATTGGCGAATATGCCAAAATTTCGGCACAAAAATTTATGAGCCAACGCCAAAAACCTTACCAAAAAGCGGCTTGGGCTTATATTGATGGCATCAACCAATACATCGAGACCGGCGCAACGCCTATCGAATTTACTTTGATGGGTATTCCTAAACAAAAATTTATTCCCGAAAACTTATACGCCATTACGGGCTTTATGGCTTTTGGCTTTGCCGATGCGTTTCGTACCGACCCGCTAATGAGCAAAATCCAACGTAAATTTGGCAATACTTACCTCCAAGATTTGGCTTTGGTAACGCCGCCCAATACCGAGAAAATTCCGGTTTTTAGTGCCAAGCCCGATACCAACCAAGCCCCCATTTTAGAGGAAAAAATAAGCTCGACCGTGCAAAAAATAATGGACAATTTGCTCGTTCCGGCGTGGCTGGGGAGCAATAGCTGGGTCATAGCTCCGAGCAAAACCGAGTCGGGCAAGGTGATATTTACCAATGATGCCCACATTGGCTATTCGCAGCCCTCGGTATGGTATGAGGCGCATTTAGAAGCCCCCGGGTTTAGTTTTTATGGCAATCATTTGGCGGGGATTCCCTTTGGCACTATTGGGCATACGCGCACCCACGCTTGGGGTATGACAATGTTTGAAAATGATGATTTGGACTTTTTTCGGGAAAAAATAAACCCCAATAACCCCCAACAAGTCTGGTACAAAGGTAAATGGGCAGAAATTAAAATTAGAAATGAAGAAATCAAAGTAAAGGGCAAAAATCCGATTAATTTTCAAGTCAAAATCACGCCGCACGGACCTTTGATTAATGAGGTCGTAAAAGGTACTAAAGGCGAATCAGCCCCGATTGCTATGTGGTGGATGTTTACCCAAGCCGACAATCAATTTTTGCAGGCCGCCTATGACCTGCCCCACGCCAAAAACATAGATGAAGTTCGCCGCGCGGTGGCTTTGATTCACGCTCCGGGCTTAAATATTATGTACGGCGACCAAGCGGGTAATATTGCTTGGTGGGCGGCGGCAAAACTAGTGAAATATCCCCCCCACGTAAACCCCAAACTGATTTTGGACGGGGCAAGTGGCAAAGACGAACCTGTTGGTTTTTATGACTTTGCCGAAAACCCGCAATCCGAAAATCCCAAAGTTGGCTATGTGTATTCGGCTAATAATCAGCCGGATAGCATTTCAGGACAACTCTACCCGGGGTATTATTTGCCCGAAAGTCGCGCCAAACGCATTGTCAATTTATTGAATGAAAAAAATAAAAAATGGAATGTTGAAAATTCTAAAGCAATGATTACCGATGTGGTTTCCGATAACTACCCCGAAATAGTCAAATCTTTGTTACCGATTTTGGAAGAAGGCCTACGCCAAAAAACTATTAGTTCGTCTCCTGAGCAAACTAAGCCGGAATGGGCAAAAATTTCCAGATTAGGACCCCAAGCCCTCAATATGCTACAAAAATGGCAAGGCGACCACCAATTGAAAGATATTGCCCCTACCATTTTTTACAAATTGGTTTATACAATCCTCAAAAATACTTTGAAAGATGAATTGGGCGAAGATGATTTTCGAGTATTGATGGATGCCCAAATTATCAAATCAAGTTATCCGATTTTGTTCCAAAACCCTCAGTCGGTTTGGTGGGACGACCGCGCAACCAGTCGCGTACAAGAAACGCAAAAGAATATCTTTAGCAAATCTTTTGAAGAAACCATTATTGATTTGGAAAAACAATTAGGGAGCAATATTCAGGAATGGCACTGGGAAAAAGTGCATATCTTAACCCACGAACACGCCATAGGGCGCACTTCAAGCCTACTGGGGCGCATTTTCAATGTAGGTCCTTTTGGGATTTATGGCGGTTCGGAAGTAATCAATAACCTCAATTTCAAACCTACCGAAAAAGGCTTGTACAGGCTCAATTCGGGTCCCTCAAAAAGAATTGTCATTGATTTTGCCGATGTCGAGAATGCTTACAGCATCTTACCTACCGGACAATCGGGCAACTTGATGAGTAAGCACTATAGCGACCAAGCCAAAATGTATAACGAGGGTAAATTTCGCAAAATGATGATGAATCGCCAGGAAATTGAAAGCAAAAGTCGGAAACTGATTTTGAAAGGGGCAAAGTGAGAAGCGAGAAGTAGGTAATGAATAGTGAACAACGTAGAGTGAATAATTTTTAGTAATGAGTTAATTATAAAATGTGCTGATGTGCCAAGTGTAATACATTGATTATCAATTAATTAATAAATTCAATTGTTTACTTTATTTTATTCTTGTTCCTAAGGATTGGGAAATACAAAAATTTATTTAATTCATTAAAATTAATTTGTTGTTGTTAAAAGTGATATAAATACCTGATAATCAAGTATTTACAGGAATTTCATTTGCAAAAGCTAATCCAAAAATAAACAATTTAAACACCAAGAACACCAAGAAAATACCCACCAAGTCCACCAAGCCCTTAGTGCTTCTTTGTGATTACCTTTGTGATCTTTGTGGTAAATTGGACAGCATTAGTTGTAAGTAATTGATAATCAGGTATTTATCTCAAATACGGAAAGTAAAACAGCAATTCCCACTATGGATAAGTGCTTGATTATCAATGAGTTATAAAAATTTTATTAAATTATAAAACCCTGATGATCAGTTAGTTATAAAATAATTGTTTACCTACATTTTTAAAAATTTATTTTATATTTTTTTCACCCAATTCTCATTTGCTATACAATCAAGGATAGCCCTTTTGCAAAGCAAATAGCTCGTAAATAGCTGATTATCAGCAAATTAAATGTAATTTAACGACAGCAAATTAATGTAAATATTTTAGTAATTATTTGATAATCCTCCAAAGGCGGGCGCGGTCAATTAGTTATGAACAAAAAAAGTTCTCGATAAATTATCAATTATTTTTAAAATAAAATTGTATTATTTTAATATTATAAAAGTTTCTAAATAGTTTTTGTGATTTTCTTAAAAATATATAATCTATTGATAATCAATTATTTAGCTAAATATACTTTGTTTTAGAAAAATCTAAAAAAACAAGCATATCATTCTGTATAGACCCTTGTGGACTTTTTTAGCCTGCCCTCTCCGAAGAATATGAGAAATATAAGCGGAGGAATATTATGTTAAGTAATTGATTGTTAGGTAATTATAAAAATAATTTTGAAAATTAGCAATTTAACGAAGTTCCTTACAAGATGACGATTGGGGAGGATTTGTTTTGGAATTTTGCCTAGCATTTTAAAAATTTTATTTTTTGTACTTTTTCAATAAGATTTCATATACTCGAGTTAAAATAATGAACAACAAATTACCTTTTTCAAAAGACAATAACTATACTACTGAGTTAGCCCAACAACGCCGCGACTTCGTGAGTGCGCTCACCGGGGCAACTTTGGAACACTTGGGCAAGTTTTCTTTTGACCCGAGTGTGTTGCCCGGCAACATCGAAAACTTTGCTGGAGTAGCGCAAGTACCTATAGGGCTTGCCGGACCACTCAAACTCTTGGGCGAACACGCTCAAGGTGAATTTTATGTACCAATGGCTACTACCGAAGGCACATTGGTTGCCAGCTACAATCGCGGAATGAAACTCACGCGCGAAGCCGGAGGCATCATCACTACGGTCATCGACGATGCGATGCAACGCGCTCCTTTGTTTGTGTTTGAAAATGCGCGGTATGCGCGCAAATTTGGTGAATGGATACAAAATCATTTTGCCGAAATCAAAGCCAAAGCCGAAGAAACGACCAAATCGGGCAAATTACGCGATATTGAGCAGTATGCTGTGGGCAAAATGCGCTGGCTGCGGTTTAATTTTACGACCGGCGATGCCGCCGGACAAAATATGGTAACGAAGGCGGTTCATCGAGCCTGTTTTTGGCTTTTGGAGCAAGGCATTGAAGGTTTGGAGCATTTTACGCTTGCCGCCAACCTTGATACCGATAAAAAACACTCCCAAATCAATACCTTACAAACTCGTGGCAAACGAGTGGTTGCCGAAATTACAATGCCCAAACAATTGGTTGAGCAAGTACTGCATACTTCGGGCAAAGCCCTGCATTATCAAAGGCAGTTGTCTAATGTGGGGACTTTGCTGGGTGGAGCGGTAAACAATGGTTCGCACTTTGCCAATGGAATTACGGCGGTTTTTATTGCCACTGGGCAAGATGTAGCCAATGTAGCCGAATCATCGGCGGGTATCGTTCACGGCGAAGTAAAAGACAATGGCGATTATTATTTTTCGGTTACGATTCCGGCACTGATTGTGGCTACTTATGGCGGTGGCACAGGTCTGCCCACCCAAAGAGAGTGTTTAGAAATACTGGGTTGTTATGGGGCTGGTAAAGTAAATAAACTCGCCGAAATTGTCGCGGCTACGGTTTTGTGTGGTGAACTTTCGTTGAGTGCGGCAGTAGTTTCTAACGAATGGGTAGCCAGCCACGAACAATATGGCAGAAATCGCCCGTGATTTAAAGTAATTATCTCCTAACTTATTGATAATCAAACAGTTAAATATCTTCAAATTTTTAATCGTAACAACAAAAACCTTTACAAATTCAAATGAAAAAACTAATTTTACTGGGTTTATTTTTAGCGGTTTTTGCCGGGCACTGGGCTTGGGCGCAAAAAAAATACGCCAATTTGCAAGAAGCCCTCAACGCCGGACGCAAAATTCGGGGCAATTCAGGTCCCGCCAGCGTCAATTGGATTAATGGTGGCAATGCTTATTCGTTTATGGAAGGGGCAAATGTGATTAAATCTTTTAGTCCGGCTACCGGCAAAGAAGAATTGATTTTAGATGCTTCTACTTTAAAATTTCCCAATGGCGAAACCTTCGCCTTTAGTTCTTTTCAATGGTCAAAAGACTCGAAATACTTGCTTTTTCAGACCAATTTTCGCCCTTTGTGGCGCAATTCCGGCACGTCCGATTATTACTATTATTCAATTGCCAGCAAAACTTTGCAATTGGTTGCCAAAGATGCCAACTCCGCCGAGCTTTCGCCCGATGGCAAAAAAGTAGGTTTCGAGAGCAAAGGCAATTTGTTTGTCTATGATTTTGCAACCCAAAACCTCCAACAACTCACCAATGATGCCGAAAATCAGGTTTACAACGGACGATTTGGCTGGGTATATGAAGAAGAATTTGGCTTGGTGCAGGCTTGGCTTTGGTCACCCGATAGTCGATTTATGGCGTATTGGCAAACCGACGAGCGCGAAGTACCTATTTATCAAATAACCGATTATGCCAAACAACAACCCGAATGGACTAAAATTCCCTATCCCAAAGTAGGTGATAAAAACCCGCGCGTGAAAATTGGCGTAGTAGAAATCGCCAACCAAAAACAAAAATGGATGAATTTGGATTTGGCAGATGGCTATGTACCACGCTTGTACTGGACTTCGCAAAGTGGGCAATTGGCAACTGTGCAATTGAATCGCAAACAAAATCACGTTAAATTATGGTTTCATCAAGCCCAAACCGGCGAAGCCCAATTGATAATGGAAGAAAAATCGGATACTTGGCTAGATGTGAGCGAGTGGTTTGGGCATTATTTCTTCTTTCCTGAAACAATGAAGGAGTTTTTTTGGCAATCGGACCGCGATGGTTTTTCGCATATTTATCGCTACGATTACACCGGCAAAGTCTTGAACCAAGTTACCAAAGGCAATTGGGATGTAGAATCGGTACTCAATGTCGATGCCCAAAAGAAAATGATTTATTATACCTCAACCGAAAAATCGCCTTTGGAAAGACACTTGTACGGCATTGGTTTTGATGGCAAGAAAAAAACCGCCCTGAGCCAAGTTGCCGGACGGCACAGCTTCAACTTCTCGCCCAATAGTTTGTATTTTTTGGATACTTATACCAACACTACTACACCTACCCAAGTAGCTCTTTGGGGAACTAACCAAAAGAAAATCAAGGACTTAGAAACCAACCAAGCCAGCCAAGATTTTATCAAAGAATACAAATATTCGCCCCGCGAACTATCGAGCTTTACGACTTCCGATGGGCAAAAATTGGATATTTATATCGTCAAACCTTTTGATTTTGATGAAAGCAAATCCTACCCAATGGTTTTGAACATCTATGGCGGTCCCGGCGCGCAATCGGTTTTTAATCAATTTAGTGCAGATATGTGGGAGCAGTATTTGGCGCAAGAAGGCTATGTAATTGTGAGTGTAAACAATCGGGGTAGTAACGGCTACGGCGCAAAATTCAAAAAACAAGTGTATGAAAAACTCGGCGAGTGGGAAAGTAAAGACTTTGTAGAAACTGCCAATTATATGGCAAAATTTAGTTGGATTGATAAAAATCGAATGGCAATTCGCGGGCATAGCTACGGCGGTTACATCTCCTCTTATACGGTTTTCAAATACCCCGAAGTATTTAAAGTAGCTCTTGTGGGCGCGCCCGTAACCGATTGGCGATTGTACGACAGTGTTTATACCGAGCGATATATGGGCTTATTGCCCGAAAACGAGGCAAAATACCAAGCCAGCGCACCTATCAACTTCGCCGGTAATCTCAAAGCCAAAATGTTTTTGGCGCACTCAATGATGGACGACAATGTCCACGTGCAAAACACCTTTCAAATGCTCAAAGCCTTGATTGACAAGGGCAAAGACGTGGATTTGCGGATTTATCCGCCCGGCAATCACGGCGTGGCTTATAGCTCCGGCAGTCGTTTGCTCTTGCTTTCGCAATATGTTGATTATTTGAATAAGTATTTGAAGTAGTAATCAATAGTTCAGGCAGTTTCTAATTTCTAATTACGAGTTATTTCTCAAAGTGTTTGAGTTAATAATAATATAAACATCTGATTATCAATAATTTACAATGGAATATAAACTTAAGGACATCTTTGTTAAAAAAGAATATGACAATATTAAAGGTGCAATAATATTGGTTACTGTGTTAGTAATTATGTCTTTATTGGCATACATAAGCAATATTGTAGATGAAAGAAATCAGACTTATAATGCAGAAGAATTGAAAAAATTTGGTCGTTATACGATGGGTTTCTATATCCATTTACTACCTCTTCACAAAAAAAGTAAAGATAAATACATACATTATTTTTACTATGTCAATAATAAATATTATCAAAGTAAACATTATTATTGCAATGCAGCTAAAAATGAAAACTGTGAAGTAAAAGGCAGAAGGTTCTTTGTATTATTTTTGAAAACTCTGTAAAACTTTTTTAATTTACATAAGTAATTGATTATGAGTTATTTACGATACAATTTCCTTACTAAAATGAGCA